>JAYSVC010000010.1:0-26007 GCA_043718735.1 bacterium | reverse complement strand
GACCGCTCGAGTATCAGTCGAGTGCTCTACCAGCTGAGCTATTCGCGCATATACACACGCCTCAGCAGAGGTGCGTGTATGAGAAACATTATAACATAAACGTGAGAATATGGGAAATCTTAACCGACGGACTATTTAATCCAAAACTAATCTTTCTGCCCTTTTTATTATTTTAGACTTATCTGTTTTCCACGTCTCATCAACGTCTACATACAATTCTAACTCGTTACCATCTGGGTCCATTATGTATAGACTGTGAGTGACATGATGATTCGCTGAGCCCGTTATATTTACACCTTTTTCTGTTAACTCTTTTATTGCGTCTTTTAGCTCTTC
This sequence comes from bacterium, assembly GCA_043718735.1. Lineage (GTDB taxonomy): Bacteria > Patescibacteriota > Minisyncoccia > Phycocordibacterales > UBA5272 > JAUPVO01. The sequence continues at coordinate 25,671 of JAYSVC010000010.1, read as the reverse complement.
GTCAGTGTCCCCTATTTTAAAGCCAATATGATACAGACCTATCTCTGGCATTTTGTGTACACCCTCTCCTAGATTATTTTTATTTGTTGTATCCTCTCCGATTTCAATTAGAAGCAGTTCGTGATGAGTGCGTCCAGAAGAAAATAACGCAGTATGCACATCTCTGTGTATCTCATTAAATCCTAAAGTATCTTTATAAAAATCTGCTAAGGTTTTTAAATTTGAAACATATAACACTACGTGCCCAAGTTCTTTGATTTGCATAGTTTTATTTTAACATAAAAAATATTATTTTTTTTCTAAGCTTTTTCTTTCTATTTCATCTATGGTCTTGCCTTCAATATTTCTCCACTCATTCCATCCATTTGCAGATCTGCCCATTAAAAATCCTGCTGCTGTAGATAGGCTTGAAAAAGTAATTTTTTGATCCACTTGTAAATAATCACCTCTATCAGAGATAATTTTTTCATGTAGTTTTTCTGTACGCAAATTGTGTAAATATTCATGAATACTCGGAGCCTCTTCTTTACTGACCTGAGAACCTTCCAACACGATAATACCCTCAGACGTGTATATTCCAGCAGCTGTCAAAGACTTCCATTTCATAAAATAATTATCATAGTTTTTGTTTTCTATGGAAGCAATTTCATGGAAGGTGTATCCTATGGCTGATAAAATAAGTTTTATGTTTTGTTTAAATTCAATCATATCACTCTCATCTTCTTCTGACAATTTAGATCCATCTGGCTGATTGCCGTTATGTAATTTTGCCCTATTCGCTTTTTTGCAGTCACTGACAAATGTGGCTTCTAAAAATTTAATATGAGCTTTTGACAAATTTTCATCCTTGGCCAAAAAAACTACACACGTGTTCCAAAAATCTTTAGACTGATGTTGTATTATTCTTTTTTGAAAATTTTCTGCTTCTCCAACATAAACCTCTGGACTAACTGAGGTACCACCTATTAAAAAATATAAAGACTGCTTACTTAACTCTTCTCTCTTATTTACAAAATCAAGTTTATTGCGAGGTATTACAAAAGCTATCCCTGACCAATTACTTATTTGAACTTTTTTTACTCCGGTTGGATCACCTTCGGGTAAAAATAATTTTATTGTTTTTGGCGAAGAATTACTCATAATTTTTTTGCGGAGACGGAGGGAGTCGAACCCTCGGACCGTTGACGGGTCGCCTCGTTAGCAGTGAGGTGCCTTAGACCACTCAGCCACGTCTCCAATTCTGTTTAACCTCACAGTGAGGTGCCGCTGCAAAACTTTGCCACTCAGCCACGTCTCCAATTAAAAAATATTTTTTAATTTATTACATTATAACACATTTTCTATCTTACTTCCAACCCTAACTCCTTTAGCTTTTCATAGACTTTGTCACTTTGCACATTCACCTCCTCATCAGTTAATGTCTTGTCAAAAGACTGATATATTAGTCTGTACCCCAAGGATGTTTTTATAACTCCATCTATTTCTTTTTTAAATTCGTCGAATTTCACCACTTCAACACACAGATCACCTGCTACGCTTTTTATAATTTCTAAAATATTATCTATGTTTTTATTTTCTTCAATCCAAAAAGCAACATCACGAATAACAAAAGGCATTTGGCTAAAGCTTTTATATTTTATATTTGTATTTATATACTCTACTTCTATTTTATTATTCTGAATATTTTCTTCAAGATTTTTTAAAATATCGTCAAAATCAATTTCGATTATGTATGGCTTTATATTTTTAACTTCGTAATTTATTTTTAAATCTTTTACATCTGGCTTCACACATGCTTCTAATACCTTTTTTATCTCACTAACTATCGTGTCTACATCCTCAGAGAAATTACTCTTCTTTTTACCATTATCGTAAGTCATACATAATTTAAAATTTTCTCCGTTATTATCAAATACTTTTCCAAATTCAAATGCTTTTATAATATCTAAATGTAACAAAGGCATGTTATTGATATTTTTCTGCACAGATTCTAGCATACCATCACTTATATTTGTACGAAGTTTATTTTTAGTGCTAGCAGCTTTTACTAATGTTAATTCACCTTTTTCTACAAAAGAATAATTCATCACTTCTGAAAAACTATTTTTAAATAAAATATTCCTAATTGCATTTTGATAATATAATTCTTTGTTTATTATACCCACTTTTTTTTCTAGTTTTTTTTCACTGTTATTCTCTTTTTTTGATTTAAGATCTGGTAATGTTGGCACTAATTTATCATAACCAATAATTCTACCCACTTCTTCTATTATGTTTTCTTTTATTTTAAGGTCTAGTCTCTGATGTGGCACATATATTATGTATCTTTTTTCTTCAAGATTTTCAGACACTCTGCCCACGCCCACAACCTTTCTATTGTTCCTATAATCAACAATGCTTTCTGATACAACTTTCCCATGGACTTTTGTGGAGTGTAGTATTTTTCCTTCACCTATATAGACACCAACATGGTCCACTCCTGCTTCTACTTTTGTACCCCGCATATACTCTAGGCTTTCATATCTTATTTTACCTTCACCAGTATTTGCAAATACCAAGTCTCCATACTCCAAAATACTTTCATCTATAATGTCTCCTGTAATTATCTTATTACAAAAAACATATTTGTCTACTGACATTGATGGCATCCAAATCCCTTTAAATAAATAAGAGACGAGTGATGAACAAGAAAAATACTCTGGTGCATCATTTTGCACGTTAGACGGGTTTTTATATTTGCTGCCTATTACTTTTTCTATACTATTTTTTATAAAATCCAAAGTATTTATCTCTTCATATTCAAATCCTAATCTTTTAAAAGTATTTTCTATTACCACTTTTTCAAAATTACTACCGAGGAGACTATTTATCTCAGTCTGAGTTACTCCGATAAAGTATTTATTTTTCTTTTTATTATTACAAACATCTGTAACTTCTGATATCTTTACTTTGTTATTTTTAACAGCTTCTTCGTCTAAGCAATAATCTAAAATTAATTTAAGCGTATAATATAATCCATCTTCTATTAGCTGGTCTGATATGCCATTTTCAAATCTCTTGCTAGCGTCAGTTTTAAGATTATATTTTTGTGAAGTCTTCCTTATTAGCACTGGTTCAAAATTCGCACTTTCTAAAATAATACTTGTTGTATTTTCTTTTACTCCAGAATATTTACCGCCCTTAATACCAGCCAATCCCAAGACTTTTTTACTATCTGCAATAACCAAAGTATTTGAATTTAATTCTAATTCTTTGTCATCTAAAGTCACTAGTTTTTCTCCAGATTCTGCATATCTTACTATTATTCCACCTTCAATATTATTAGCATCATAGGCATGCATTGGTTTGTTCAGGGTGAACTGCACATAATTAGTAATGTCTACTATATTATTTACACTCTTTTGACCTATATTTTCTAGAGCCTGTCTTATAAAGACTGGTGTCTCAACCACTTTTACTCCATCTATTTTTACAGACATGAATCTGCTACAAGATTTTTCATCCATAACTTCTACCGAAACTTTTTCATCAGAAGTGTTTATTTTAGATTTTAGCTTTTCTATTTCTTTTTCTACTTTGCTATTAATAGTTAAATCAAGACAAGCACATAATTCACGGGCCATACCCATGTGACCTAGTGCATCATGAGCTCTATTCGGGAGAACTTTTATATCAAAAATACTATCCCCTTCAATATTTTCTATTCCTTCTACCTCAAAAGCTTTTGCATTCAAAGCTTTTTCTATTTCTGCATTTATTGGCAAAGCTTCTTCTATATATTCTTGTAGCCATTTTTTGGAATACTTCATACTCTTTTTCTTAATTTATTTTATATCTTACTTAGCATTATAACACATAAATATTAAGTATAATACTACTTCTTTATATTTATTTTTGATAGGTTATTAAAAATATTTTTTGTAATTTATTTCTGTTATTTTACTATATTCAAAAGCAAGACCCACATTAGCAAATTGTTTTTCCATACTCTCTCTTCGCTTTAAACTTTTTGGTAAACTGATTACAAATATTGGCATTTGTTGGTTTTGCATATCTGTTTTTATATTACCATAAAAATAACTTTTGTGATATAATGTTCTCATAATTAAAAATAAACATATGGCAATATTAGACTATTCAGAAGTAAAACCAAAAAAATTTATAATACATAATGAGGAACCTTATGAGGTTCTAGAATCTCACGTAGCTCGCACTCAAAAGAGAAAACCACAAAATGCAGTTAAGTTACGTAACCTTATTAATGGTCGTGTGATACCTATGTCTTTTCATGCCTCAGACACAGTAGAGGAAGCGGAAATATATAGAAAAGAAGGAAAGTTTTTATATAAAGCAAAAGAAGGGTTTTGGTTCTGTAGTCCAAAAGATCCAAAAGAGAGATATATTGTAGAATCTACTCTTATTGGCGATCAAGAAAAATGGTTAAAAGAAAACACAATAGTAGATATCAAAACTTGGGGTGAAGATGAGGAGGAAAAGATAATTGGCATAAAATTACCAGTTAAAATGACATTAGAAGTTACAGATGCTCCGCCAGCAATAAAAGGCAACACAGCAAGTGGTGGTGACAAGTTAGTAACACTTGAAACTGGTGGAAAAGTAACTACTCCACTATTCATAGAAGTTGGAGACAAAATAATAGTAAATACTGACACGAGTGAGTATGTAGAAAGGGCTTAAAACTATAAAAAAATAAAAACTCTGCGCGCCTTCGGCGCGCAGAGTTTTTATGCTATAATTAAGCTAAGAATATGAAGCAAAAACTATTAATAGCCATAACAAAAGCAAAGTGGGGAGGAGCTCAGAAATATGTTTTTGATATTGCCACTAATCAAGAAATAAGACACAGATTCGACCTGTCTGTATTAATAGGCAATGATGGTGAATTAACAAAAAGATTAAGAGAAGAGGGTGTAAAAGTATATACCCTTAAAAATATAAAAAAAAATGTAAACATATACTATGACTTACTTGGGTTTTTAGAGTTATATAAAATTATAAAAGAAATAAATCCAGATATTATACACCTCAACAGTTCTAAAATAGCTTTTACTGGGTCAATAGTTTCTCGCATGCTTGGTATAAATAGAATAATTTTTACAGCACATGGTTGGCCTTTTAATGAAAAGAGAAGTATTCTTTCTAGAGCCATCTTTAAAATATTATGTGCTGTAATTATTGTTATGTCACACAAGACTATTGCTGTATCAAAAAATGTCCGTTCTGCTTTTAAATTCTCAAAATACTTATCAAATAAAATACAAGTTATATACAATGGAGTAAAAGAAATAGAATACAAAGACTTACCAAAACTTTCAAGTGGAAGCAAAGTAAAACATATGGTATCTATAGGTGAATTACATGCAAGTAAAAACCACATAAGTGTAATACGTCTTTTGAAATTTATGAGAAACATACACTATCACATCATAGGTGATGGAGAATTAAAATCTAAAATAGAAAAAGAAATCACAGAACAAGGAGTGGAAAATAAAGTAACTATGCATGGTCATGTAAAATCAGCCCATAACATATTGCCTCAATTTGATATATTCTTACTGCCTTCTAATACCGAAGCTATGGGTTATGTGTTGTTAGAAGCAGCAATGGCTGGACTACCAGTAGTTGCACGTAATGTTGGAGGTGTGCCAGAAGTGCTAGAAGAGGTAAGAGGTTCTACGCTATATACCCATGACAGTGAACTTATAAATATACTAAACACACACAACAAAAAGACGGGGAAGGGTGTTCCAGAAAAGTTCAAATTAGAAAATATGATAAGTGAAACTAAAAACCTATACTTAACTTTATCTAACAAATAAAAATATGCAAAACATTTCTAATATCAGAAATAAAATACCTAAAGTAATACACACTATTTGGTTTGGAGATAATCAGAAAAATGAAGTAATTTTAAATTGTGAAAAAAGCATAAAAAGAGTTTTGCAAAATGATATTTCTAATTATGAATTAAAATTCTGGTCTGAAGAAAACTTTGATATTAATGAATCTGCTTTTGCAAAAAAAATGTATGAACAAAAAAAATGGGCTTTTGTTTCTGATTATGCTAGATTAAAGATATTATACACAGAAGGTGGGATATATTTGGATTCTGATATGTTTATATTAAAAAGCTTTGACGATTTTATTGATTTTGATTTTGAGCTGGTATTAGGAAAAGAAGATATCTTACACATTAGTGCTGGCATGATAGCCTGCTCTCCTAAAAATGCTTTTATAAAAAAATGTTTAGATTTTTATGAGACTAATACAGATGAGATAACTACTATTCCCAGAGTATTAACGAATGTTTTTGAAGAATGCGGATCTGAACTGGAACAAAATAAAATAAAAATATTTGAAGCAGAATATTTTTATCCTTATACTGCCAATAATATAAAAGATTTTTTATTTGATACAGTAAAAAACACTTCTACAGCACCAGAAAAAAGCTATGCCGTGCATATGTGGAATTATTCTTGGGGACACCCACTGGTGAAGCTTGTCAAAAAAATAGGGATACACAATATAATAATAAAAATATTAGATACCTTGAAAATAAAAAAGATTTTAAAGAAGATTTTAAAGACTGCGTAATACTACATAAAAATTAAATAAAATATATGCAAAAAGAATTAATGTTTTCAATAATAACTCCAACATACAGAAGACCAGAATCATTAAATAGATGTACTCAAAGTGTGCTGATTCAAAATCATACGAATTGGGAGATGATTATAATTGATGATAGTGGAGAAAACTATGAAAAAAATACTTCAGAATACTTGTCAAATTCCAAAATAAAATATTTTAAAAATAGCAAGAACAAGGGTAATAATTTTTCTAAAAATTTTGCCTTAGAAAATATTTCAAAAAGTAGTGACTATATAATATTCTTAGATGACGATGACTGGTTACACGCTGATTCTCTCTCTAAAATAAATGAAGTATTAAAAAAGAAATACAAAGAAGAAATACCTTGGCTGGTCACTAATAGAAGCGTGGAAGATAAAAGCTTAACAAGAAACAAAACAGATAAAAAATATTTAAATTATTTTCTAAACTACTTAGTATTTAAAAACTTTTCTGGTGATGCCACACATATAATTAAAAGCGAAATCGCTACGCGATTTCGCTTTTCAAACAACATAAAAAACGGAGAAGAGGTTTTTTACTTTATACAGATACCTAACAACTTTTTATACAAAAATATAAATACTACAAATACAGAAGGTTACCTAGTAGATGGCATGACAGCAGATCTTAAAAATAAATACACAAAAAATACTTGGCTAATGTGGACAGAGATGCTGGATTTAAAAAAACTACAAAAACTAAGCATTCCCTCTATTTTAAAAATAATCTTTTATCTAGAGATTAGAACACTCTACTCTGTATTAAAAACTTTCAAAAAAAGGCGTGCAGTAGGTGGTCACAGTAAATAAAATATGCAAGAAAAAACTTATTTTCCACTCATAGACTTTCTCCGTTTTTTTGCAGCATTGTCAGTTATGGGTTTTCATTATTTCTCGACCTATTTAAAGCCTGATAACATCATATCTATTTGGCTAAAATATGGCTATCTTGGGGTTGAATTGTTTTTTATTATTTCCGGATTTGTTATTTATTTTTCATTACAAACAAATCTAAAAGATTATTTTCTTGGCAGATTTTTGCGTCTATACCCACTTTTCTGGATTATCGCCAGTTTTACATACATCACAACTTTGATTTTTGATAAGTATAATAATACAATAGAAGCATTATCTTTTCCAAAATATTTATTTAATTTATTAATAATAAATAATGGCAAGACAGTCAATATGATAGATGGCTCATACTGGACATTAACAATAGAAATACTCTTTTACATATACATTGGTATTTTTGTATATTTATTTAAAAAGAAAAACCTTCTTAATTTTTACTTCCTCTGGCTAACTGCAACATTTCTAATATTTACTTTTAATATGCAAGAATTATTTATATCCAAATTAGCACTGGTTAGATACTCCCCTTATTTTGTCTTTGGTGGAGTTATGGGGTTTATGTATAAAAATTATAATAATTCAAAAAAAGGTTTAGAAAGTGGCACAGAAGTCACAAAAAATAATTTTGAGAATATAAAATCTTATATACTTTTAATATCTGCTTTTCTTATGCCTCACTATATTAATTTAAAATTACATCAATATCCTACAGTCAGTAACAATTTTGGTAATTTTGATTTTTATGCCACTGTTATTATCTTACTAATATTCCCTATTTCTATTCTTGCCGTTATTTTTTCAAAATACATAACCCATAAAAGGTATTTGAGTATTTTTATGACTCTTGGAGCTGTTACTTACCCACTTTACTTATTACATCAAAAAGTGGGATCACTGTTTATTAATTTATTTACTAAAAATACTGGCTACGGAAAAATATCTTTTGTTTCTATTTCTGTCGCTATTTGTATTATAATTATCTCAACAATAATTGCAAAGTATGAGAAAGTTTTAAGAAGAAAAATTAAAAATCATATTACAAACTAAATGTGCAAAAGAAAAATTACTCTCAGAAGGATGGGCATTATTTCAATTTACAACTTTACACTTGGTTCATCTTTGAAAATATAAAGTAAAATCTATCACATAAAAATCTTAAAATAGATTTTTATAAAGTGACAGCACTTGTAATACTATGCTTTTAAAAAAGTATCGTGTGTGTTAAAATTAAACCATGAATAAAAACTTTAATACCTACGTTATAAACGTTAAAATTAATACAGACAGGCTAGAATTCATGACTAGGCAATTAGATAATTTGAAAATTAGCTTTGAGATATTTTATGGAATATATGGTATAGAACATGATTTTACTGGTATTTATGATGATGAGTTATCAAAAAAGGTTAACGGTAGGTCCATGAACAAAGGAGAACAAGGCTGTGCCTTATCACATAAAATATGCATAGAAAAGATATTAAATGGCAAAGAAAACTATGGACTGATACTTGAGGATGATGTGCAAATGCCAGAAAACTTCAAAGAAGTAATAGAAAAAGAAATAGAAAAAAATAATAAAAACAAGAAATGGGATTATTTATTATTTGACTACCCAGAACCTGGAGTCTACTTTATAAGACACTGGGTAAGTACAATAATTCTTAACTATAGAAAAAATAATTTTTCTATAGTTAAGTCGTTTAATTTTATTTCTTATTCTATATTAAAATCTTTTTATATAATACCACTGTCTCTCCTAGAGGGAGCTAGGAATCACGTGTATAAAACATTTAAAATAGGGGGTCCAGTAAAGTTTTTAAGACCACTATATTTTGCAGGAGCATACTTAATTTCAAAAGAAGGTGCTAGAAAATTATTAGACGTAAACAAAAAATTAGTTTACCCAGCTGATAAATTACCAAATATTGCAAAAAATAAGACTAATCTAAAATTTTATGGATACTCACCTATTTCAGTTTTCCAAAAAAGAAGTGCTTTTGTCTCTGGTATACACAATGATTCTGCTTATAAAAAATAAATAATAACTTTTATAAGTAGTCTGTCTTAAATATTTTACTCTTTATTTTTTCTGGTAAATATTTTTTAAAGATATTTTTTATTTCTAAATAAAAAGGTATCCTGAAAAGTATTTTTTTATACATCGGTATCCACGAAGTATTCGCCATGTGGTAACTTCTTGTATTTTCTGTCCACTCAGCTTTGGTTAGTGGATAAAAATAATCTTGACCTAATATTTTTATACTTTTCTCTACTTTTAACTTTTCTATTTCTAAGATATTATTTATAATGTCAGAGCCTATTTTATTTACTATAATATATTTATCATCATTATATGTATCATAAAAATCTATCATTCTTTTTAGAAAAGCATGATGACTACTTACTCCCAATAAACCAAAACCATAATAATTATCCACTTCATGGTATTTAGAGATAAACATCTGATTGTCTAAAAGGTCATTAATGCCTGCTACTAAGATCTGATCTGTGTCAAAATAAACACCCCCCTCTTTTTGAAGGACATGAAGTCTGTATATATCAGAAGCGAGTGCCCACCTTTTTTCTGAAAGTAGTTTGTAAAAATATTGAGGCAAAGCAAAATTACTCATCTTTTTTTCTGTCCAGATCTTAACTTCAAAGTCTGGCGCATATTTACTTATTTTCTCCAAAGCTAAATCAAAAGATTTTGGTTTATTCTTTTTGCTAAGCCAGATAAAGTGTATAATTTTTGGTATCATAGTTTTTAATTTACTAATTTAGTTTTACAAAACAAATTAGTTTGGTCTAAATATTTTATTTGTTCAAAGTTTTCTACTTTTATATATTTTTCTCCAAGATTACCCACATCCCATATGTCATATTTATTTTCTACAAGAAAATCATAGAGTCTTCTGCTTATACTCACATCTACTTTATTATAGAAAAATGGGGTGAACTCAACCAATATCTTTGGTTTGTATTTTTTTATAATTTCTTGCATGCCCATTAAAACATTTAACTCATATCCTTCTACATCTATTTTTACAAAGTCTACTTTTTCCATGTTCATATTTTCGTACTCATCATCTAATCTTAAAACTTTTATAACCTGTTCCACTGACCTATTCTCGCTAACCAGAATAGAAGAGGCTCCCATGTTTATGTCATTTGAATATATTGCTAGCTCTTCTTTTTTGTCACCGAGTGCATAATTAAATATTTGTATATTGAAAATATTATTCATAAATACAGAATTATTAAATTGATCATATAATCTTTTAATTGGCTCAAAAGATATTACTCTTTTTGCAAAATAAGATGCATACATAGAATGTTGTCCGATATTAGCACCAACATCTAAAAAAACATCTTGCCTTTTTAATTCTGTTTTAAAAAGATTAAGTATGCCCGGCTCAAAGTTTTGATTCGCATGTATCTCATAATCTACTCCGCCATTACTTGGGTTTAAAAAAATTTTAAAATTAATTTCATCTAATCCAAAATCATAAAAATCTGCCTGAGTAAAACTAGTATCTAGATCTAATCTTTTTTGGTCTAACACTACACTATTTTTATTTATATACTTAGATTTTAAATTAGATATATGTTTAAAACTTTTATAAAAAAAAGAATAAGCATTACTTGGCAATCTCTCTCTAGCGATATTCTTAATCTTGGTTTTTAGATTTTGCATATTTATTTATTTTTGATTTCTAAAATATTAATCTGTTTACTGTCTTTATTTTTCATAATTAATGAAAAAGGCAATAAACATAATGTTAATATTTTTTGCTTTAAGGTGGGATACTGTGACATATTCCAGACGCTTACATTTGTCTCTATTCTTTTTATCTCTAGGTTAGTATTTTTCTCCAAAGAGTATCTGAATACATGCATAAAAACAGGATTAATGTGTCCCGTACCCACCATCTCCCCTACCGAGAAATAATTGAGTGTGCCTCGCAAAAAATATTTAATCCTAGACACTGTACTCTCTGCATTAGGGCTGGTAATAAAAATGCTAGCATTTATATTTTCTTTGTTTAAAAGTGAATTTAAATTACGGGTAAAGTGATGATGATTTTCAAGATGTTCTATTACTTCTATTGCAAATATGGCATCGAACTTTTTATTATCAACTCCTCGTATATCAGAAAAATCTTGATTTAAATCACGTATTAAAATCCTTCCTGATGATTTATATATACCCTCGCAGAACTCTACGCTGGTTACATTTTTATAACCATTCTGTATTAACCTCTCGTCAAATGCTCCTTCTCCACTGCCAAGAACCAAATAATTTCCTTCCCTGCTCTTCTCTTTGTCTTTTTCTATGCCTTCTATAAACATTTCAAAAGCTTTTTCATGCACTCCACGTGTGCAGTATATATTTATACCGTTAAAATTATAATTATTAAGGTCTTCGTTTAGATTATTTGCTTGTTGAGTGTCTTTTGTCCACATATACTTAAGTTAATTTTTTATTTCTTAATGTAATTATAGCATAAAAAATCTTAAAAATTAGATATGATCATATCTCGTCTTCGTAATTTTTATCATTGTATAACTGCTCAAAACCTTTACCTATGTCAATACTCTGTATTCCTTTTTCTGAAAAATCATAAGCCAGAACTTTACTCATTGGGCCACTACTTAAAATTAATACCATGTCTTCTTTTTTTACACCACCCTCTATTTCTCTTTCTAAGATATTATTTATTTTTTCTGTAGTCTCTGCATATAAGTCAAATGGATTTGGAGACTTTGCAACTATCCAGTCTATTACTTTAAATCTATTTTCTATATTTTCTTTTTGGTCTATGATATTTTTTTCTGATGTATTTATAATTAATTTCTTATCTTTCAAATACTCATAGATATTTTCTTCAAAAAAATTCTTTCTATAAAAAGTGTGAGCATCGAAGTATCTCATGTTTTTATTAAATCTTCTAAAGAACTCTATTTTAAGTGGCAACCAACAAGAAAGCTTTCCTTTAGTTTTCCCTAATTCTTCATTCGTCATGTTAACAAAAATAGGTATACTTAGAATGTATTTAGAGTCTTGCTTATAATTTTCTATTATTTGTATTAACTTATTGATAAGTGATGGGTCAGCTCTCTGATATACTATGTCACGCCCGTGTAATAATCCTATCTCTCCATCACCTATTCTAATAAAAGATTTACCAGTTTTTAGCTCAGTAAGAAAATCATCATTAGTGTAGAACTTTGCACTTGGTTTATATTTTTTCTGAAGAAAAGAAGAAGAATATTTTAATACAAAAATAGGATCCTTAAGCAAATAATTCTTAAAGAACTTTAAGACTTTTTTAATAAAATTAAACATATAAACATTATATCAAAAAAAATGTGTATGTGCTATAATTTTAAGTATGATAAAATTTATATCAAATAAGATAAAAAAATATGGATTTTTTGGGATGATAAAGCAAGGATACGTCAGATATTCCAATGAAATATTATGGTCTACTGGACTGCACACATTTGTAGTCATGAAAATAGACGGAGTAAGGTATAAATATTTTAAGTCAAATGTTAGTTATTTTACATATGAAATACCAAATTTACACCATGGTGACGTAAATGAGATAAAAAGATTCTCAAAAGAAGGTAGTGTGGTTGTAGATATTGGGGCTAATATAGGTACAGTCTGCATGCCTGTAGCTAAACATGTTGGTGTGAAAGGAAAAGTCTATGCGATAGAAGCTCACCCAAAAACATTTTCATATTTACAAGAGAATATAAAATTAAATAAATTAGAAAACATATCTGCATTCAATATAGCTATCGGTGAAAAAAATGGATTAGTAGAGTTTTCAGACTCTGACTTAGATGACATAAATGTAGTTAGTAAAAAAATAGAGAAAGAAAATGGTGAGATAAATTATAGCCAAGAAAAAAAAGTGTTAGTGCCCATGATGAGGCTAGATGACTTACTTTCTGATCTAGACAAGATAGATGTCTTGAAAATAGATGTAGAAGGTTATGAGAAGTTCATACTAGAAAATGCGACAGAGACTTTAAAGAAAACAAAAGTTGTGTATGCAGAATACTATGAAGATAATACAAAAAACTTTGGATATCACAGAGAAGAAATAAAAAATATTTTAGAGAATAGTGGATTCACCTGTGAACTGTCAGACTTATCAAAACACGTGATTAGTGTAGACAATATTATTGGTATAAAAAAATAATTTTTACACAAAATTTTCTATTTTTCTTTAGAAAGTAAATAATTCCCAATAGCCAAATACTTCATGCCTGATAAATCAAAAGTTCGTATAGCATCATATGGATTTTCTACATTTGGTTCTCCGTGAAGATTAAAGCTCGTATTTAATATACCTCCAATGTCTGTTATATTTTTAAATTCATTTATAATATTCCAGTACTTTTCATTTGCTTCTTTTGTCACTGTCTGAGGACGAGAAGTTAAATCATATGGATGCAGTGCAGCAATAATATTTTTTTCAGCAAGTGGTTTTGTCTCAAAAGTTATTGCCATGTATGGAGATAAATTCATCTTTTCATTATGTAAATATTTTTCTCCCTCCTCATACATAATTGAAGTTGCAAATGGCATCCAAAAGTCACGATTTTTGATCATCTCATTTATAAGTTTTACATTATTCCTACTTGAGGGGTTGGCAAGTATACTTCTATTGCCAAGTGCCCTAGCTCCCCATTCTGCTCTACCAGAAAATCTACCTATCACATTATTGCCTGCAAGTATTTCAGCTACTTTTTTCTCTATTTTAATTTCATTCATTTCGTCAAAATATTCTACTTTTATACTGCTAGCTGATATAGTAGTTCCGTCTTCGTATTTTCCTTCATACCTATAATCATCTATTGCTTTTTTTATTTGTATATCTGTATATTCACTACCCCAGTAAATATTTTTAACTTGTTTTATGTCTTTATAACCGTAATATTTAATATATCCATATACAGCAGCACCGATAGCGAGCGATTCATCTCCGGAGCTAGGTGACACCGTGAAGTCTTTAACTTCATCTAGTGCTAATATTTTTTGATTTGCTTTTACGTTCATGAACACCCCGCCACCTATTGCCAAGTTACTAACTTGAAACTTATTTAATACATGTCTTGACATTTCTGTTAAAATATTTTCTGTTAACTTTTGTATTCCGTATGCCAGAGAATCGAACCTGTAATTAAAATACTCATTGGCTATCAAATACTCTGTAGCCCTCTGCAATGGGAATCTTGATTTTAAGGTCATACTCTCTTCATCATAGAAAACTAATTCTTTTAACTTATCATACACTTTTTCACCACTAGAAACTTTTGCATACGGCGCCAAACCCATAACTTTAAATTCATGCTCGTTCCGACTCATACCTAACAAATCCACAACTGCACAGTAAAGCAACCCCAGAGAATTATCAAAACTTGTCTTAGATAATGTTTCCATTTTTCCATTTTCATAAATATTCACAGTAGCGCACAATCCATCCCCAGCTCCATCACAAGTAAGAACCACTCTCTTTTCGTGATTACTCATAAAAGGTATCGCAGCATATGCATGCGCTAAATGATGGTCTATATACTCTATCTCACTTTCTGGAAAAATATTTCTTAAATAACTACTAGTACTGCTTTTCTTATTTATAGTTCTTAACTTGACTAGCACAAAATCTCGAATAGAGAAGATTTTTCCGAGTATGGGAAATCTAAAGCCGAGCGACCTCAAATATCTTTTTGGTATTGATTTATTCTGTCTCATCTTCTCATTATCTTCTTTTGTTAAGCTTATCGTACCGAAAGAAAAATTAGGGTTACCTACTATAATAACTTTATCAAAAGTAAAGATATTATATTTAGTTTTAATGTAATCTAAAGCTAAATGTGGGAATCCTGCATGTTTTTTTTGTCTACTTAACCTCTCTTCACCCATTGACTCTAATATTTCTCCGTCTCTAAGCAAAACCACAGTTGCATCATGCTCATAATGAATGGCTAATACTATTTTTTTATCTTTATTCATTACTGAATTATAACAAAATCAAGCTAATATTTCCAGTATTTTTACTATATTCAAGTAAAGTATAGTTAAGCTATTGATAGAATTTGTACTTTCTGTGATATAAATAAAATACAAAACCAGAAACACTGTAAGCTAAAGCACTAGCAAAAGCTGTGCCATAAACTCCATAATTTACAGTCAAAACATAGACTAAAATAATATTTAAAACAGCAACAAACACAGCTGCAAAAGCAGGTTTTTTTCTTTCTTCACATGCTCCAAAAAGTGCCATGTAATAATAAGATACAAATAATCCTGGCACAGAAAAAGCATAAATACGAAGTATACTGATGCTTTCCAAAAATTTGTCACCATACATTATTTTTATACCAATTGGCGCTAAGACAACGAGACAAAAAGTAATAACTAGTCCAGAAATAAAATACATTTTAAAGATTTTATTTAGTTTTTCTCTGTAAATTTCTACACTATTTTTTTCTTTTATATTTTTAATATACTCAGCAACACGTGGATAAGTAACAAGTGCGAGGACAGTCACAAAAACATTTGGAGCCTCAGTAATTTTTACTGCAGCTGCATAAATACCGACCGTATAGGCACTGGTCATTTTTGCTAATATTAACTGATCAGCACGCATAACTGCTTGCCAGAAAATTGTCAAAAGTAGATTATACCTTATCTCAAACATCAGCTTAAAAGTTTCTATTAGACTTGGTATTTTTGTATTTACTACTTCTTTTAAGAAAAGACTTTCTTTATTTTTATGTTGCAGTAAAAAGAAAGTAGTAATCACTATTGAATTAATAACTAATTCTAATCCAGAAATAAAAACAAAAGCTTTTAAAGGTAAAGATATTTGCGTAAAAGAAAACTTTAAAATAAAGAAAGAAAATGCAGAAATTACTTGTATCGTAGATACCAGCTTTGCCCTCTTCTCTGATAAAGCATACAGCCAAAAAGAGGATAAGCCATTAAATAAAAATGGTATGAATAAAAATAAGGATAAAATAAATACATCAGATGGAAAAGAAAAGTATGCAAAACTAATACCAAGTAAAAATATAAAAAAAGTTATGTAGGTTTTTTGTATTGCAAACCTGAAAGTGTCTACTATCTTGTTCTCGCTTTTTACTATATGCCAAGTAAAATAAAAATCCATACCCGACACTGTGCTAATAAAAATAGCTAAGTAATTCTGCACGAAGCTCATTAGTCCCAGATTAGTAGGACCAAGGTAGCGTGAGACAAAAATTATAGATAAAAAAGAGAAACCTTGTACTGACAAATTAGCAAAAGTATGCCAAGAAAACTCACGTACAAAAGAACGAGATGATAAATCTTTAATCCTCTCTTTTATTCTATTTTTTATTTTTTTTAGCATGATATTTTACTTTTTTAATTATAGCATTTATTTATATCTCAGCATTTAAATACTTCCAGAACATTTTATCTTTACCAGAGTCTCTCCTTCTATTAAGACCTGCATAAAAGTCTGCAACTTGAACTAGTGACGATTTTATAGAATTTACAAATTGTATTTCTACTTTATTAACTTTTTTAGTTTTTAAAATAAAATGTATTTCTTTTTTTATTTTTGACTGCCATTTAACTCCAAAAACTTGATCAATTTTTATAAAGAAATTTGAATTTTTATATTCTTTTTTTAATTTAAAAGATAAGTCTTTCAAACAATCTTCTGTGGGTATTACTTTATTTTTATTAAAAATTTTAGATTTAGAAACAATCAGCTTTATATTGTTTTTTTTGGTCATGTTAAATATTTTTACTTTTAATTTATCATTTGATTTATCATACTTTATTTCTTTTATCTCTTTCTCAGTTGCTATTTTATTCATCTTAAAACTCAGGTCTTCTATGTTTAGAATATCTTCAAAAATTGTAAAAACCATCACAAAATTATTTTCTGAATCAACATCATAACTCTCATCACATCCTACATAAATATTTTTCACAGGAATTAATATATAAATTATATCACAAGAAACAACTAAAGTTATTAACACATTAATAATACAACAAATTGCAAAGAAAGCAAATCTATGCTATTATATATTTACCGATAGCTCAAAGCGAAAAGCGACATTAAGGAACCTGATTATGAAAATAATCTAGCAATGAGTACTAGCAAATCGCCCGCAAAGGGTGTTTTTGTTTTCTATTATTTTAATATAAAATATAGTATAATTAAGAAAATAAACCCTAAAAGAATACCATAAAAATATGCTAGAAAAAATACTAAGAATAATACAAAAAATAGTTCCAAAAAGTGTATATAGATTTTTCCAGCCTATGTATCACTTTTCCCTAGCTATTATTGGTGCTGTGATTTATAATTTCCCTGGAAAAAAAATACATGTAATAGCGGTGACAGGCACAAAAGGTAAGAGCTCTACTTCTGAATTCCTAAATGCCATACTAGAAGAAGCTCAAAAAGAGAATAAAAAAGAAGGCCATGAAGAAAAGAATGGATACAAGTCTGCCCTACTCTCTACAATACGATTTAAAGTAGGTAATGAAAGTCGTCCAAACATGTATAAAATGACCATGCCAGGAAGATTATTCGTGCAACAATTCTTAAGAAAAGCAGTGGATGCAAATTGTAAATATGCAATCATCGAAATGACTAGTGAGGGGGCAAGATTTTACAGACATATGTTTACATATCCTGATACTCTAATATTTACGAATCTAAGTCCTGAACACATAGAAAGCCATGGTAGCTTCAATGCCTATAAAGCTTGTAAATTACGATTAGCAAAAGCTGTAGAACAAAGCAGAAAAATAATCACAACAATAGTGGCAAATACTAGCGACAAATATGGTCGCGAGTTTTTGAATTTTAATGTTGATAAAAAAATAGAATACACGGAAGATGAGAGTAAAAATATTAGATTAGAAGTTGATGGAGATTTTAATAAATTAAATGCATTGGCTTGTAAAAAATTTGCACTTTCTGTTGGAATCTCGGAACAGATAATAGATAAGGCCCTTTTAGAATTAAAGGAGATACCCGGTAGAGTGCAACACATACACTCAGAAAAAAAACAAGATTTTGAAGTGATAGTGGATTATGCACACACTGTAGACAGCTTAACAAAGCTTTACAGTACATACAATCAGCATTATATAGTGGCCGTAACTGGAGCATGTGGTGGTGGGCGTGATAAAAAAAAGAGGCCAGAACTAGGGGTTGTAGCTTATGATTACTGTAACGAAGTAATAGTCACTGATGAAGACCCTTATGATGATGATCCTAGGGAAATTATGAATCACGTTATGTCTGGTGTGATGAAAGGGGTAATCATCTATGACAACAAAAAAGATAAAATAGAACTGGATGAGAAATATAGAATAATAGAAAATAGGCGAGAAGCTATACATTATGCCATGCTACGTGCTAAAAAATATATAAATACATTACCGGCAGACATAATAAAAGCATCGAACATAATACCAAAAAAACCAATAGTTATAATAAGTGGTAAAGGAACTGACCCATACATAATGCGTGCAAATGGAACAAAGGAAAGATGGTCTGATGCAAAAGTTGCAAAGGAGGAACTAGAAAAAATACTGAACCAATAAATAAAAGACCGTAAGAAAATATGCCAGAATTACCAGAAGTAGAGAATGTTAGAATCGGACTTGAAAAAGAATTAGTAAATAATTCTTTTTTGTCTGTAGAGATAAGAGAAAGTAAAATAATTTCCAGTAATGGCACAAAAAGAATTAGGGATAAAAATAAAGAAAATGAATTTGTAGAAAATGTAGTAAACAAAAAAATAAAATCTATTACCAGACGTGCTAAAAATATAATCATAACTTTCTTTGATGAAAGTATTATTATAATACATCTTAAGATGACTGGGCAAGTTATTTTTAATGGAGAAATCAATAAACACACTCATATAATATTAAAATTAAAAAATAACAATACTATACTTTATAATGATATAAGGAAATTTGGTTATGTTTTATACTATAAAAACATAGAAGAAGCAATTAAACATAAACACTTTTCAAAATTAGGGCTAGAACCTTTTGATGAGAGCTTTACTCTCAAGTATTTTAAAGAGGATATACTTAAAAAAAATAAAAGCATAAAGTCTGCCCTGCTGGAGCAGTCTGTTGTGGTTGGATGTGGTAATATATATTGTGACGAAATATGTTTTGCAAGCAAAGTTATGCCAAGCCGAAACTGTAAAACTTTAAGTTCGTTAGAAATAAAGGATTTATATAAAAATATAATTAAAATACTAAGTATAGCCATACGCATGGGAGGCTCATCAATATCAGATTATAAATTAGTTAATGGTGACAGTGGAAAATATGCGAATAATCACAAAGTGTATGGAAAACATAATACACCCTGTATTAAATGTAAAAATAATTTACAGAAAATAATAATCTCGGGTCGCGCTACTGTGTTTTGTTCTGTATGCCAGAAATAAAAAAAGTTTATATTTTTATTTTAGACGCGCACACGTATAAACTTTTTCTTACCTATTTTATATATTCCATTTTTGGCAAGTGCCTTATAGTCTGTAACCATCTCATCATCAACAGTAACACCTTTTTGCTCTACCAATCTTTTCCATTCTGCTTTACTTGCTATCAGGCCTGATTTTAGAACAAGATCACTAGCAAAATCAACCTCACTACCAGTGACTTCACCTATATCATCTGGAACTCCACCATTTTGGAAAACCTCTATAAAGTTTTGCTTTGACTGAGCTGCCAACTTTTCATTATGGTAGAGAGTTACTATATCACTAGCTAATATCATCTTTATGTCTCTTGGATTCTCACCTTCTTTTAATCTTTTTTCAAAATCAGCAATTTCTTCCAACTCCCTGTCTGTGCAGAGTGTAAAATATTGTATTATAACTTCATCTTTTACTTCCATGACTTTGTTATACATTTCATTTGGTTCATCAACAATAGTTATCATGTTACCCCAGCTTGTAGACATTTTTCTACCGTCTGTGCCATCAAGCATTTTACCTAACATTATATTTTGTTTTTTCATACCATAAAAATTCTGTATATCACGTCCTGCTTTTAAGTTAAACAACTGATCAAAGCCACCGAGCTCAACGTCTGCCTTCACAGCTACACTGTCATAACCTTGCATTATGGGGTATAAAAATTCACGTAGTGATATCTCCACTTCTTTTTCATATCTGTCTTTAAAATTTCTCCTTGCTAGCATTTGCTGCACAGTGAATACTTCGGCTAATTTTGTAAGCTCACCAAAAGTTATTTTACCTAACCAATCATTGTTATAAACTATTTCTGTTTTTTCTAGGTCTATTATTTTACCTAACTGACTTTTATAGTCTTTTAAGTTCTCGTCTATTTGCATCCTGTTTAACATCGGACGCTTTTCTGTCTTATCACTAGCATCACCCACCTGTGCTGTAAAGTCACCTATAATT
Source organism: bacterium (assembly GCA_043718735.1). Lineage (GTDB taxonomy): Bacteria > Patescibacteriota > Minisyncoccia > Phycocordibacterales > UBA5272 > JAUPVO01. The sequence continues at coordinate 4,672 of JAYSVC010000010.1, read as the reverse complement.
AAAACTATTTGATGTCCGAGCTTTTGGAACTCACGCAGTTTACGTATAACTACTGCACGCCCCAAATGTATCTTAGCTCCTGTCGGATCTATTCCTAACTTTATACGTAATACATTACCAGACTTTAAATCTTTTTCTAAATCATCTTTTACATATACCTCCTCCACTCCACGAGTGAGCAGGTTATTTATTTTTATTTCGTCTGTGATTACTGCCATATATTTGTTTATTTCTAGTATTTTATAATAGAAACTTATTTACTTTTCTTAAATATATTATAACATATTGCATAAAAATAAAAAACCCTACATCACGCATGTGATATAGGGTTTTGATATTAAGGTTTTGTCATGATTTCATAATTTTACTCATCTCATCAAGATGTTTAGCGATATTATTTAATTGTTTAATATTAATATTGAACAAAAAATAAAGCCAGTAGCTTATAAAAAATATGAATCCGAAAAGAAAATACCAGTGACCATCAAAATACCATTGAACATCTAAATTAAATAAATCGACTGACATCTTTGTAAAAAGATAGTCAAAGTAAGAGAATAGCAAGAATGAAACTAAACATAATAGTATGTTTGGGAATAAGTCATAAATCATATCCTTACTACTGCTTTGATAGAGAGGTAAGTTATATCTAAAACTCTCTCTACATGTTTCATACCCCATGCCAGCACATAACAACATAAGAACAGACTGAACAAATAAATTCATGAGAACTCCTTTAAAGGACAAGGATTTTAGTATACTATATATTATAATTTAAGTAAAGCAATTAAAATTACACACAAAACAAAAACCTTTCCGCAAGGAAAGGTTTTTGTTTTTATTTGTGCGTCGGGATGGATTCGAACCATCGGAGCCCGAAGGGCGACAGATTTACAGTCTGTTGTAATAGACCACTCTACCACCGACGCGTCTTTACTATTTTTTTGCTAATTATTTTTATAATTAGCACTACTAATATTATAACATAATATTATGGTGCCCAGGAGAGGACTTGAACCTCCACGGATTGCTCCACATGCTCCTAAGGCAAGCGTGTCTACCAATTTCACCACCTGGGCTTACTTATTTTCTTATTCTTTATTGAACTTTTTTATTATAACACAAAAAGTATCAATATCAAAACTAAAAATTAAATGTTTCTAGCCTGCCTATCTAACATTAACAAATCTTTTACCTTGTCTCTAAATCCAGCATGCTCTGGCATAATAGCCAAATCCTGATCAGTAATATTTGTAATTTTATTTTTATTTATCAAATCATTTAATTGCATAACTAAAAATCTAGATGTAACTTTTTCTTCTACTTTTCCTGTAGGAATTTCAAATTTATGATCCATAAGATACCCCATAAAATCTGAGACGTTTTTAGAACCTTTTAAAAAAATCATACTTTCCATCAAAGCCATCTTATCTGCAGCAGTAGGATGTATTAGTAAATTAGATTTTCTTGGGAATAAAAATGACCTGAACATATAGATTTATTTTAGATTTTTGTGCCCCCAGTAGGATTCGAACCTACGACCATCTCCTTAAGAGGGAGTTGCTCTACCAACTGAGCTATAGAGGCGCTGGTGCCCGGGGCGGGACTCGAACCCGCACGAGGTAACCTCGAAAGATTTTAAGTCTTTTGCGTCTACCATTCCGCCACCCGGGCATGAATTACATATTAACATATTTTTGGATAAAATACAAAAAATATGCTGGAGATGCGGGCGCAAAAATTAGACGTCGAACTCGCGTGCTATTTTTTATTTGGAGATGCAGGCGAGAATCGAACTCGCGCATGGCGGTTTTGCAGACCGCAGCGTTACCACTTCGCCACTGCATCAATAGATAAGATTATAACATATTTTTACAATCTTATCACCTTTTTATTTAAAACTATTAGCAACTATTTTTACAACCTCTTTATCGAACATATCTGGAAGTATTCTATTTTTATGTATTCCTTCAGAGCTTTTTTCTGTATATTCAGCCAAGTCTTTTGCTATTTTTATAAAAATACTATTGTCTATACCTTTATAAGTTCCAGCATACTGTGCATCCAAAACTCCACGCCAGAAGCCTGGGAAAACTAGTGAATTATTGATTTGATTTGGATAGTCACTGCGACCAGTAGCTACGACGCGCGCGCCTGCGGTGCGTGCGTCATCTACACTTATCTCCGGATTTGGATTCGCTAATGCAAAAATAACAGGATTAACATTCATGCTTTTTACCATATCAACAGTTAGCACATTTGGCTTTGAGAGGCCGATGAACACATCACTATTTTTAATAGCTTCAACCAAGCCACCGCCTAAATCATGTTCATTTGTAAGTGCTAATAATTCTAATTTTTCTTTGTTTAATTTGTTTCCATTTTTCTCACCTTCTTCTCTTCTTTTATTATTTATTATTCCTACGCTATCTACAAAAATAATATTTTTTATACCATAACCAATAAGTAGTCTCGCAGTTGCTACCCCAGCAGATCCAACACCACTTATCACCACTCTTATACTTTCTAAACTTTTTTCTGCTTTATCTTTATTTACTATTTTTAGAGAGTTGATCAAAGCAGTCAGTGCCACAGTTGCAGCGCCCCACTGATCATCGTGCATTACTGGTATACTTAATTCTTTTCTTAACCTCTCTTCTATTTCAAAACATTTTGGAGACGAGATGTCTTCTAGATTAATTCCACCAAATACAGGAGATATATTTTTTATAATATTTATTATCTCTTCTGTATCCTGTGTATCTAGGCATATTGGGAATCCGTCTACACCTGCAAATTCCTTTAATATTGCAGCCTTACCCTCCATAACTGGAATACTTGCATATGCACCAAGATTGCCAATACCAAGTATTGCTGACCCATCAGAAATAATAGCTACAGTATTTCTTTTTAAAGTATAATCACGACTAGCTTTTTCTAGGCCTAAAATCTTTGCTTCGTTTTTACCTACACTCCTTTCCCCTTCTTCGAATATTTCTCTGCAGACATGCGCAACACCTGGAGTGTAAGCGAGTGATAAATCTTCTCTATTCTCTAATTTTACACGACTAACAGTTTCTAGTTTTCCTCCAAACTTTTTGTGTAATTCTAACGCCTCTTGATTGTAATCATGGTTTTGCATAAGAATAATTATAACAGGTTTTTAGCATTTCCAACAACTATATTACACACAGAAAACCTTAAACATGCTATAATACTTAGTAATAGAAACATGAAAGAAAATATTAAAAGCAGTATTAAAAACTATTTACCAAGTATGGTATATGGAGGTAGTGACGGAGCGGTAACTACATTTTCGGTTATGGCTGGAGCCCTCGGTGCCGGCTTACCTCCTCGTATAGTAATTATACTTGGACTGGCGAACTTATTCTCAGACGGGTTTTCTATGGCTTCTGCTGATTACTTGTCTGAGGACTCAAAAATACACAATAAGAAAATAGAGAGTTTTAAAAATGCAATTAGCACATTCTCGTCTTTTGTTCTCATAGGATCTATACCTCTTATCCCTTTTTTATACTCACTTAAAAATATTGGAAACAAAAATATATTCCTCATGTCTACGCTCTTAACCATATCAACTTTTGTTCTGATTGGTTATTTGCGTGGAAGCATCCTAAATAGAAGTAAACTTATAACCGTATCTCAGTCGGTAATTATCTGTTCCGTGTCTGCATCTGTCGCGTATTTTGTAGGAGAATATATATCTAAATTAATATAGAGACCTAATCAAAATGTTTAAATAATTTATAGTATTCAAAATATTCATTAGCTATTGCCTCTACTGCCATGCCACGGCTTATCTCTGCATTTTTATATTTCATAAGCGGTTCCCAAAAAATAGTCCTACCCACAGCAAAACCAAGAACACCTTCTACGTCACGACCTGCAACTATCCACTGATTTACATGCTCTTTGGTCTCATTTCTACCTAATATAATCACACCCACTTCACTTCTATTTTCATTATTTCTAGCAATCTTCATAACTTCTTCGTATTGCTCTTTTTTATATAAACCTTCTATTTTCCAGATGTTGGCCTCAATACCAAAATCCTGCATCTCTATTATCATTTTATTCAAATCCAAATATCTATACTCATTATCATAAATCTCTTTTTCATAATTTTTATTTTGCATAAGTGGCTCTATTAGTAGTCCTATATTATTTTCAGCGCAGAAATCACTAAGGAGTTTTAATCTACCCAACTGTTCTAAATTATCAGCACTCACATCATACCTTACTAAAGCTTTTGCAAAGCTTGGTTTTATATTTAACAAATGCTCTTGCCAATCTTCATATTCAAAATCAAAAAAATCTTGACCTGATCTCTCCATTGTCTGCATTGTGATTAATCCTTTTTCTTTTGCATCTTTTAAAATATCTAAACCGTACACTTCATCAACTAGGACTGCACTATTTTCTTTTGCTATACCCATGTCTATGGCTTTGAATATTGCCTCATAGATAATTTGTTTGTAGCTAGTGACCATTCTTTTCTCATCTAGTGTTAGTATCTCTCCAAAACCTAACATCTTCTGGGCGAATCCTGCTCTGTGATCAAAAGGTAAGACGAATAAATTTGTAAAAGAATTTTTTTTATTTTGCATGCTTATGTATTTTTATTTTGTTACTAATAATTATAACATAGAAA
>JAYSVC010000009.1:0-4189 GCA_043718735.1 bacterium | reverse complement strand
TCTTTTAATCTCTTTTATATCTAATATTTTTAACCCAGCTTCCTTAAAAATATTTTTTATTTCTTCATAATTATAATGATGAACATAGCGGGTATTTTTATGATGTACAAATCCTATTACAGCATCATTGTTTTCATTAAGGTCGTAATTACTCTCTGATAAGTTCCATGTTGTAAATATATTTATACTTCCATCTTTTACAACTCGAGATGCTTCACGTAGCCAGTTTACAACTTTTGCAGGCGGTATGTGATGTAGCACTGCGATAGATATGACTTGATCAAAATCTTCATCTTTCAAGTTTATATTTTCTTTATTTTCTACATTATTCAAAGTCATGCCGTTAAAAACTCCTAGTTCATACTTATTATTTCCATCTTCTTTATTCTGAGACATTAATAAGTTTTTATATTTTTCCTCTGCTATTTTGATTAATTCTTTAGATGGGTCGACACCAATATATACTAAGTTATAATTCTCTGAGTTTAGCTTTTCTATCTCAGTTACTAGTCTACCATTACCACAGCCAAGGTCTAATATTTTTGTATTTGGTTTTATATGCTTTTTTATTTCTGTTATTAGCTCTGGCCAAAAGTTTTGTCGTGTTTTATCCCAGTCGTCACTAACTCTGTCATAACCGTCAATAGTTAATTTTATTTTTTCCTCATCATTTAGTTTTTCTACTAATTCCTTATCTACATCACGCATTAGTCCAGGCTTGTAATTTTTATTCATACTTGTTATTATATCATATTTTTGCTAATTTGTTTAATATGTGTTATAATATAAACAAGTTTTTAATAATATAAGTGTTAAAAATTACAAATAAAATGAAAACAAATTAGCTGATTTTAGCATATTTATGTTTTTGTATATTTTTAATTTTAAATAAATATAATATTATTATGTCAGTGCGTAATCCACAAGAAATAAGAAAAGATGATTTAGACCATGCTAAAAATGGTCTTTTGAATATTTTTGAAGACATAGACAGCGAGATTAAGGTGGCTAAGTTAAAACGTATAATAATGCGTGATGAGTACTGGACAAATAGAATCATGCTCATCAGAAAAAAAATAAATAACAAAGTAGATGCCGATGGACAGATGCCAAATAATCCAGAATTACTTCGTCTTTATGATGAGTTAATAGAAGAGGGTGCTAAAAATAAAGACGGAAGTGTTATGAAGAGAGAAAGAAAAGTAGAACAAATATTAAAGAGATTAAAAGTCAGGTCTAATTCAGGAGTGGCAGTTATATCACTACTGACAAAGCCATACACTTGTCCTGGGCGTTGTATATATTGTCCTACTGAAAAAAATATGCCAAAGTCATATCTCAGTCGTGAGCCTGCTGCAGCGCGTGCATTACTCAATCGTTTTGATCCATACAAACAGATTATGATGCGTCTACGCGCGTTAACTATGAATGGTCATCCAGTGGATAAGGTGGAGATGATTTTTATTGGAGGTACATTTAATTTTTATAAAAAAGAATATCAAGAATATTTTACAAAGGAATCTTTTCGTGCCTGTAATAATTGGAAAGCAAAAGAAGAAGGAAGAGAAGAAATACCAGAAAGTCATAATTATACATTAGAGGAATTACAAATCATGAATGAAAATGTTCATGCTCGTATTATCGGACTGTCTATTGAAACTAGGCCAGACTACATAACTCCGTCAGAATTAAAATACTTAAGATATTTAGGAGTTACAAAAGTAGAGCTCGGTGTACAGCACCTTGATAATAAAGTTTTAGACTACAACAAGCGTGAGATGACGGCCGAAAGTATAGCACGCGGCACCGAGATACTTCGTGACTATGGATTTAAAATAGTTTATCACATGATGCCCAATTTACCAACTAGCACGCCCGAGATGGACGTTAAGATGTTTAAGGAGTTGTACCATAGTAAGAATCATCATCCTGACATGATGAAAATATATCCATGTATGGTACTGCGTGGCTCACTACTTTATAAATGGGTGACACAAAGTAAGATAGAATACAAAGCATATGATGATGAACTGCTAACTCAGGTCTTAGCTGATGCCGAAAGTTATGTCCCTAATTATACCAGATTAATAAGGGTTATCAGGGATATTCCTGCAGATTATATAATTATTGGGTCTAAAAAAAGTAACCTTCGTGAGGATGTGGATAAGTTCCAAAAAGCTCGTGGTGTGCCCCAGGTAGACATCAGGGCACGTGAGATACGTGATGATGAAGTTGACCCAAATGATTTTGAATTAACTGAGACTTGGTATGAGACCGAGCATGGACATGAATGCTTTTTGCAATTTGAAAATAAAGAACAAAATAAATTAGCAGGTTTTTTAAGACTAAGACTTCCTATTTTTGAAAATATAAAAAGGGATAGCCTGAACATAAATGAAGAGTTAACAAAAACTTCTTCTTGTGGTGGGGAGTGTGGAGGTAATTGTGTTTGTAAAAAAGAAAATAAAGAAAACTCAGTAACTTGCGAAGAAAAAGACAGCAAAAAAATAACAGCAAATAATTGGGGATTAGATAAGTGGTATAAAGAAAGTGAAGACTATGCAAAAAATATTTTAATAAATACAGAAGTAGGAAAAATAGATGATCTAATGGAGGACAGTGCATTGGTTCGTGAATTACATGTCTACGGCACTATGAAGAGAGTGGGTGAAGAAGGTAGTCAAAGTCAGCACACGGGCATGGGTAAGAGGTTATTGGCACGAGCAGAAGAGATAGCAGGCGGCGATAATGAATACTATAAAAAAGGCTTAATAGGAAAATATAAGAAACTTTCTATAATTTCAGGTGTTGGGGTACGGGCGTATTACAGAAAAAGGGGTTATGATTTGAGGGCAACATATATGGTTAAAGATTTACAATAAAAAATAATAAATAAATACTATGCAAGTTTTAATAAATAATATAAAAATAATTAAAAAAATCTCACTAACAGTTGCTATATTGATTCCAGTATATGTATATTTTAATGTAAATTAGGCCAAAGACTTTGGCGGATTAGCCATTAACTTCCTAATCCTATCACTGTTCATAGGTCCACTTGGTAAAATATTTAAGAATAAATTTTTTGAATTCCTTATGTTAATTAGGGGAGAGATAGGTATATTAATGGCCTCATCAGCACTCGCTCATGGTGTTGGTATACTAAGTAACAAGATGCTACAGGGTGCGCTAAGCAGTGCCACATTAAAAGACATGTTTACTAATTATCTTCCTCTTACTCTTGGTATAATCGCTATGTGGTTGACTTTGCCACTTTTAATCACTAGTAATAAGTATTTAAAAGAGAAGATGGGAGCCTGGTGGTATCGCATGCATAAGTTAGCCTATGCTATATTCATACTTGGGGCATTGCACTCAGCAACTATTAAAACTGGTTTTACTGTGGAGAGCATGTTCAGTATTCTGCCAATTTTTGTAGCATATGGTCTAATAATACTAGCTAGTAAAAAGTGGGGAAAGAAGTAATAAAAAATATTTACAATAAAAAAATAAAACACAAATTAATTTGTGTTTTTTTAGATTACATATTTATTATTTTCAAAAATAACTTCTTCCAGATCAGTATCTTTATTTACACTAATTACCTTATCTACAACAGGGAATAGGTCAACATGATACTTTGTTTTCTTGCTGATGAGACCTTCTTTTTTGTAGACACTATGTTTTTCACCCATTGATAAGTGCATACCGTATATTCTTTCAAATGCAGTTATGTCACCTAGGAATCTTTCTTTTGTAATTGCTTTATTTAATCCAAAACCTATTTCTCTTATCATTGGCGTCTCATAATTTTTGACTTGATTAAAAATATCTACAAAGTCTTTTGGGGCATTATCAGCATACCCCACAACTATTCCAGATTCTATTGTAATAGCGAATGGCTCATACATTTGCATTGTAAAGTCAGCATTAGCCAGAGCATAAATCATTACTTCACCATTCATATTTTTAATTTCTTTACTTTCTGTGAATACTTCGCCAATCGGAAATGTGCCACCAATATTTTCCATCTCACTATAATCCCCAATATTTAATTTTGCTTCTTCTAATTCGCCGCCCACTTCTAATTTTATTTCTTTCAAATTATTTTCATCATTTTTCTGAAAACTTTTTATAATTAGTTTTTTACTATTGTCTACTTTACTTTTTATACTGGCTGAAGTTTCTT
>JAYSVC010000008.1:0-9960 GCA_043718735.1 bacterium | reverse complement strand
CTGTGGCTTATGGGGGGTTGATTCCTTACGTAATACAAGCTATAAAAGAGATTGTAAATACAATGGGGGAGTGGAGGGAGAGTTTTAGTAGCAAGACTATATGTGTAGGAGAAGAGGGGAACAAAACTTGTATCTCAAAATCTCAATTAGACTCACTACTACAGCAACAAATAAACACAAACTCATACACACCCCAAATACAAGCCACAACAACAGAATCCTACTCTAATGCCACCACCACTGCCACAACCACCACAGAGGCTAATTTAACACCAACCAGCACTACAACAGAAACTAGTATCATAACAGAAATAATAACTCAAGAACTACCGACAGAAAATACAAGTACAACAACAGAAACTGTAACAGAAAATACAGATACTGTTATATTTTCAAATTAATCTAAATTACATAAATATAAAACTTCTCCTTTTTTTCATTGCTGTCAGGCTTGGACTCGAACCAAGATAATATCCTTCAGAGGGATGTGTCCTACCATTAGACGATCTGACAAAAAACAAAAATTAAGTTAATGAATTAAAATAATTTTTATTTATATCATTATAACATAAAAATTAATTCTTGTTTAGTTGTGGAAAACTTTGAAAAATATTTTTATTTTGATGGTAGATTATATGTAAGAGCAATCTCTTGGTGAACACAAAGGCCGCGCGAAGCGCGGTCTTTGTGTTATAATAAAATCATGTCAAAAATCATAAATAATAATACTTTTGATTATATAAGAACTGCAAGATTTTGGCATTATTTCTTTTTTATATTTTTAATTTCTTCTAATCTTTTCTTACTAATTAAAAATTACTCATATATCTATGAAAGTATAAAAATAGGCGTCTCTTTTTTTGATTCTATTTTTACTATTTATGACCTGTCTAACACTTTTACTGTTTCTACTTTTTTAATTATTTTTATTACATTAATTCTTTCTAGTTTTAATATATCTTTACTAATAAAATATTTTTCACTACAAGCAAAAGTAAATAATAATTTAAAAGACCATAATGGAAAAAAAATGGGACTTGCTATGACTCTCGCTTATATCGCTAGTCACTGTGCTAGTTGTGGGGCTGCTATATTGGGGGGACTGGTATCTACCTCACTCTTATCTTACTTGCCTTTTGCGGGGTTAGAGCTCGGTCTTGTTGGCATACTCATTATGTTATACATTTCTTATGATATAATAAAGAAAATAAATAACCCATATGTCTGCTAGTCATGAACTCAAAGGATATGCTAAAAAAATAAATGATTTACCAAAAGTTTTTTTGTTCATAGTTGTTATTGCTGTTATTTTAGAATTTTTCCCAAATCAAAAAGGTTTAATAGGTGTTTTAAATGGTCAATATAAAAATCAAAATGTAAACATTAAGAAGAAGGATGCGTCTTATCTGCCTTCTTTTGAAAATAAAGTAGATGATATTGTAATGAATAATTTTAAAATCACAAAAGTCATAGATGGGGATACTATAGAAGTGGAAAATGGTGAAGAGAATTATAAAGTTAGATTGATAGGAATCAACACTCCAGAAAGTGTCGACCCACGCAGACTAGTAGAATGTTTTGGGAGGGAAGCAAGTAATTATGCTAAGAAAAACTTTTTAAATGAAAGTGTGCAAATGGAATTAGACAGCACTCAAAGTAAATATGATAAATATGGTAGACTGCTGGCATATGTGTATCTATTAGATGGACAAATGATAAATAAAAAATTAATTTCTGAGGGTTATGCTTATGAATATACTTATGATAATGCTTATAAGTATCAGAAAGACTTTAAAGAGTTGCAAAGATTCGCAAAAGCAGAAGAGCGTGGACTGTGGAATAAGGATACTTGTAATGGGCAAAAATAATTTTTATGCTATAATTATATTAATATAATTTATATGTCAGCACATGGAATACCAGGAGCATTTAGCTCAGCCTTATCATTATTTTTTCGCTGGATGTTAATAGCTTTAGTTACTGTCCTCGTTTTAATTTTTTTAACCAAGTACTTACCTTGGTTCAATCAGGATAATATAAAAAGTAAAATCTTAGAAACACAAAAAGATAAAAAAAAGAGTAGTCTCTTCGGAGGAGGTGATGATCCTGATGCTTTTAATTTTTTTGATCCAAAGACATGGACTTATGAAGCTATGATAAACAGGAATGCGAAGATGAGCAAAGACCCTAGCTATAACATAGCCAAGCCAATACTAATGCCAACCATAGATCAATATAGTAATGGTCAGAATAATAATGTAAATAGTTATATTATGAACACATATAAAGAAAATACCACCCAAAGTGAGTGGTATACAGACGGAACAGAGTGGAGCAATTAAGCGTGATGAGAACTTCTTATCTCTTCTCTATTTTCTTCTCTTGATTCTTCTAGCAATCGTGCTTTTTCTTCCTCAGGATTTTCTATTCCTTTTTCTATGTCCTCGGGTATCATGTTGAATCTTGGGGTGACACCAACTACTTCTTTATACAGATTAGATATTCTTTCTAGTTCCGCTTTTACTATCTCAGTATGTTTTTGAGTCATGGCTACTCCTTGATTTGGTGAGTGATTCATTGGTGGCATACTTATATAGTATATTATTATCTTAATAATTCGTCAATGACTGCCTTCACAACTGACCCATCAGCATTGTTACCAATTGCTTTTATGATTTGCCCTGTGACCATTCCTTTTTTAGACATGTCTATTTCTCCCAGACTTTCTATCACTTTTTTGACAGCGTCTATTATTTCTTCTTTTGTCATTTGTGCTGGTAACAGTGTTTCTAGTATTGCTAGTTCTGCTTTTTCATCAGCTGCTAAGTCCTCGCGACCACCAGTCACGAACTGTTCTATACTGTCTTTTCTTTGTTTTACTAATTTTTTGATAACTTTTACACACTCTTCATCAGTTAGGGGTTCTGTTACAGCTTTTCCTGTAGCCATTCTTTGTTCTGATATCATCTCAGTTGTGAGCGCTGCTGACACTCCACGCATTACATTTAACTTATCCATTTCTTTTGCTATCATGCATGCTTTTATATTTGCTTTGATTTGTTCTTGCATATTTTTATTATTTTAATATTAAAATTATTTTATTATGTTTCTATTATAACACAGAATATATTATTAGAATATAGCAAAATAAAAAGCCGCCCTAAACTAATTAAAATTAATTTAGAACGGCTAGTTGCTCATAGGCTTTTTTTGCCTTTGGTTAAGGAGAAGAGCTAGCTTGTATGCCACCTGATCTAATCAGTGTCTCCTTTGCCGGTTTTAACCGGCGGTAATTCGCAATTTCATGATAAGCCCCTTTTGGTTGTTTTGTTTCATTCCCATGCTGCGACGCTTTTAATTAAGCGAGGCCAGCAGCGGGTTTGCCCAGGTCACAAGATTTGCTTGCGCGGCCAGCAATTAAGCTTTGGCGGCAGCGCCCACGCCGAAAGTGATGGTTGTTTTGTTCAAAGTGTCTACAGATTTTTTATCTGCGACGGGCGGAGCATTGATTTGGCCGAATGTTTTCATGGATTTCCTCCAAAAGTTTTTGAAAAAGGACAATGTGAATTTGAAATATTTAGGAACTTAATCTTTTTGCTATCGAGCTACACTTCTGTAAACACGTAGCTATTTCTTAATCACTTTATTAGTATAACAGATACAGATTATTTGTCAAGTGTTTTTAGTGATTTTTTAATCTTTTAAAAATAAGTTATTTTTATGTCAAAAAAGCCTTATAAAATAAAGTTTAAAATAGAGTAACTTAAAAAATCTTATTTTTTACATGTATTTTTTTATTATTTTTTGTAGATAAAGAAAATATTTAAGTATGTTTTTATGATATAATTATATTAAGAAAAATATGGACATAAATACAATATACATAATAATTGGAGCTTTATTAATGGTGGTGATTATCTTTCTAGTTTTAATTTTTTTAAAATTAAGTAAATCAGGAAGTAATAATGAAAGCATTGCTGATGAGGTGTATGAGTTAAATACAAAACTCGGGGAACAGCTAAAATATTTAAAAGATGAACTACGTCACACTGCTAGCAACATAGATAGTAAGCTACATGAACATCAGCGTGATATGAATACAAATGTAAAAGACCAATTTTCAGAGTCGCAAAAATTAATAGGACAAATCACTCGCGAGCTGACTGAGGTTAAGGAGGGTAATAAGCAAGTTTTCAGCATGACTGAGCAGTTAAGTAATCTGGAAAAAGTTTTAACTAATCAAAAGCAACGTGGCAACTGGGGAGAATCAAGTCTCGAACTTATTTTAAGTAATGTTATAAATGGTAGCTATGCTATGCAACATTATTTTGAAAATGGTGAAGCTGTGGACGCTGTTGTATACATAAAAGATAAAGTCTTGCCGATAGACAGTAAGTTCTCACTCGACAATTATCAAAGATGTATAGATTCAGAAGACGATGAAGATAGAAAATATTATGCTGAAGAGTTCAAAAAAGATTTGAAGCTCCGTATCACAGAAACTTCAAAATATATACGTGAAAAAGAAAATACTTTACCTATTGCTTTTATGTTCATACCATCTGAGGCTATATATTACGACTTACTGGCGGGGGAAAATAGTAGACTTAAAATAAACACACAAAAATTAATAGAGTATGCACAGAGTCAAAAAGTTTTTATCGTATCACCGACTTCTATACTTGCCTATCTTCACCTCGTACTATCAGGTATAAAAGCCTTCACTATTGAAGAGGGAGCAAAGCAAATACAAAAGAAAGTAGAAGAGCTAAGCAAGCATATTAACGCTTATGAAGAGTATTATAAAAAACTAGGTAACACTCTCTCGACCACAGTGAATCACTATAACAGTGGATATAAAGAATTAAAGAAAATAGACAAGGACGTGTATAAGATAACGGAGGGAATGAGCGGTGGAAACATGGAGACACTCGCAATAGACAAGCCGAATTTGAATGATGAGGATTAGAAAATAAAATTTGACAGAAAGAAATAGTGCATGCTAGTATTAGGTCATAAGTTTTATTTTTAGATCCTATCAGGGTATGGGTAAAATTTTGTTAGCACTTAAATGTTGCAAGGAGATTAGTTTATGGGTATATTGACATTTTTATTTGGTAAATCAACCACCCCAAACCCTGGAGGAGGCTCAACAAAAATTGTAAGTCGTGGAAATATTGACACTGGACGTGTCTCACATGACCGATTTGTATTTTTGGACAAGAGTGGTGGCCATAGTCATGAAAGCTATACATACAATCGTGACAGTGGAAAAACCAGAGAATATTCCAGACCAGACCCAAATGCAAAAGCATGGGAGCCTTAATGTGTTTTTAGTAAGAACAAATTGCTTGCAATTTGTTCTTTTTTATTTTAGTATAGATATATGAATAACCATTTAAATACTAAAGAAAAAGAATTTAATTTTTTTGTTGAATGTTTAGTTTTAAAAAACTTAATAAAATCCAACCACAAAAACTTATCTCATGAGTACAAGAAAATAATACACAAACAATACTCAGTATTTTTGTTGTTAGATGGTAGTGAAGCTAGCGAAACTTTTGATTTACTATCCAATTTACTTATTGATAGTGATGATGATTTATTAGAAAAAATCAATAATACTTTAGAATCTCTTTCTGAAAAATTAGAAATAGATCCAGAAAAATTTTATAAATAAAATAAAAAAGCTTACACATGTGTAAGCTTTTGTTTTTAGGATTTATTCTTTTCTAGCCTGGAATATTTTTAAATATTTCAACAGACAAAGATTTCTTTGAAAAAATATACGAATAGGTAATAGTTTTTCTGGTCGTACCTTTGTCATCTTTTGTAATAAAGTTTTCTACTAACAGTTTTGTGTCCATGTAAGCTTGAGCTAACTTATCTTCAAGATTAAAAGTGATATTTAGGAAAAGGTTACCCCCATCCATTTTTTCACAATTAACAGATATGAAAAACATGATGTCTTTCTCTTTGTCTTCAAAATAAAATTGAAAAGAGTGAGTCTTCTCATTGTGACCAATATCAATACTATTCATGAGGCTTTGAGTCGCTCCAATTGTTTCTATGATTATGCCGTCTTTTTTTATGCCTTTAAAAATCTGCCCGATAGCAAGAGAGGTTAAGATTTTTGTAAAAAAGAAAGAATCTATTTTGTCCATTTTATTTCTCCCAAAGGGTTTTGATTTAAAAACTATGGGTTTATACTAGCATAAATAGGTGGGTATTGCAAAAAGATAAAAATTATAGTATAATACTAAGCAACATAAATACAAATTAAAAAGTTAGAAATATATGACAAATACATTTTCAGTAATCAAAACAGGAGGAAAGCAATACATAGTAAGAACAGGAGACAAATTACGTATTGAGAAATTAGAAGGTGAACACAAAGTAGGTGATACTATTTCTTTTGATGAAGTTCTTTTAACTTCTGTTGACGGAAAAGTAACTATTGGTGCTCCGTTCCTAGAAAAAGAATCTGTGTCTGCTAAAATCTCAGAAATCACTCGTGACCCTACAATACTAGTAGTAAAATACAGAGCAAAATCAAGATACCATAAGAAGAATGGTCACAGACAACCAAAGTTTATAGTAGAGATAATCTAACCCTAACAACATATAGACCGAAACGATAGACAAAATATTTATATTAGTCAGAAACGTAAGTCAAAACAAAACAACTCGCAAGAGTTGTTTTGTTTTGCTAAAATAATTTAGATTTGCAAAATGTAGGTTTTTATTGTATTATGTTTTTTGTAATCACATTTATTTCTAATGTGAAGAGTCCTTTAAGGAGAATAATAATGTCTAAGGTTCGAAAATCAAATAAAGTCACCGCTGAGTGGTTTGTACCATTTTTGCCAGTAGAAGATAGGGTATATTCTGAGATGTTCTTAAAAGAGTGGACAGAATATGGAATGCGTGAAGATTGTCACAGTATTGATTTTGAAACAAGATTAGAGTATCTGCTGACAATAGCAGGTGCAAGACATACTGAACATAATGGTCGCGTAGCAGCGAGCATCTTTGCTTGGATGGGCACACCTGTTGGCCTAAGTTATATTGAGTTGTTGGCAGAAAAGTTATCTAGAAACAAAGATACGAGAGGGTCGATAACTAATGATATTTTAGCATTACAGTCCTGGAGTGAGTACAGCTCACGCACAGATCGTTTTGGATATAGGCTAGGTTATAAATTACAAAGAATGTTGAATAAGGTTGATTTTGATAAAAATGTTTCCAAAGATTTGACTCACGATGAATTAAGTATTGCTCAGATTATCTTTGTCTACATATCTAATTATGAAGGTTTACAATTTTTGCTTAGAACTTTGAAGAAAATTAATGAAGACAAAGAGAAAAAGAAAGAAGAGAGATTAAAAGATGCTAAATTAAATACAAAATAAATTATTTTTAAATTAATGTGTAATCAAAGCGCGAACGAAGTTCGCGCTTTTTTATTTTTGATATTTTTCATGTTATAATTAACTTTATAAATATATGCAATTAGATTCTCTTAATAATGAAAAGAATGATAAAAGTAATTTGGAAAATGAAACCAAAATTAATAAATCAGAAAATAATTTCTCTATTAAAAGTGTAGAAGAGAAAACCATTAGCGAATATGATGTAGGTCATGAAGAAGATGTGTGTGAGGATTTTGACACCTTATATAAAGTAAATATAGGAAGACACAGAAATGCAGATAGTATTTTGTATATAATTAAAACCACAATAGACGAAGTAGATTACATCTTTAGCTTAAAAGGCACAGAAAAATCGGATTCGTACAGTATTGAGTTCCATACAGTGAAGTATGGATACGCATTAGTTGGAAAGCAGGATGGATTAGGAACTTCTTTTATAAAAAATATATTTAAAGCTAGAAATATATTTGTAGAAAAAGCATATGAACTTAGTAATGGGAAAATAAAAAGATTAGAATCTCGTCAATCTTTGAATGGTAATAAAAAAGAAGATATAGAATTAAAGAAAAAAAGCCTTCTAAGTTCTGACAAAGCTTTATCTGAGCTTGGCTTAGAATTTTCTAATTTTGAAAATATGAATCCTCAGGATATTAACTCAGCCTATGAGGCAGCTACTAGTTTGGGTTATATAGATTATGACCCTAAGGTAGGAACTGCGATAAACACAGGAAGACATTCTGCATTCTTAAAGCTGTATGAAAGATATTTTTTAAACTGGAATGTAATCGAAGATGGTAGTAACAGTATAATCTTAGAAAGAAAAGATTAGCAAAGAAGCATAAAAAATTAAAACTTTACTTTTTTTTGAAAGTATGCTATTATGTGTCTATCTTAATATTGTCTTAGAATTATCTAAGTACTCAAGCATTTGGTTAGTAAACTTTAAATAATAAAATTATTTATAAAACATTAGAAATGCTATGACTGTAATGAATGCAAGCATTTTTAATCGCATTTTAAATTATACTCTTGTACGAGATTAGTGGCGATACCTAGAATTAAACAAATAACAAAAATATTGTTAACTCTATATTATTATAGTGCTTAATATTATTTTTAAATAAAAATAAAATATATGGAAAGAAACAATGGTGGAAGGGGTGGATTTAGTAGTGGAAGAAGTGAGGGCGGACGCGGTGAAAGTCGTGGAGGTTCTCGCGAAGGCGGTTCACGTGGTGGATTTGGTGGAGGTTCTAGAGGCGGATTTGGAGGTGGTCGCTCAGGTGGTTCACGTGGCGGTTTTGGAGGTGGTAACAGAGGTGGAGGTCAAGCTCGTCCTTTTGATCCAAAGAGATCATTTAAAAAAGATAGAATAGATGTAAATCTTTTTATAAATAAAAAAGCAAAAATAGCAGAACAAGATGCTTATGAGCCAAAACATGGTTTTGCTGATTTTAATATTTCAGAGAAATTATTAGCGAATATCGCAGAGATGCACATAACAAAACCAAGTCCAATACAAGATCAGGCTATACCAGTAGTAATGGAAGGCAAAGACGTTATCGGTATTGCAAGTACAGGAACAGGTAAGACAGCGGCATTTATGGTGCCGATGATCACTAACCTTGAAAAAAATTATAAAGAAAAAGTTATGATCATGTGTCCAACACGTGAACTAGCTGAACAAGTAGAGGGTCAGTTCAGAAGACTTGCAAAAGGTATGAAAATATATTCATTCCCAATTGTAGGTGGTTCACCGATATTTAAGCAAATCCATGAACTTAAAAATGGATTAGATATGGTAATCGGAACTCCAGGACGTATTAACGATCTTATCGAACGTGGGAAAATAGACATGTCAGAATTCAAATATGTAGTTCTTGATGAGGCTGACAGAATGTTAGACATGGGATTTATTGGTGACATGCGCCACATCTTAGGTATGATGCCAAAAGACAAGCAAGCACTATTCTTCTCAGCAACATTTTCAGCTGATATCAAAAGATTATGTGGTGAGTTCCTACGTGATCCAGTTAGTATTACTATCAAGGCTCGTGATACATCAGGCTCAGTAGAGCAAGATGTTGTAAAGTTCAACGGTCGTGATGATAAGTTCAACAAGCTTTGTGATATTTTAGATGAAAAAGATGCTAATAAAGTTATTATATTCCGCGAGACAAAGCGTGATACTGATCACCTTGCAGAGCAATTAGAAAAAAATGGTTATACAGTGCGCCCTATACACGGTGACCTAAGAAATCATCAACGTAAACAAGCACTAGCTGATTTAACAACAGGTAAGGCTCAGGTTGTGATTGCAACGGACGTAGCTGCTCGTGGTATTGATATTAATGACATCACTCACGTGATTAATTATGACTTACCTAATAACTATGAGACATACATACACAGAATAGGTAGAACAGGACGTGCTAACAAGACAGGTAAAGCTTTTACTTTTGTGAATTAGTAAGTTTTATAAAAAAACAAAACAAAACAAAAACACAGAAAAAGTGGCGCCTACGGC
>JAYSVC010000007.1:0-10025 GCA_043718735.1 bacterium | reverse complement strand
AAAAGATTGATTTAGTAAGACTGATTAGTATGAATCACGATCGCGTCCACCACGTGAGTCACCTCCGCGAGAACCGCCACCGAAACCACCACGTGAGCCTGAATCGCGAGATCCACCATCACGGCTAAAACCTCCTGTTCTAGGTGGTCTAGCTTCCATTGGGCGAGCTTCGTTAACTGTAAGGCTTCTGCCGTCTAGTTCACTTTGGTCTAAAGCAGCAATAGCTGCATCAGCCTCAGCACCGTCCATCTCAACAAAACCAAATCCCTTTGATCTATTGTTAAAAGCCCTGTCTCTAATAATAGTTGCAGATGATGCTTTTCCAAAAGGCGCAAAAAGCTCTACAAGGTCCTGATCTTCGAAACGAAATGGCAGACCGCCAACATACAATTTTTTCATAATGTGTTTAAAGTATAACACACAAAAATAAAAATAGCCATACCCTAATATTAACTGTGGAAAAGTAACTTTAGCTAAACAATGTCTACATTATTAACCAACTTTCTATACTTCCAAAATAAATATAATCCAAATACCACCGTAATAGAAAATACACATAATTTATAATTAACCCAAAAAGCTTCTGTAAAGTTTCTTCTAACTATTTCATTTGTAACACCGAAACTAATCAAGAAAAATGCCCACTGATAAGAAAGTTTTATCCAAGTATTTATATCTAAATTAAAAATATGACCAAAAAACTTTTTGATTATAGGACTTTTCATATAAGCTGTTACAAGAATTAAAGACCCTAAAATAAGATCATAAGAAGTATCACGTATCTGTATGTATACTGGGTCTTTTAAAATTAGTGTCAGGCTTCCAAAAACTGTAGTCTCAAGAGAAATAAATAAAGCCAAATAAGGTAATCGCTTCTCTTTATGGAAAGTGTAAAAAGTATAGAGTATGGTCATTAGCATCATAAAAAAGGTTGCTGCAAAAAAATTTTTATTAGTTATCTCATATACAATAAAAAAGCTGAGTATTGGCATGAATTCTAATAATGACCTTACTATTATTTTTATATAGTGGATAAATGTCTTAAAGTTTATAGCAGTATTCATATGTATGTAGTATAATAAGTATAATACAAAAATATGGAACATACAACAACACAAAGTAAAACGCACTCAAAAACTAAAAATAATTTTCTTCCTATAATTACTGGATCTCTTATTATATCTGCAGCTATTATATACTCATTTGCAGGTAACAAGTATGATCGAGATACGAATTTTGTAGACCCTGATACCATATTCTCTGGTAGAGAATTAAAGCAAGAAGAATTTATGATTGGTAACAAAAATAGAAAAGTGGTATTAGTGGAATACTCAGACTTAGAATGTCCTTTTTGTAAAAAATTCCATGTTGAAACTATGGAAAATATTTACAATAAATACAAAGATAGTGTAGGTATAGCCTATAGACACTTCCCGCTTTCTATACATAAAAAAGCTCCAAAAGAAGCTGAAGCCACCCTATGTGCCCGAGCTATAGCAGGTAATGATGTTTATAAAAAATACATAACAAAAATATTTGAAACAACTGCAGGTAATGACAGTCTAGAACTAAGCAGCCTGTCAGACATAACAAAAGAACTCGGAGTAGATCAAAACAAATGGAATGACTGTATGGCTAGCAGCACATACGCAACAGCAGTACAAGAAGATCTTTCTGATGGGTTGGAAGTTGGAGTACAAGGAACACCAAATACTTTTGTTTTGATAAATGAAGGAAGAGAATATAAAATACTTACAGTAATCAATGGCGCTCGTGATGAAAAATATGTATCGAACATTATAGACCAAGCCTTAAAGATGGCAAAATAACTAAAGACCCATCTCCAATCTCAAATCATCTGGACACTGCCATGGTGGATCAAAAGTTATATCCACTGACACATCCCCACAACCCATTTCTAAAATATTGTTTTCTATTTCAGAAATAATATAGTCGGCAAATGGACACATGGGGCTAGTCAGAGTTATCAAAACTTTGACGTATTCATGTTGATTTATTTCCTCAAAGTACTCTCCTATTAAAACCTTTCTTATCAGTCCCAGTCTAACTATGTCTATATTTAATTCTGGATCTATAACATTTTTTAATTGGTCTAATATCAATTCTTCACTTAACTCATTGTTTAAATCTTCTTTTTTCATGTTATTTATTTTTAATAGATAATATTTTATCTTCTATAATATACACCCTATCAAAGTTTAGATTTTTGTCAGACTCACTACTGTGACTAATAAGCAGAACCCCAGAACCATTTTCTTTCATGTAATTTATAACTTTATACGTTTTACTTATTGATTCTGTATCTACTCCACTGTCTGGCTCGTCTAAGAATAGATACTTTGGCATAAGAGCTAATATATATATTAAGCTAGCTTGTTTTTTTTCTCCACCAGAATAATTCACATTCAAATCTCTACTTAAAAAACTTTTATCCAAAGAAAACATATCACACTTTTCTTCTAATTCTTTTTTAAAATCTAATATGCTTTTTTTATTTTCTTTATTTATATTTTGAAAAGCTTTATATAAAAACTTTATAGTACTAACCCCTTGTATCTCTGGAGAAAATTGTAAACCTAAATACATTCCGTTTCTAACCATTTCAAAAGTCTCAAAATTTAAAACACTTTTCTCCTCCAGAAGAATATCACCTTCAACTATTTTATAGTCTGGATTCTTAAAAATAGCGTTTAAAAATGTAGTCTTACCACTACCATTCATGCCTTCTAACTTTATAATCTCTCCTACATTTAAAACAATAGAAGCTTTTTCTACTATTACTTTTTCATTCACACTCTCTATTTTTACATTTTTAATTTCTAACATGTTTTATATTTTCTTCAAAAAATCCTCAAAAGCATTATAGCATAAAAGGACACAGCCTGCTCTACTTGGTGATATCTGTATACCAAGCATGCTGTATATATCCCCTGGTACCATTTTCTTAAAATCATTTAGATTTTGATTTATTAACTTTTCACTAAGCATCACCATACCTGCCGAAGATATAGCACAACCTTCTTTTTTTAGTTTTACATCTTTTATGAATTGATTTCCTTCTTTATTTTTTTCTAATATTATAAAAATACTACCAGTATCCCCGCAAGAAGGATTTAGACCTTTGCCACAAATATAATTTTCTACATCATCTGAATCCTGTAAATCAAAACTTTTATCTCTTGATTTTTCTAGGATATTTTCAGTATATATTTCATAGTTTAAAATGTCTTGCATAATTAATTATTAGTATAGCATAAAAAACTATCTGTTTACATCTAAAATATTTGTCTCCAAAAAACTGTAAGTTACTTGCTTCCAAAGCAACACATTTGCATCATACACGTCACTGTAATTAAAAGCTGTATCACTCCTTTGCAACACCACAAAGTCTGCATTTTGTTTTTTAATTTTAAGAGCAGTAGAAATAGACCAAGCATCAGAACAAATGAGAGTAATTATTCTTTTTCCATTATAAATAAAAACTTCATTTTTTTCTTTAGGGATATAAGTATGTTCTCTTTTCATCTTGTCGTATACATCTGGATAAATATATTTTATCCAGCCAAAACTGTCAGGCAAGTATTCTCCAAATGGCACCAGAAAAGCCTTGTAATTTACAACTTTTTTATCATTTTTTATATCATAAAAAATAGAAGTGTTATATGTTTTACCTTCTTCTTTTATAATGTCACCATCTATTATAAGGTCATATTTGCTTTCATATAATTTTGTAAAATCATTCTTAATAAATCTAGCCCCCTCTTTCTTTATTAAAACCCTTTCTAGCTCTGGATATTTTTTTTCTTTTTCATTTTTTATAAAGCTATTCATATTAAAAAAACTAATGGATAAAAAGCAAAAAGTTACCAAAATTAAAAACTTTTTTTGAATTTTTAATTCTATAATAAATGCTACTATTAAGCCAAATATAAAAGTTAGAATAAATACATGTCCCCACTTTGCAAAAAAAGTTAAAGGGGTAAGAGAGATTGCAAAACCAAGATTAGAAAAAACAAAATCTAGTGTAACTTTTTTTGCATATATAATAGACATACTGTAAGAAATTAAAATCTCAGAAATAACGAGCAATGAGGCAAAAGAAAAAGCTCTTTTATAAGTATTTTTTATATTCTTTATTAAGTTGGTGAGTAGGTAAAATAAATGAAAAATAGCTTGAGTTAAAATCAGAAAAGATATAATTAAAATATTAGAAAAAAAACTATAATTCTCAGTTATATCATTTGGTATTCTTCCATATAAATAGAAAAACATAGCTGATCCATAAAAAATACACAAGACTGACAATTTGTATAAACTTTTTTCTGTATACAAAAAATATCCAAATATTATTTTTATAAATATTAAAAGAATTGTTATATTTTGAATTAACATTACAAATAAGAATTAGCAAGATTTTGTGTAGCTTTGTAAGAATACATTAGTTTTAGCTATTTCACTTTCTTCTTTTTTAGCACGTCTTTCTTTTATTTCCACACTATCTTCTACTACTGTCTTTGCTGACACTAATACACGCATAGGAACACCTAATAGGTCGGCATCACCTAATTTCTCACCTGTGCCTACACCGCTTCTATCATCCCATATTACTTCTACGTTATTTTGTAAAAGTTTTTTATATATATCTTTTGCATAATTATACACTTCATCACCCTCTTCCTTATGTAGCGATACTAAGTGTAAGGCGTATGGGGCCACTTCGTGTGGCCACACTAATCCATTCTCGTCGCTCATAAGCTCACACATGACGCCCATGACGCGTGCTGGACCTATTCCATATGAACCCATAATAACATCATGAGACTCACCTAACTCATCTTTGAACTTTAAATCGAGGGCAGAAGAAAACTTTGTACCAAGTGAAAATATATTACCCACTTCACTTGCCATCTCTACTCTACATTCTTCTTTTTTAATACCTAGATCATTCAAAACCTCATCATTAAAAACTTCTTTGTTTATGGCCATGCCTAATCTATCGCATATATATATCTCATCCTCACCTGCAGTACAGACAGTTTGAAATTCATGAGAATATTTTGAAAAGACTCCACCAGAAGCAAAAGTTACAAAAGTTTCTTTTCCCATGCCCAATCTCTTAAAAATATTTACATATGCTTTTTTTATTTCTTCATATATTTTTGAATGTTCTTTTTCATTTTTTGAAAAAGTATACAAATCTTTCATTATGAACTCTCTAGTTCTCATTATTCCACTTTTTGCTCTGGTTTCATTCCTGAACTTATTCTGGAACTGATAAGCCATTTTTGGTAAATCTTTGTAACTGCTAATATACTTACTGGCAATATTAGTAATGTCTTCTTCATGTGTAAAACCCATACCGAGCTCTGTCTCGTTTTTAAGTTTTGTTCTAAACCAAATATCTACAACTTCATCACTCCACCTGTTTGTTTTTTTGTATATTTCTGGATCTTGCAAAGTGCTCATGAACATTTCTTCTGCTCCTACTTTGTTCATTTCTTCACGGATGATTCTAATTACATTTTGCAATGTCTTAAACCCTAATGGAGTAAAAGAATACACACCAGCGAGTTCCTTATGTATGTACCCAGCACGAATCAATAATTGTGCATTTTTAGACTCTTCATCGGCAGGAACATTTTTGCTGGTTTTGGAAAAAGATTGTGATAATTTCATAATTGATTACATTATATCATAAATATCATACACATCGCCAGCACCCATAGTGATAAAGACTGTGTCATTATCTGCTTTTATTTCTATATAATCTTTTAATGTCTGCCAATAACTAATTTCTCCAGTTTTAATTAGTGTTGCTTTTACTTCATTATTATTTATAGCTTGAACTAACATGTCACTACTTATTGTCTCATCAAATTTTTCTCTAGCAGCATAGATAGGTAGCAATACTACTTCATTTGCATCGGTAAAGGATTTTGAAAAATCATCAAAAAGAATTTTTGTCCTGCTGTAGAGATGTGGTTGAAAAATAACAATTATTTTTTTACCTATACACTTTTCCCTAAAAGCTTGTAAAGTGGCCTTTATCTCACTTGGATGATGTGCATAATCATCATAAAAATCCATATTAAAATATTTACCCTTATACTCTTGTCTGCGCCAAGTACCAACAAAATTCTTAAGACCTATCCTAACTTTATTATTATCTAATTCTAAAACATTAGACAAAGCTAAAACTAATTGAGCATTTTTCCTATTGTGTAAGCCTGGAACAGAGAGGTCTATGGTGCTTAGCTCTACCTGATCACAATGTATAATGTTTTCCTTATTTTCTAAACATAGATAATTTTCCGTCTCGTGAATAATTATTTTTTTTGATTCTGATTTTTGATTCAAATTAATATTTAATTTGTTTGCAAAATCTTGAAAAGTGTTTTTAATGTCATCTAAATCTTTGAAATAATCAAGATGATCATTGTCAATATTTGTAACTAATATTATCTCTGGATCGTAATTCATAAAGCTTCTCTTATATTCACAAGCTTCTATAATTAACCATTCGCTAACCTTATTTTCACTTGGTACATAATTAGTTTTTCGTCCATTTATGTTTATTAGTGAACCTATTATCACACTAGGGTCCAAACCTGCTTCTTTTAAGGCAAAATAAGTCATGGCAGTCGTAGTGGTCTTACCATGGCTACCACAAATAGCTATTACTTTTTTCGTATTGCTCATCTCTCCTAATGCTTCAGCATAAGTTAATATTTTAACTTTTTTCTCTGAATTATTAGCTATCTGGTGTGCAGCCATCAACTCTTCATTATCACTGCTGATGGCCACAGTATATACAACCATATCTACATCCAGAGGCACATTCTCACCAACTTGCTCACCGCACACTATATATATACCTTCTTTTATTAAATCAGAAATTAATTCAGTAGCCTCACCAGCATTACTCCCTGATACTTGAAAATCTTGAGACTTGTAATAGCGAGCCAAGGCTGACATACCTATACCACCTATACCAATCATATGTATTTTCATAAATTATTTTTAAATATTAGAACTTATTATATCTTCTACACTTTTAATCTCTATATTATTTTCTTTTAATTTATTTTCTAAAATTTTTTCATCTCCATACTCACCAATAAGTAAAAGTATTACTTCTTTTATATTTTTATCTTTTAAAAAATTAAATATTTTATTCTCGGAAAAGAAAAGTTTTTTATTAGTGTGTTTTGGGTTAAATATTTTAAAAGACAAATCCTTAGTTATAAAAATCTGCACTGGCTCATATTTTTCTCGGTCTATTTTTTCTAAGACTTCTTTTACCTTATCCCCATAAAAGTTATACTCATCATCTGGTCCGCCATACATTATTGCTATCTTTTTCGCTACTTTTGTCATACTGTTACTTCTAAATTATTTATCTTAGACTCATTATACCAGAAAATAAGCAAATATAAAATAGTTGTATTTTATATTGTAACAAGTATACAATAAATTAACTAGCGAATATTGCTTTTCCTAACCAAGCTTTGTAAAAAGTTTCTATATCACATTCTCTATACTTTCCTCTCTCTTCTGTTGTGCTCTCTGGTTCATGATAAATGATACTAGTGATTTTTCTGTTTTCTGATTCACCTTCTGCATTTTCATCTATTAAAAAATATTTATAACCAACCACTAATATAAGATGGTATTTTGTCTGCTCCAAAGTATATTTTGCAATGCTAGCAATTACTGGATTCTCTTCGTTGATATTCTCTATTATTTTAGAAAAGTTATCTGCTTTTTTAGCAGTGTCATCTAAAGTTAAAAAACCTATATCTGCCCTATAAGAATACAAGCCTCTTTTCTTAAAATAATTTATAGCAAAATCGTGAACAAAACCATTATCCATGTTATACCCACCATTATTTTCTGCATGCTCCATTATCTCTAAAATACTCTCAGCGGGAACATCGTGATAATCACAAATCATTTTAATACAAGCTCCTCCACAACTACGTATGTTCCAAAAACTATTCTCAACTTCTAAAAACTGAGAATGATATGGAACTTCTAATATTTTTTCATATATTTCTTTTTGCATAATTTATTGATAGGGTTATTTTTCTTACTTTTATTATAGCATTATTTTTGTAATATAAAAAAACCGCAAAATCCTAAGATTTTGCGGTATAAGTTAAGCTAAAGCTTATGCAGCTTTGCTCAGCTTCGCTTTTGCAGGCTTATCCTTGATTCCGGCATCCAAGGCCACTTTGCGTAACCATGCATGCAGGACACCCTGATTCTTCTGCTGCTCAGCATACAGGCCGTGAGGTGTGCCAAGTGACACACGAGCCAGCTTGTGCAGTTCAACCAAAGTTCCCATTGTCAACTGACCTTCCAGTTCATGACCGTCTTGAAGATACTGCAAAGTGATTTGCACCACTTTAACAACATCACCTTTTGAACTTAGTGACATCACAGCGTATTTGCCATTCTGATCAGCAATACGATACACTTGCACTCGACCCATGACCAACTTACGAATGTCGTTACAGGTACGCTCTTCACGAGCAAAACTGGCAAACTTGTTGTAAGGCTGCGTAGGCTTTGGAACCAATGTAAACAGTGGCTTTTCTTGCTTTCTGGCAATACTCGCTTTGTATTCATCAGTTAGTTCATGTGCGTCACGCAGGAAGTTGTGCAAAGATTTTTGTTCATCTTGCACGTCGAGCGGCAGCTTGAAATTGGGAACAAAATCTTCTGTAGAGAAAATCTGTACCAATTTCTCACTTAAAAAAACACGAGTACTGAACCCAAAATCTGTTTCGAGACATTCGAACTGCACACCCTTGTTATTTTCAAATGATTGCACCACCATTTTACTTTGCCCAACTTGCACAGCATACTTACCAAGTGGGCCATTGAAAAGATCAAGACCTGTAGCCTTTTGCTTTTCCTCGAACTTCTTGAACAAGTCCAAGAAGCTTGATTCTGGAGGTCGTGCTTTTTTAGCATAATTAGGGACTACCCCTTTTGGCTTTTGTGACTTCATTTCTTTCTGGGTTGTGACCAGTTTGGCTACGACTTCAGATTTTGCTGATGGTTTTGCAGAGTTTTTTGCTTTTGATTGCTTTGCCATTGGGAGCCTTTCTGGGTTTAAAACCCTTATAAGAATGTGCGATTCAGATGATTTGATGTCATCTTGTCTAATCTGAACTACTCTATATTTATACACTATTTATAATATTTTGTCAAGTAGTGAAAAGAATTAAAAATAAAAAGCCCATTTATCTGTTTTGAAGATAAGTGGGCTTATGGTTCGGTCAATTTTAAAAATATTTTTAAAATTTATGAGAACGATGAGGATCTAACGGAAAGCAGACGAGAGCCTATAGCAAAATCTTTTTCCTCAAACAAATCTAAGATCTTGCTTTTAGATAAAGTACAGCAGTCATAAAACATGAATGTAACTCATCATAGCATATAGTTTTACTTTTAACAACAAAATATAAAATAAAAAACTCTGAACTAAATACTGTAGTGCAAAGTTTTTTATTTTATTGTTACATTCATATTTTCAATTATATATTTTTCCAAAAGACTAATTCGCATATACACACTTTTTGCTCCACTTTTTAACCCGACTGTTTTTATTGCAAGCAATAAAAACAGGATACAGAAATATTTTCTGTGTTTTCTAAGTAGGATTTTTGTTATATCTCGTAATAACACGTATGATGTTGAAGTTCATAAAACTTTAAAATTAAAATTTCGAGAATAGATAATATAACCGAGGTTATATTATTAATAATACCGACGTAATGCTAAAGCTATAAATAGCAATGCACGTGTCCAATTTGGAATTAATCCACGACCAGCTTCCGCTAGCCGTGCCTTGTTACGACTTACTCCTTGTCACCGAACTTGCCTTAGTCCTTAATTAAATAAAGCCTTTGGGCACTTCCAGCTCCCTTGAGTTGACGGGCAGTGAGTACAAGAGACGAGAACGTATTCACCGCGGTTTAGCTGACCCGCGATTA
>JAYSVC010000006.1:0-10436 GCA_043718735.1 bacterium | reverse complement strand
ATGAGACGGGCAGAGTTCAGTCAGTAAAAGAAATAGGGAGAATTATCGATGAATATAATAGATTAAATAATAAGAAAATAGCTTTTCACATAGACGCTATGCAGGCTGGGAATTATTTAGATATTGATGTTAAGAAATTAAGATGCGATATGTTAAGCATGAATGGATCTAAAATTTACGGCCCAAAGGGAATTGGCATATTATATAAAAATAAAAATATAAAATTATCAAAAATAATTTATGGAGGCGGTCAAGAAATGGGACTCAGATCAGGCACAGAAGACGTGCAGAAAATAGTAGGCCTAGCCAAAGCCATGCAAATAACAAAAGAAAAAAGAGATAGTGAGGTGATTAGGCTATTAGAATTACAAAATTACTTTTTTGAAAATATAGAAAAAGAAATTAACATAGAAGATAAAAAAGAATTAGTAAAAATATATACGCACAAAAATTATACAAATAAAATCATAGATACAAGAGAGGTTAAAATAAAAATTAATTATTTTAACCTAGAGTCACTACCAAATAATATAAACATAGGCCTAGAAAATATACTAAGTGACGAGATGGTGATTAGGCTCGACTATGCAGGTTTTGATGTCTCACACAAATCAGCTTGTGCGAGTGGCGAGACAAGCGAAGGGTCATATGTATTACGTGCTATGGGCACTACAGAAAAAGAGAGTAATGAAAATATTAGAATCACTATGGGACGTGATACAAGATCAGAAGATATAAAGAAGTTGATATTAGAAATAAAAAAGATTTATTTAAAATATAAATTAATTTAGTTTTGATAATAAAAGTAAAATAAAAAAAACGCATCATGTATACACATAATGCGTTTTGAAATGATATTTTTACATCACTTTTTATCAGAATCTTTATTATTTTCTAACTTTTCAACTTCTATTTTTGGAATTTTTTCGATTTTGCTAAAATCTGGAAAATCCTCAGACTGCAGCCCTTTTTGCGCAAAAGTTTTCGGCTCTCGCATCCAGATAACCTCTTTTCTGTTTAAAAGCAAATCATATGCTTTAGTATAAGTTCTACCATACTTATCCTTAACATCAGCATAATGAGATTTTTTTAGAACAACCTGATAATATATCCTGCCTTCAAAGGCAAAGGAATCTCCTACTCTTAATTTTTCAAGATCAGCACTGTCATAACATATACCTTTTTTGGTTCTAAGATCGGCTAGAACTACATACTTACCTTCATGAATACCCTGTATTGTATTTTTATTACAAGATAAGTTACTTAGATTGTTAAAAATAGGATCCGCAAAAAATAAAAAGTATAAAATGCCAATTAACACTAATCCAATAATTGTCCCTGACCAATTAAGATTCTCAGAATAAAACTCACAAAATATTTTAAAATACTTTTTGATTTTATCTTTAATTGGTGCTAAAATATTTTTTACTTTAGCGAGGTCAAAGTTACTGATAATGATATCAAATACATAATGCAACACTTTGTGTATATTTACATATAAGAAACAAATCAAAACAACCCATGCAGTCAGTAGAATACCAAGGCCAAGCCTTATGCCACTACTAACAAATCCAAGAATGGTTTGCAAGTCATTTAAGTTAATACTATTTTTACTTTGCATACTTTGACTCGCCACTTTTACTGCTTCGGCTGCTCCCTCGGCTATGAATATACCAAGGAAGGCAAGTATTACAGTTTGTAATTTTAATAAAAAGCCAAAACTAAAAAGTGTATACATTACAACGACAGTTGATATTGGTGTGAATATACCAGCGAGTGAATAAGCGCAATGCTCCTTATGCCAAGGTCTCAGACTTTGTAAAAATAAGGCAGACTTTAAACAGTTTTGCACAAAAAGCACAAAAGTAAGAGTTCCTCCAATTTTTAATATTAGGCCAGCATTTGAAGACATTGCTGTACTTAATTTTGATAAATCAAATTCACCCAGAAGGACCATAAACAGTCCTGCAATAGGTGCAACTACTGGTTCTAAGGCCATCTTCATCACCAGTGGTGACAAGTAGTTATATAGAACAAATGGCGTGAACACAAGTAGTGATAGTAGCCACGCCCACACACTAATGCCAGAAATTTGTTTTACTAAACTAATTTCTTTTAAACCCTTTGCAGAAGTAAAAAATTCTACTAAAGTATGAGCTATTTTCTTTGCCGGTATATTTTCACTAAGATTCTCCATTATTTTCTCCTAAATTAAATGAACAAATTCAAAACAAAAAACATAAATTAATATTTTTTATTTCAAGACTTTTACATAATAACATATATAAATAAATTTGTAAATACAGAAATAAATTTACTAAATCCACCTTTTTATTCTAAAAAATACAAAGAAAGACATGGCAACAAAAGCCATAAGAAAGATTATTTTATAAAAATCATAGTCACTACCAATGATTGGCATATGAGTTACATTCATTCCAAATATTCCAGCGAGTAATGATAATGGGAATATTACAAAGCTCATCATGGTTAATGTTTTCATGGCATCTGCCGTCTTGTGTTGTAATAGTGAGTCATTAGTAGTTTGAAATTGCTTTATAGCATCTTTTAAAAACTCTATACGTCTTTTTATCTCAGCCAGTTCTGAGACTATAAAATTAAAATTTCTTTTAAAATTAGAATTGTATTTTTGTGTACCAAAGATTTTTAAATCATCTAATATTTTGTCATGCATGGTTAGGGCATGATCAAAATCTAGAACTCTTCGCATCTCAGCGGATATTCTCTTCACTGTCTGTTCTTCTTTTCCTGAGTAGATATGATTTTCTATGTCATCTAAATCCTTGTCTATATTGTCTAGTTTATTGTTGCATTTTCTGTACAAAGTATTAATAATCTCTAAGTACACGTAACCAACATCATTAAAAGTGTGCACCTCTTCTGAGGTGATATAATCTATAACTTCTTCTATGTTGATGATATTAGTGATATCATCATAAGTCACAGTGATTAACCAGTGATCACCGAGTATAAAGTCTACTTCATATTTTCTTTTTAAGTCACCCTTATTACTTATCCTTGGAAAATGTTGCACTATGTATGCGTAGTGTTCATAATTCATACAGGCTGGTCTTATGGTTGGAGTAGAGATGTCATTAGAGACATATTCATGAAGCAAAAATTCTTCCTTAATGCTTTGTATCTCTTCGCGAGTCGGATTAGAGACATTGAGCCAAGTTATATTTTTTTTATTATGTCTAGCTATCATATTGATTTAATATTTTCTTTTATAATTATAACATTCTTTGATTATAAATATTTATAATTTTCCACTTATTCAGTGTCTTAAAAATATTTCTATAATCTTTTTTGTTTTTAAGGTATAATATATAAATGAGAAAAATTTTAAATCGAACATCACACAGAGTAGCTCTTTACTTATTGGTTGGCTTAGCTTTTGGATATTTTTTAGGTAATAAAAATGTATTAGAAAATATAATTGCTAATACAAATCTAAGAGAAAGGTTGAATATGTCTTCGGAAGAAGTTATATTTGAAAATAGTAACTTGGTAGATATAAAAGATATTAATTTTGCAGACTTCAAAATCTTAAAAGAAGTAAAAGAAAATATGGCAGAAAAGTTCATAAGTTGGAAAGCGACATACACACCACCAACTTCAAAAGATATAGAGTATAGTATGGTGTCAGGTTATGTCTCTTCTTTTAAGGATCCGTACACAGCGTATTTCCCACCGGTAGAAGCGAAAACTTTTGAGGAAAATGTAAAAGGTAGTTTTGGGGGAGTTGGTATGGAAGTGGGTGAGCGTGAGGGTTATATAAACGTTATAGCTCCACTAAAAGATAGTCCAGCACAAAAAGCAGGCATAAAAGCAGGGGATATAATTATGAGCATTGACGGAGAAGACGTGACAGGCATGAGCACTGAGCAGGCAGTCTCACTAATACGTGGTGAAGTGGGGACTGTAGTTAATATCAAGATATTTAGAACTTCTGATAAGTCACAAAAAGATTTTGAAATAAAAAGAGACATAATAAAAATACCAACCATAGATACAGAAATAAAAAATGGAGTTTTCATAATACATCTTTATAACTTTTCTGCAGAGTCTCCTGAGCTTTTTAGAAATGCACTTATAAAGTTCACTGAAAGTAAAACTGATAAAATGATCATAGATTTGCGTGGTAATCCGGGTGGGTATCTTGAGGCTGCAGTTAGTATCGCTTCATTCTTCTTGGACGAAGGAAAAGTGGTGGTGAGTGAAAAAGGCAATAAAGGTTATGGTAATCTAGAACATCGAGCAAAAGCTTTTAAGGCATTTAATGAAAAATTAAAATTATATGTTGTTGTCGACGGAGGGTCAGCAAGTGCGAGCGAGATACTTGCCGGCGCATTACAAGATCATGGTGTTGCAAAAGTTTATGGTCAAAAAAGTTATGGCAAGGGTAGTGTTCAAGAGTTTATAAACTTAGAACAGGGTGGAGCTTTAAAAGTTACAGTTGCTACATGGTATACACCAAATGGTAGAAGTATAACTGAAGACAAAATAGTTCCAGACACAGAGTTAAAACGTAGTACGAATACAACAGCAGACAGTGAGATGCTAGAAATAGTAAAATTGATATTAAAGAGATAGTTTGCTATACTGTGTTTATGAAAATACTTTTACTAAAAGATGTGCCAAGAGTTGGTAATAGAGGGCAGATTATCGAAGTGTCTGATGCATATGGCATGAACGCATTTGTGAATAAGGGGTTAGCTAGAATAGCGAATACTGGGGATGCAAAAGCCATAGAAAAGAAGAATCAAATCAAAAAAGAAAGTAAAGAAAAGGAGTTAGATAAGAGCATAGAAATCTTTAAAAGATTAGAAAAAGATACTTTTGTATTTAAGAAAAAAGTAGATGACAAGGGGCGTCTGTATGCAAAGTTGTCAAAGTTAGAAATTACAGATATGATTTTTGAAAAAGAGAAAATATCTATAGCTGAAAAACAAATAAATATGGAAGAGATTAATGCTTGTGGATCTTATGACATAGAAGTAACATCCAACACTAAAAAATATAAATTAGTTGTAAAAGTAGAAAAATAATGTTATAATATTTTTACAAATTTAAAGTTTGTCTAGGGCCCCTAGCTCATCTGGTAGAGCGCCTCATTTGCACTGAGGAGGTGAGCGGTTCGAGTCCGCTGGGGTCCACAAAATAAAAATAAAGTAGACTATTGATAAATAGTCTACTTTGTGTTATAGTTACAGACTATTGGTTAGTAGTTCTTTTACAAATAAAGGTTTACATTATGAAATTATGCGTTATAGTTCCTGCAAAGGATGAGGGTCTAGTTATCGCTAGAACTTTAGATAATCTTATTCAGGCAAAAGTTGCTCCGGCAGATATTTTTCTTATAGATGATGGGTCTTCTGATGGGACAGGTGAGATAGCAAAAAGTTATGGTGTTAATGTTTTGAGGAATGAAAAAAATATTGGAAAAGCAGAAAGCATTACTCTTATTGTTTCTACTTTCAACTTAACTGTGCATTATGAGCTAATAGCTCTTATGGATGCCGACACAAAGGTTGATTCAGAGTATTTTGTTAATATTTGTCAAAGCTTTACAAAAGATGAAAAAGTAGTAGTAGTATGTGGGCACACTAAAAGTGCAGAGCATAACTGGTTAACGTCTTACAGGGCTGTCTCTTATTTTATTTCCCATTTTATTTATAAAATGGGGCAATCTAAAATGGGAGTTATAACTGTAGCTCCGGGGTGCTCCACCACTTACAGGTCTTCAATTTTTTTAGATCTGGAGTGGGACAGTGATACTCTTGTGGAGGACATGGACGTAACAGTTCAGGTTCATCGCAAGAAGCTCGGCAAGATTGCCTATCAAGAAAAATCTGTCGTATATACACAAGATCCAAAAACTTTAAAAGATTACATAAAACAAATGTATCGTTGGGATGTTGGAACTTGGCAAGTTTTGAGAAAATATTCTGTTTTAACAGGAATCAGAAAAATAGATTGGGAGTATAAGTTATTGATTGGAGAAGGTATGATTTTTTCTCTGATTTATGTGCTTTTACCTCTATGGTTAATTTTGTTTACAAAATTAACCATGTTAATAATTTTCTTAGAGTTCTTTTTCTCTTTGGTAATAGCTACCATTGTAGCTATTATTGAAAAAAGAAAAGACATAATCACAGCCTCGCCATCTTTTTTATTTGTTCGCTATTTAGATTGTGTTCTAATGCTTTACAGTTTTTGGAACGTTATCATTATGCGTAAGCATATCTTAACGTGGTTTTCAGCAGACAGATACACTCACTTAAAAGAAAGGGATAAAATAAACGTATAAAGTAAATGGATTTCAAGTTAGTAACAATTTTAAGGGGTCATCAATGGAATTTAAGAAAAATAAATTAGTAACACTTCTTGTGTTCGCTGCTGCTTCACATTTAAGTGTTGCAAATGCACAGGCAAAGTTAGAAGATAATCTAACTACTTTCCCTGGTAGTATGTGGAGCGTGGTAGGCAATGCTAATCCTATGGAAAAAGGCAATGTCATTAGCTCTACATATCTTGAACAGGGTATAAATCTTTCAAACAAAGATTCTGTTTCTGTTCTGCCATATTTCTCACTGTCACCTACTTTTGATACAAAAGGTTATGACTGGAACAATCGCCTACTTAGTAACATAGGTATCAAAGCAGTAAAAAACTTTGATAATGGAATTGTTTCTGTTACTGCTGGCTATGCGAATGAGTTTCGCATAAAGAGTGGACTCAGTGAAAGTGCTCCTATAGTCCGAGCTGATACTTGGTTCGGTTGGAAAGGTGAAGGTGGAAAATATCCCGGAACCGTTTGGGGTGTTGTTGGCACTATTAGTCCAGTTGAAAAAGGTAATGTGATAGGGGTGGTGCGTGTCGAGCAGGGTGTTTTACTTCATAAATTCGACAACGGTCTCTCTTTGATTCCGTTCGTAGAAGCCACTCTCGCCAGAGACAGTAAAAAGTATGACTGGAACAATAGACAGATTTTAGGTGTGGGATTAAAGGTTTCTAACCCAGATCCGTCATGTGGTTGTGAGATTAATCTTATATATCAAGACGAGCACAGAAAATCAGGTTCTTCCGCAAAAAGCGTAGCCCTTATTGCAAAGTTTTGGTTCGGTTGGAAACCTTCAAAATAATAATATCTTAAAATAAATTAACAAAGGAAAACATAATGTATATACCAGGATTTGGTAGTGCTTCAACTGCACTTCATTTGATTGCAAAGTATCCAGTCGGCGCTGTTGCAATAGGCGCCGTATCTCTCTTCACATATTTGTCTCCACCTCTTGGTGTTGATGAGTCTGCTGTAAAGAATCAAACACCTAAAAAAGTTGAGGTGGTTGTGACTAAAACATCATAATTAAGAAAGTCAAAAGCGAAACTATTTAGTTTCGCTTTTTTTATTTTATGTTTTAATTAAAATTATTTTTGTTGATTTTCTTTATTGAAAAATCCACGGAAGAAGTTTTGCACTTTTTCAAGTCTACCATCTTGTCTATTCTCATCTTTTTCAAGATTGTCTCTTTCTTCACGCTCCATATTTCCTATTCTCATGCCTGGTTTTGTTCCACTGGCCATCATATTTTTCATAACACCACGCATATCATGCATTGTGTCTTTCATGACACCATTTGTTCCACTTGCTGTAGAAGGTTTTTTATCACCGATTATTTTTCTAATTTTTGCCGAGTATTCTTCAGCTATTGCTTTCATTTTATCTTGCATTTCTTTTTGTAAAGCCTTTACTTGAGCATCTATAACAGGGTCACCAGTAGTGAATGCTACAGGCATAGTCATCATCATTTGTTTTCCTTTTTCCGAGACTTTTACTTCATTATTAGCACTAACAAAGTTAAATGCTGATAAAGCAAGAACTGAAACAGTTAATATTTTTTTCATATTTTATTATAAAGACTTGTTAATATTTACAAAATTAATAAGATAAGTAAATAAAAGCCTATCTGTATATTGTAACATATTATATTTATTTGCAAGCTGTGTTATAATATATTTATGAAAAAAATAGTAAAATTCTTTGACAAGTTAGAAGACCATATTAGGGGTTCGTTATCACACCATCCATTTGTGTATTCACTTATTGGTGGCACTGGCGTAGTATTGTTTTGGAGGGGTATATGGCATGTTGCTGATTATTATGAAAAGCATACATTTGTAGGTTCTATAATATTTTCTGGCTTTGGTTCTATTATTTTAGGTGCATTAGTTTTGCTTTTAACTGGATTATTTGTTTCTGTTTTCATTGGAGACAGTATAATCATGTCAGGTATTAGAAATGATAAAAAGTTGATAGAAAAATCAGAAGACGAGATAGAAGTAGAGTTAAAAAAAGAAGAGAGTATCTTAAATAAGTTAGAAGACACTTTACAGAAAATGGAAAATAGTATAAGTCATTAATAGTTAAAATCTGTTTGCTTATTTTGAGTTGAGTGTGTCCTGTGTGTATAACCACAACACAACACATAGTCACCATGATATAATTTACCTAATGATAAAAAATACTCCCCACATCACTTTATTCAAATCTTTCCTATTCCTAACCCTGTCTCTTCCTTTCCTGTTCTCATACTCTTATGCTATCAACCCTCTCACTCCCTTCACTCCCTCAGACAGAGTATTAGATCCTAACTGTCTCCCAACAGATAGTAATTGTTATGTGTCTAACACTACAGTAAGTAACTTATCTATAACAGGTCAAGCTCCCACCATCATAGGTTCTGAGTTAATTACAAATGGCTCTTTTGCTACGGGGACTAGTGGGTGGAATTTGTATGATTGCGGAACATACAATGCTGGTAAGGTGACAGTGACGTATACCGCGTGTACAAATCCATACATCACTACAACTTTCCAGAGTGTTGCAGGTAAAACATATCAACTTACTTTTACTGTTTCGGGGTTGCTAGGGGACTCGATACAAGCGTACGAGGGTGGAGGTTTTTATGAAGAGTTCACAACTAACGGTACACACACTAAGATCTTTAAGGCAAACTTTTCTACAACAACAGATGAGATTGGTTTCTCATTGTGGAATTGGAATGCCAGCTCTACTTTTTCTGTTGACAATGTCTCAATAAAAGAAGTGTTAGTAGTTTCTTCTTTAAATGTAAAAGATTACACGGGTAGCTCCATGTTCTCTATTGGAGATGATATAAATAATAACTTGTCTTTTGGTAAAAATGCTTTAGCTACAAGCACCACAGGATCTTATAATCTAGCTTTTGGAGAAAATACGCTGTCTAGTAACACAACAGGTTGGAGAAATATCGCTATGGGTATTGGCTCTCTTCAGAGTAACACAACCGGACAGACAAATCTTGCGATGGGGATGTTCTCACTTCAGAATAACACAACAGGTTATTACAACACAGCTATGGGTGCATATGCGCTTAACTCTAATACAACAGGTGGTTTTAATACAGCGATCGGGTCAGGCGCTCTTCAGTCAAATACAGTTGGTGGTTCTAATCTAGCTATCGGTGTAGCTGCTCTTAGTGCAAACACAACAGGAGGGAGTAATGTGGCCATAGGAATAAACTCGCTACAAAGTAACACAACAGGTTCTGAAAATATGGCTATAGGAGAGTTCTCTCTTGATAGTAACACTACAGGCTATCGTAATCTTGCTATAGGCAAGAGCTCAATGGGTGAAAATACTACAGGTTCAAGTAATATAGCTCTAGGAATATTTTCTCTTCTTAATAATACAACAGGGTATCAAAATATAGCCATGGGAGATACTTCCATGAATAGTAATACTGGTGGGCATGATAATATTGCAATGGGGTATCAGTCAATGCTTGTAAATGACATAGGGTCATATAATATTGCCCTAGGAACACACTCTCTTAGAAGCAATACGAATGGTTTTAATAATCTCGCCATTGGCATATATTCTCTTAATCTTAACACTGTAGGTTTTAAAAATCTCGCCCTAGGTTCAGATTCTCTTTCTTCTAATACTACTGGGTCAAGCAATCTCGCCCTAGGTTCAGAGTCCCTCAGAAATAATACCACAGCAAATTATAATACTGCCATTGGTGTTAACTCCTTGTATTATAATACAACAGGCTCTAATAATTCTGCTTTAGGAGTTTCTTCATTAAGAAACAATACTACAGGCTCAAGCAATATAGCCATAGGCAAGGATTCGACATACAACAACACAATAGGTTCTCAAAACCTCGCCATTGGTGAGTCTTCTCTTTATTCTTCCACCGGCTCCGGCAACCTCGCCCTCGGCTACCAAGCCGCAGTCAATCAAACCTCAGGTGACCACAACATCCTCCTCGGCTACAACAACAACCTAGCTTCAACCACAGGCTCTAATCAACTCAACATAGGTAATCTAATATACGGAACATCACTAGGCATCAATGGATCAG
>JAYSVC010000005.1:0-29574 GCA_043718735.1 bacterium | reverse complement strand
CAACTGAAACTTCTAACTTTATTTGACCCAGTAAGGCCTCCCATATCTCTTCGTAGTCCATATTAATTTATATTATACTCTTTTTGGAAATAAATAGGTATATTGTCAAAAAAGTTTTTTTAGGTTATAATAGCCAAACTATGTCAGTAACATATCAACCAAAAAATAAAAAGAGATTTACCACTCACGGATTCCTAGTTCGCATGGCAACTAAGACAGGAGCAAAAATAATCTCAGCTCGCCGTGCATATGGCCGCGCTAAATTAGCTGTAGTAAAAGGAGGTAAAAACTTTACAAGATAATTAAGTAAAGTAAAAAATGTTGTATAAGAAATTTAAATTAAATAGATTTGATTTTTTGAACCAGAAAAAAGGGGATATA
Source organism: bacterium (assembly GCA_043718735.1). GTDB lineage: Bacteria > Patescibacteriota > Minisyncoccia > Phycocordibacterales > UBA5272 > JAUPVO01. The sequence goes on along the minus strand of JAYSVC010000005.1, from coordinate 29,193 downwards.
ATTAATACCCCCTTTTTTCGTATTAAAGTGATTGTGGGTGAGCAAAAATTAGGAGTGATTATAAGTAAAAAATACATAAAGAAAGCCAATAAAAGAAATGCACTTAAAAGAAAAATATGTTATGCTTATTTAGAAATAAATAAAAATAATCCAGATTTATTTAAAAATAAAATATTAGTTATCTCTTTAATTAAAAAAGAAAAAACAGAAGAAAATGTAAATGGAGAAAATTTTAATAATTATCAAGAAATAAAAAAACAGATAGAGAATATCTTTTAAAAATAATAAAAAATAAATATAAAATCATATGTGGAACAAAATTATCATCAATCCGTTATATAACTCTCTTCAGTTTTTTATAAACTATACACACGATATTGGTATTGCTATTGTTTTGTTTACTATTGCAGTTAAAACATTGTTACTACCACTGAATATCTCTGCCAACAAAACAACTAAGAATATAAAAAAAATACAACCAGAAATAGAAAAATTAAAAATCAAACACAAAAACTCTCCAAGAGACTTAGGTGTTGAACTTTCAAAAATGTATAAAGAAAATCAGATCAAACCTTTTTCTGGCATACTTGCTCTCTTTATACAAATGCCAATACTTTTTGGTCTATATCAAATACTTCTAAAAGAAATAGGAAGTATACAAGATAAAATAACCTTCTTTAATATTGATGTTACAAAACCTAATTACTTATTAGCTATTTTAACCTTTATTTCTATGTATTATTTGATGTTATTATCAGTAAAAGATATGACAGTTAGTGATGGTGCTAGTGATTTTCAAAAAGAGTTTACAAAAATGATGAGTATGCAAATGAAGTACTTTCTACCTGCCATAGTTTTTGTCACTTCAATTTTTCTACCAGCAGGACTAACGCTATACTTCGTAGTTAGTAATATATTTGCTATTGGGCAGCATTTTTTATTGAAGAAGATTATTTAAATACCTTCACCTTTTAATATCCACAAAGCATCATTGTTTTTATTTTCAAAGATAAATAAATCATTTATAAAATTCGTTTTATAAATGTCTAATGGCTCACCAACTAAAACTGAAGCAGGTATAATCACTGTCTCATTTGTTTTTTTGTTAGTAATACTAATATCATCAGCAAAAGTCACTTCGCCACTATTCCACAAGTCTATATCAAAAGAATTAGAACCGACAGTGTTGTCTATACCACACACTTTATAATTATTTTTTGTGTCAGCACACTTTTCTTCAAAGCCGGTTTTATTTGTTTTTGTATAGTTTTTATTTCCAGTTTTTTTATTTACAACTACCTGTATACCAGAAAGACCAGCAGCAGGATTAGAAGAAATGTAAACATTATTAGCATCCTCATTAGAAATATAAACATCAAAAAGAGGGATATTAGAAATTTTTACTATTTTACCTGTTGTAGGTGTGTATGAGTTTAAAGTAGAAGTTTTACCCAGTCTTTTTAAATAATAAAAACTATTTTCATTTTTAGATGAAGATAAGTCATAAACATTCTCATCTATATTATTCACAGAAAAAGCAGAGTCCCTTTCTTGTCCTAGTCTAGACCCAATTAATTTATTTACCCCATTTACTTTTTGTATATTTAAAACAAAGTCACCATTTTTAGAAAAAGTAGACTTTATAACATTCTGCAAAGTTGTATTTGTTAATCTAATATTTTCAAGGCTTGGGTATTTTGTCACATAGATATTACCTGACAAAGAGTCTGCAAAGAATATGTTCGATGAGGTTGTGGTGCTAACAGCAGTGTCTATAACTGAGTAACCAGTAACAGATAGTGGCCATATGTTAATAAGTCCAGACTGGTCATTTTCTTCTTCCTCGTCACCAGTATTGTTATTGTTGTTTTCGTTACCTATGTATGTTTCATTCGTATTCTCAGTGCCGGTTTCTACATCAGGAAAAAGACTTCTGGTATTTTGTGTAATTGCACCACTATTTTTTGCATAAAAATAATAAGCAGTAGCTGAAACTAAAAATAAAAATATTAACATAAAAAACATTATTTTAAAAAGTCTTGAATTATTATCCCTTCCTGTTGCTTCAGGAATTGTGTTATCTAAAATATTTATATTGTTGTTTTGTATATTTTCTTGCATATGTTTTTAATTCGTTATCTACCATTGGTTGACCAGTGCCAAGGCTCCTTGGTTGCAGCTAAATCATTCTTAAAGCCATACTTATTAGCATTTTCGACTAACCACTGATAACTAGCATTTGCACTCTTCATATCCGCAAAATCAACTGCCAGACCCTTCTCATGATTAGATGTCCCTGGTATTGCTGTCTGAGGACTGCACTCCCTTGATGGTTTTTCGTAGATATCATAATCAGTTGGACCACAATTTTTTTTACGCAAAGCTATTTGCTTACTCGTGTCTCTAAAAGCAGAAGACAAAGTTAGATTAATACCAGCCTTACTCGCATCAGCAATTAATTTTTTCATATTGTCAGCGACAGCACCACACAACTGATAAGATCCTTGAACAGTAATTAGCCCAGAAGAACAGCCCGCAACAGGAGCAGTTGGTTTTGAGGGTGTTGTCGGGGCACCTGCAATAGTTGATAAGGTTGTCGACACGGCACTACCAACCGTAACCCCTAGTTTTTTTAAAGAAAAATCAAGTGAATTTTTCAATAAGCCACTGTTAATACTATTCATAATAGTCCAAACTGAAAACACAAAAATAAGCCCAACAATTACTCGAGTTATAACCTCTTTGCCCTCTTTTTTTTGATTTATGATGTCAGTAGTTAAGTATAATACCCCTCCGTATATCATATAAAATACAGCGGCTATGGTTACCAAAACTAAAAGGTAAGACATTATCATCTCGAGGTAAGTGCCGAGTCCGTTAGCTTGTATTATTATTTCATCTACTCCACCCTTGCTACCTGTTATAGATTCTAATAGTGTGTAGCAGTTATAGTCTTCAGAGCCCCCACACTCAGCTACAACATTTTGAGTAAATGAAAAACTGTATATACAAAATAAAAAAGATAAAACAAATATTGATTTTATAATTTTTGAAAAGTTTTTCGACATCTAATAATATTTTAACACAAATAAATTAAAAATTTGCCTCTAATTCACTTTCTGCTTCTTGAAAGAGTTTTACATCATGCTCAACTTTTATTTTTATATCAGAAGACTTACCAACTTTTCCAGCTTTGAAACCTCTTTCATTTGTGCCAGCCACTTCCCTATTATTCACTGTCCAGTAATAAGACATTTTTTTATCTAATGAGAAAAAGAACGGTTCAATTATTAAAATAAAATCAGAAAGATTAAACTTATAAGAATTGACAAGTGCTTTTTTATTAAAATTGTTTCCACCTTTTATATAAAATACAGCTTTTGTATTTGCAATTTCTATATTTTCCACAGCAACAGTCTCTTCATTACTTAGTCTAGGAACTACTGTTGCTTTTATTTCCATACTACTACCTTCAACTTCAGAAGCGTAAATGTCTAAAAAGTTTTTACCAAGACCAGATTCATCATGTTGTATTTTCCCGTTTATTTCCCATGTATATAATAAGTCATTGTCTGATATTTTAGAACCATTTGTGGTGATGTTAGAAAAAGCGTGCACCCTGGCCGTCCCTCCTTTTGTCAACATCCTCTTTCCTTTATACCAATCAGGCACATAACTATCAGTTGCTTCCCAATAAATAACTACACTTTTATTATAAAGTCTAAAAGCATTCTTAAATACTTCTCCTTCAGGAGCTGTTACCCTTACTTCCAAGACAGACTCTTCGTCTGGAATATTTATCTTTAAAATATCTTTTCCAAATCCAGAAAGAACACTTTTCCCATTTAATATCCAGTTAATATTTGATTTTTTAATTTCCACCTTAAAACTTTCTAAATTAAAAACAACACTATCTCCTGCTGAAAAGTTATAATTATTAGGAACAATATCAAATGCTGGACCAGAAGTTTGTGCAAAAGAAAAAGAAAATAAGAAAAAAAATAGAGATAAAATTGTAATTACTTTTTTCATACTTTAATTTTGCTTCATAGCTTTTATTCTCATAATTTGTTCTGGATCACTTGTTATGATTTGGTCTTCGGTGTGGCTGGCGATAATTTTTATAGCAGCGTGTTTTAATCCTGCAAAGAAGATGCCTTCACCGACATTACTTTCTAAAAGTAAAAACTTCTCCTCATCAGTCAAATTAAAAGTTTTCTGCACTAAATCTATTGTTGTTGGGGACTGTTTCAAAAGTAACTGTATAGATGAGTTGGTAATAATCGGCACACCGTATTCGCTTTGTAAAAAATCATTTACGTCCTGAGTTATGGTTGCGAGACCAAGATAATATTTTCTTCCACGTTTTGCTAATCCATATAAAAAGCTTGCCGTATCAGGACTTTTCATCATAATCCACGCTTCATCAACTACTAACAATCTTTTTCTAATGTCTTTTCTGATCGCATTCCATATATAATGTGAAATTAAGAACATGGCGACTGGCTTCAAATCGTCTTCCATATCACGTATAGAAAAAGAAACACACACTTGGTCAATATCCACATTCGTCGGTTGATTTAAAAATCCAGACCAAGAGCCTTTTGTGTATTTTTGTAACCTCTCCATCAAGCTTTCACTGCCCTCTAGACCAGAAAGCACCATTTCAAAATCACTTAGCAATGGCGGGTCTATATCATTAAAGTCACTATCAGCAGTAATATCTTTAAGTGCATATGTCTCTGTTATTGCCCTGTCTACAATAGCATCCTCTTCAGGAGTTAACCCACTTAACATAACACGGAATAGTCCCACAAGAGTTACGATATTACCACGCAATACCTCACTCATAGTTTCCCCTTCAGCAGGCTTAGCAAGGTCAAATGGGTTAATGTGATGGTCGCTGGTGAGTGAAATATTGAAATATCTACCACCAACCGCCTCAGTCAAAGCTTCATACTCACGCTCAGGGTCTATAACTATGACACGAGTGTCGAACATGAGGGTTCTAAGTATTTCCAACTTTGTAGTGAAGGACTTACCTGATCCAGATTTTGCAAAGACTATGGAGTTATAATTCTCAAGAGAAAATCTATCAAAAAGAATGAGCGAGCCATTATGTCTGTTTATTCCGTAGAGTATTCCCTTGTCGCTAGTAAGGTCAAAAGATACAAAAGGAAAAGTAGAAGAAAGTGGAGAGGTGTTTAATTTTGTAGTTACTTTTAACTCATCTTTTCCAATAGGAAGATTAGTTAATATTGCAGTGTCTTGTTGAAACAAGGCAGGCCTGATTTGTATTAATTTACTTTCTAAAATAGATTTTATTTCCTTCTCAACTTTTTCTAAATCACTGTCATTTTTAGCATAAATAGTGATATACACCCCAACCTCAAACATTTTTTCTTGAGCTTGCATCAGGTCATTACGTAAACTTTCTAGGTCCTCATAAGCAGTTTCAAGCATTGGATCCCTAACCATTCCTTTTTCTTCATTAATCATGATTTGACTTTGCACTTCGGCCACTTTTCTCTGGAACTTTTTCATTACATCTCCGGTGTCTAGTGGTGATATGTGTATACTAACATCAAAAACACGGTCCAAATTAATTAAGGGAGATAACCAGTTATCATTTAAAAATCTGGGATAAGACATTATAAAGTAACTTCTACCTTTTATGTCTCCAATAGTAAAGTCTTTTGACTCAACTTTTAATGCAGAAGGAGCAAGAGTGTCCTGTAGACTAAGAGTAGCTGCTGTGTATACCTCATTAGGTAAGACTAATTTTTCATCTCCCTCTTCCTTCTTTTTAAAAATAGTATCTAAGATGCTCATATTAAAATCATAACACAAAAATATTAAAAATATTTTTGTCTATTAACAAAAAACACTTTTTCTTTTTATAAGTATTAAATTAATGTCTTGCTAGAAGCTGAAGGGTTTAGTATTTCATAATAAAGTTGTATCAAGTCCTCAGTGTCCATGTCTGTAGTTTTTAGTCCGCACCTACTTAGTCCTGATTTTACTACACTCATACGTTCATATATTTGTTCTTTTATTCTGTAGAAACCTGCCATCTCACCACCCTCTTCTTTTTTATCTCCAAAATTCATGAGGCTACTACTGCTAATTGTCGGAGCTAAATAAGGAACAATAACATAAAACTGCTTGTTCATAATGTTGTTCTCTTCAGTAAATGATTTTATATAAGCTATATACTCCACTATTTGTAATTTTATTAACTCACCCTCTACCATATTAAGTCTCTCATTTAAAGATTTTAAATAGGGGTCTATATCAGTTCTTCTAGACTTTGAATATATTTGTATTGGAAAGTCTAGAGAATTGAAAAAGTTTTGAAACTGAGAAAGTATCGCTGTCTGCTCATTCTCACCTTTCAAAGAAAGGTTGATAGAGCTTACCATAACTACGCTACGATACTCATTGTCTCCAAGAAAGACAACCCCTTCTCTTATTGATTTTATTGGTACAAAGTTTTGAGACGCTAATCCTTTCATAATTTATTCTATTAAACTAATCATAACACAAAAATTATTTTTTATTTTATTTTTTACACACAATAAATAAACTATTTAACATCGCCAGACATTACGTCTAGATCTTTTGCTATATCACTTAAGCTTTTTTTAGTATAATTTTCCATCAAGTCATTATTCTTTTTTGGTAAAACTTTCTCACCTTGAACTTCCTCTTTCTCACTCCTTTGCCAAGTATAAAGTCTCGACTTTGAAAAAAAATCAAAAGCATGTTCTAAAATATCTACAAAAGACTGATTGTTTATTTTTACAAAAGCAAGTGACATAAAAAGTGCCACAAATGGAGCTGCTATCAGGAGTCCTAAAAATTTCGATCCAGTAAATCTAAAAGATATATAAGTAATACCTGCCGCACCGAGACTGTAAGCAAATTGTTTCCATGTTAATGGGCCTAAAATCTTATCTTCTATGTCTATAAATTGAGGAACTCTAAATTGCATATTTTTAATTATTATTAGTTACTATTGTTTCTTTTTTAATGCTTTTTTCATCCTCAGAAACTCTTTCTAAGTAGACATCACCCAGCGGTTCAGGAGTTTTTATGACGGGAACAACACTCTCAAGAGGAAGAGATATCTTGTTAGTTAAAGTATCATTTCCAGCTTTAAAAATATCTTCATTTTTTAATATGTCCCTCGGCTCTTTTATTATTTTATTAGAGCCAAGCATATTAAACCCTTTATTTATATTGTCTTCTTTTGATTCTGTTTCTATGTTTTCTGATGAAGCTTTTTCTCCACTTTCTTTTATTTTTTCTTTTACAGGTAAAACTACACTCTTATTTTCTTCTAAAACATTAAGTGAATCTTCTATTTTATTTGTTTTTTGAAAGATGTAAGATTCTAAATCTTGTATAATTTGTTTTGAGGTTGAAGCATTTTCTATACTACATTCATTTTGTATAGCCTCGTCTATCTTTTCATAATTTGATAATTTTAGCAAAAATAATATAGTCTCTAGCTCTACTGCCTCTCCTTGTTCATTTGTTAATCTATTAACTCTAAAGATAAGGTCCATCGTCTCACGGAAATAATCATCAAGCAAAAAATCTTTTATTTTTGGCTCAGCTTTATTTATTTCTAATTCTATATCTTTTTTGAGATTTGGATTAAGCATGCTTATATTTTAACACAAAAAATAAAAGAGTAGTAATATTTTTACACCACTCTTTTATTTGTATTAATTGTTACTGGACATAAACTTGCTCTTCTTTTAATTCCGTGAGAAAGTCCTTTATCTCTTTTTTAATAAATTTATTTATTTTTTCTAATTGCTTTTCATTTTCTAATTCTAAAGATTTTATTTTAGTATTAAGAATATTTTTTTTATTATTTTTAGTGTCACAAGCAGATTCAGTACTAGAGGCAATTATGTTTATAATATTTTTTTCTATTTTTATAATATTATTAACCTCCTCCTCTAACTTTATTATTTTATCTTCTATCTTTTCTTTCGTTTCTGTTGCAAAGTTGGCTGACACTTCTATTAGGCCGTCAGATAATTTATTTTTCTCCCTGATTTGATTTTTAATTTGTTTAGACAATTTATCTTTTTTTACCAAAAGTTTTGTTTTATTTTCACAGATAATTTCTTCCTTTACAACTTCCTTTAATTCTTTCTTTTCTTCTGTGTTTGTAGAGTTTTTAATTTCTGTATCAATATTTTCTGAATTATTTTTGTCTGTGCTTGTTGCAGACAGGTCTTGTTTTATAAGTTTAGTTTCTTCTTTTGAAGTATCTTTATTTTCTATCTGCTTCTTTATTTCCTCTTTTATTTCTGTTATTTTCTTTTCAGAAATGAAAAAGTTTTTCACATTATTAATAAAACTCTCTTCCGAAGCTAGTGAAAAGTTAAGTGTTACAGAAGTTAATATAAGAGTAGAGATTATTATTTTTTTCATATTATTAGATTTCCTTTACTTTTATTTCAGCATTAAAGCTACTCATTGAGTCTATAAGGTTTATGGTTTCTGTCACCGGTTTGTTCCTTTTTTCTACAGTTAAGTTGTTAGAACTAGATAAGACTGTGTCGCTCAAAGCCAAGTTTTCCACCTGAGTAGAGTTATTTACATTAAAGAAAAACATAAATGCCGCCATAGAAAAACCAGCAAATCCAAAACTCCAAGCAAAAAATGGAGATTTCACTTTTTCAGTATAATAGTTTGTGTTTGTATAAAAGTTATGCTTAAACTCAGTTTTTGTATTTAATTTACTTAAAAGCATAGAAAAATCAGATTCTCTTGGTGAGGATTCTATTTTTATCTTATTAAAATGTTGTATAATATTTTGCATGTTTTTGTTTTATTGATTTTCGACCTATTAATTATGTTTACTTATTGGATTTTTTCGTCCCTATCCCCGTATTTTTCTACGTATAGTTCTTTTAACTTTCTAAGCGCTCTGGACTCTATTTGTCTTATATTTACAGTGGTAGTTTCTAATGCTTCGGCTATTGTATCCGTATCTGAATCAGACACGTAACGCATTGTTAAGACTATCTGTTGTGCCTCACTAAGATATTCAAACAAAGACTTTATGTTCTCAGTATCTGTGTTAAAGTCAAAGTTAATGTCAGCCGATATCAGACTCTCATCAGCAATTATTTCCTCATATTCTTCTTTTAAAGAAAGAGAAGTTTTTTTATTGCTGTCATTTATGATTAGTCTCATGCCAATCATCATGAGGTAAGATAGTGGTTTCATCTTTATTTCATAAGAATCAAGCGATTTATACCACTTGATAAAGACTTCTTGACAAATGTCCACGGACTTTTCGTAATCCTTAGTTCTAGATTTTATAAATCTAAAAAGCGGAGTGTATAACTCATTGTAAAGCACAGAAAAAGACTCTTTGTTTCCATTTTTAGCTTCAAATATAAGGGTTTCTAGAGATTTGCTAGACATAATATGTTTTATTCTCGTGTTAATTTTTTTTACAAAAGATTAACTGAGAAGCTTATCTCTATATTATATAACATTTTTAAATAAAATGTGTGACATTTATCCAAATGTCTAAGACTAACCCCCAAAAGCCTATATTTCTATACTTTTTAATACAGGAAGGGTTCCTTCAGCTAAAAAACTAAGCATTGCCCCACCAGACAAGGAAGTGTAAGAAGGTCTAAAGTCTGGATATTTTTCTAGATAAGTCAAAGTATCACCACCACCAACTATTGTGTTCATTTTTTGAGCGTGCATTTTTTCTAAAAAGTTTTTTATTATGTCTGTGCCTGCCACATAACCATCTTCATACATGCCTACCGGCCCATTCCAAAGTATATTTTTTATTTTTCTTTCTACTATAATTTCTTCCAAATTAATTACATCAAATATATCATCTACTATTTTTTCTTCTAGGTTTGTATTAGATTTTTCTGTAAATCTTTCACTGTCTGTGTTCCAAATTAAATCTTTTGGAAGTATAAGATTTTTATTATTATAAATATTTTCAGACAAAACAACCCCATCTTCTGTAAAAGATTTTTTAATATCTGCTCCTTTCATTTTTAATATTGGATGTGCCATGGCCCCACCGAGACATACTACAGAATCGTTTGCTAAAAACTTCTCTAATATTGGCAATTTTGTAGACAATTTTGCTCCACCCATAAAAATTAAAGTGTTAGGCATTTCATCTAATAATTTTTTAAGATTAAAGTATTCTTTTTTAAAAGTAAGACCAAAACAGCTTGGTAGTATTTTAGAGGCTCCAGTCGTGCTGGCGTGGTCCCTATGTCCTACAGAAAAAGCATCATAGATAAAAAAGTCTGAAAAAGAAGAAAGAAACTTTGCAAAGTTTTCATTGTTTAATTCATCAAGATTTTCAACCGCCACTTCTTTGTTTTCATCTAGAAAAAATAATCTTGTGTTTTCTAAGAGAATTATTTTTGGTAAGTCATTTTTATTGTTTAAAAAATAACTTGTAATATTTTCTTGATTTGTAGTATTAAGATAATATATTTCTGGGAATATTTTTTTTAAATAATTGTAAACAAGACTAAGTGTTTGTTCCTTGTCACTGTGATGTGAAATCAAAATTATAGTATTATTTCTGGCTGTTAATTCTTGTATAGTGTTTACATTTGCCAGTATTCTTTTGTCGCTTAACAACTCCCCATTCTTAATTGGCTCATTAAAATCACAACGTAGCAAAACTTTAGAATTCCTTATATTTTCAAAGTTGATTTTTTGCACCATATTTATTTATATAAATTGTTTATTATCTTCGAAAAAGATTTTGCGTTCATGCTGGCACGACCTACCAAAACCCCATCACAAGTTGCATTTGTAATATAATCCTTTGCATTATCTTCATCTACCGAGCCACCATAAATTATTTTTATTTTCTTCGCCCCATCAATGCCAAATATTTTAGCTAGCTCCCGCCTGATTATAATTATTGCTTGCATCACCACTTCTGTGCTTGCTCCAACGCTCTCTCCTATGGCCCAGACAGGCTCATAAGATATTATTAATTTCTCTAAATTATTTTTACTTACTCCTTTTAAGGATGAACCTAACATTTTTAAAAGTTCATCTATGTATGAGGTGTCATATTTTTCCCCGCTCACCACCCTTTCTTTCTCTCCAACACAAAGCACTGTCAAAATATTTTTATTTACAGATTCAGAAACTTTTTCAGAAATAACTTCAGATGTTTCGCCGGACTCTCTAACTTCCGAGTGTCCAAGTATTACAAAGTTTGCACCAGCATCTAAAATATTTGAAAGAGTAATGTTTCCAGTTTTGCCAGTATTTTCAGTAGACGTAAAGTTCTGAGCTCCTATCGAAAAGGCTTTATATTCCTCCTTTTTAATCATGGAAATAAGTGGTGCGGGGACAGCTATATAATATTTATAATTTTCTTTTTCTAAGTTATTCCAAATATCATTTTGCAATTTATAAAATTCTTTTAAGTTTTTTATATAAGATTTTGTATTAGAGATTATTATCGGAGTATGCATATATTTATAACATTCTGTATATATTATATCATATTATTTTATGATATAATACAGCTTATACAAAGTTATGCAAATACATATGTTAAACAGGTTTAACACTATTAAAAATTTTATAAAAGAGAATGCTTTAAAAGTTTCTGTAGGACTTTTATGTTTATTTCTAGCAGTGTTCTTTTTTATAAACAGTCAAAATAATAAAAAAGACACAGTAAAAACCACTTCTCCAGTTTCTGATCGTGTTGTAGACATTGTTGAGGTTACAGGTCAGGTAGAATCTTCAAAAGATGCGGACCTTTCTTTTGATAAAAGTGGTATAGTAAACAAAATAAATGTAAAAGTAGGAGACTCAGTAAAAGTAGGACAAGTAATAGCTGGACTTTCTGGTGGTGATGCTTACGCTAGTGTGCGCGAAGCAGAAGCCGGCGTGCAGGCAGCGCTCGCAACACTTGCTCAGCTAAAGTCTGGTGCTTCAGATGCGGAGATAAGCCTTAAAAATCAAAATCTTCAAAATGCAAAATCTGATTTATTAAATGCCGAGACTCAGACAGAAGACACTCTAGTTAATCTAAAAAATAAACTATCAGACATTATAGACTATAAGCTGTCTTCTGTCTTTTACAAAGACTATTCTCAATACAGGTTAACTTTTAACAGTTGTGATCAGTCTATACAATCTCAATTAGAGACAGAAAGGGCTAATTTTTTAAATATCAACATAGAAAATCTAACAAAAGCAAAACAAGAAGTTGATAAAATGAATGCTTTTATAGGAACCTTACAAAGATTATTATCACTACCTTGTGCCATATCTGACACCACACTATCAGACAAAAGAGCTACTGTCTCTAGCATAAAGACAGATATTAGTCTTATGTACTCAGAGATATCAAGCAGAAACAACGCAGTTTCTGTAGCTAGAAATGCTGTTAGTCGTGCTGAAAAAGACTTGGCAGTTTCTTTAAATCCAGATAAAAATAAAATCGCAAATCAGGAAGCTTTTGTAAATCAAGCATATGCAAGATTAAGTCAAGCCAAAGCTCAAGCAGGAAAAAATGTTCTAATTGCACCCTTTTCTGGAAAGATTAGCGAAGTAAATATTGAGCTTGGTGAATTAGCTTCACAATCAAAATATGCTTTTAAATTAATCGCCGACTCGTCATATCAAATAAAATCTAAAATCTCAGAAATAGACATTGCTAAAATAAAAATAGGAAATATTGCCACCGTAACACTAGACGCTTATCCAAATGTTGAGTTTTCGGCAGTTGTTACCAGTGTTGATCCATCTTCTAAAAATGATTCTGGGGTGCCGAGATATGGAGTCATCCTTACTTTTGTAAATGCAGATTCCAGAATATTACCAGGCATGACATCAAATGCAAAGATAATAACCCAAGTAAAAGAAGGGGCACTAACAATACCCGCTTCATATGTAGAGATAAAATCAGGAGGAGGTATAGTAAGAGTTAAAATATCAGAAGACAAAGAAGAAGAAAGAATAGTGAAGCTGGGAATAAGATCAGAAGACGGAAGAGTAGAGATTCTTGAAGGGTTAACAGAAAAAGACATATTAATAGAAATCGCAAAAAAAGGAACAGTAAGTAGATAATAGTAAATAAAAAACAAGCGCGACCGTAGGTCGCGCTTGTTTTTTATAAAAAAGAAAATTAATTTCTTCTTCTGTGCACCCCGTCCATGGTGGCAAATATACCTCCAATTATAGCCAGATTTTTAAAAGCCATAACTGTATTTATCTGATTAGTCATATCAGAATGAAAAAGAATAGTAGCAAGTGCTGTAAAGCCTATAAGTATATATCCAGCAGTATCTTTTTTATACTTTCCATAGACATAAACCGCAGCAACGACTATTTCTATAAAAATAACCACAGTGGTTATGATAAAAGACATAGATCCAGTATTAAGAACAGAGTTTATATAAGCTGTTGTTCCTTGAAAGCTAGAAAGTTTTCCAAAACCAGCCGAAACAAATAAAGCACCAATGAAAAGTCTCGATAACGTATCCCAATTTATTTTAAAATTTTGCATATTTTTTATTATTTTTTAGTATGAATTAATTATATCATATAAACAGACAACTGCTGCAGTTTTTGCACGCAATATATTTGTCTTTAATGTTCTAAACATAAAAGCATTGCTGGTAAACCATTTTACTTCCCCCTCAGCCCACCCACCTTCTGGTCCTATGAAGATGTTTACAAGACTACTATCCTTACTATCAACTGATTCTTGTGTAACGTTATTATTTTGTGAAACTTTTTCTGTGTGGTAACACACATTCTTTTCTGAGTAGTCTTTGAAATCAAAAAGGTTAATTATTCCATTTAGTTTTGGTATGTCAGATCTTCCAGACTGTTCACAAGCCTCTAATGTTATTCTGTTTAACCTTTCATAATTAATTTCTTTTCTTTCAACCCTTTCAGAGATAATAGGAGTTATTTCATTTGCCCCTATTTCTACCATTTCACGTAACATCTCATCAAAGTCTGATTTTACTATAGCAACATAAACATTTATTTTTTTAACTGAGACTTTCTTATTGTCTATTTTTTCAACAACATCCAAAAAGCATTCTTTCTTGGAAATTATAAGCAGATTACAAAGATAATCAGACTCTTCTTGTCCATTAAAAAGCTTTATCTTTTCACCTGTTTTGTATTTTAAAACTACAAACAACCTATGTATTAAGTCTTTGTCTTTTATAACAAGTTTACCAACAGACAAGTTTTGATTTATAAAGTATCTTGAGGTTTTCATACAGACAATATAGCATAAAAAACAAAGCAAGTAAAAGGTTTAAAAGTTATCCACAGTTAAATTTGTAAAGGACTTGTATAAAAGACAAATGAGTATATAATATATTTATAGAGAAAAAGTAAGAGACACTCCTCCGATGGTTAATCGGCAAAACAAGCTCACGCTACACTCTCGAAAAGTTCTTTGGTTTTACGGGAATCATTATTCCAACAAGCACAGTAATTATTCGTAGTTACAACAATTAAGCTTGATTTCATTTTTAAAAGTCATTAGTTTTAAGACTTTAGTTTCTGGTTTTGGTTTAGTAAGTATTGGTTTTAAAGGTTTTATTAGTTAGTCGTTCTTTAATTAAAAAAAGTTTACAACAACATGTAACAAAGTATTATAATGAAAACACCTGCGAGATTTGCAGATTTGTTAAAGCCTTAAAAAGCAAACAAATCCAAATCTGTATATCCCGCAGGTGTTTTTTTGTTTTTTTTAATTTCTATATAAAACTTTTTGTGTTATAATTCTAAACATAAGAACAATAAAAAACATGTTAATACCAACAGTAATAGAAAAAACAAATAATGGAGAAAGAGCTTATGATATATACTCTCGTCTCCTAAAAGAACGCATTATATTTCTTGCAGATGAAGTAAATCAACACACAGCCTCATTAACAATAGCTCAGTTACTATTTTTAGAAGCAGAAGACCCTAAAAAGGACATTATGCTATACATTAATTCTCCAGGAGGCTCAGTTTATGACGGTTTAGGTATTTATGACACGATGCAGCATTTAAAATGCGATGTAGCGACCATTGGTATGGGTATGCAGGCCAGTATGGGCGCATTTCTACTTTCATCAGGAGCAAAAGGCAAGCGCTCTCTACTGCCTAATTCTACCGTTATGATACACCAACCATCAGCAGGAACTCGTGGAAAAGTAACAGACATGGAAATAGATCTAAAAGAAGGGTTAAGATTAAAGAAGCTTTTAAATGAAATAATGGCAAAAAATACTGGTCAAAAAGTGGATCAAATAGAAAAAGATAGTGACAGGGATAACTGGATGACTGCTGACGAGGCCAAAAAATACGGAATAGTTGACAGTATAATAAAACCAAAATAAGATTAGTCAATATTGTATTATAAACAAGCTTTGTATTATAATATGTTTATAATTATAAAAAATAATTATTTTCGAAAAAGTTATAAAAATAATGCTTAGTAAAATAAGCGAAATAAAAAATATGAATAAAGTTGCATTAGCTGAAGAAATTAACAAAATCCTAAATACTACAAAGACTCAATCAGAAGAGGTTGTAGAAGGTTTATTTGCTGCTATCGTAGCAGGCCTTAAAAGAGGTGATGAAGTTTCAGTTGCTGGATTCGGTAAGTTTATCAAAAAAGCAAAACCTGCGAGAATGGCTCGTAATCCTAAAACAGGAGAGCAAGTAAAAGTAGCGGCATCAAATGCTGTGAAGTTCTCAGTGGCAAAAGCTTTTAAAGAAGCTCTTAACTAGTACTGTAGTAGTTTTTAAATAAAAAAAACGCGACTAATTTAGTCGCGTTTTTGCTTGCTAAAGATTAACTACCCTCAATCTTTTTTTCCTACAACAAAAACTTTTTTACCATTTTTACAACGTGCTTCAAAAACACGCTCAGACTCAAATAACCAGACAGGATTTTTGCAGCCTTTAATTTTTGGCCGATCTTTTTGAGTCTTAACTTCATAGACATTGCCGAGAGAAGGCTCTTGTTGTTGGACAGCAAAAGTATTCAGTTTTTGCTTTTCTGTAGCCATAACTTTTTGAGACCCGATGAGTGCAGTAGCAGCAATAAGAATGACTGTTGCTGTGCGGATTTCGGTTTTTGAAAACATTTTAAATTACTCCATTTAATGAACAGAATAAAACTATATCACAAATATTTATATTTTGCAAGTATAAAATAAAAAGCAAAGTTTGTCAACTTTGCTTTTTATTTATCTGTGCGGCGTAAGAGAATCGAACTCTTGTCTCCTGCTTGGAAGGCAGGCATTCTACCACTAAACCAACACCGCATTTTTTCTAACTACTAACATCATACACTATTTTAGAGAATAATTCAAGATTATATTTTTCAGAAAGCTTAGCAACTTTTGTTAAATAGATTGACTCGCTAATTCTAGCCAATCATCAAAACTAACATCCTCGCCTCTTATTTTTGTATTTAGATTAAGTTTATTAAAAACATTTTCCCAGCTGACATTATTTATATTTTTATCATTAGAGTTTTTAAGATTAGAAATTAAAGTTTTTCTTTTATGTCCTAGACCAACTTTTACTAAGTTCAAATATTTCTTTTCAAGACATAAATAATTTTCACCTAAAAGCTTCTCTTGTTTTAACTTTATCTTTATAATAGCACTGTCTATTTTCGGTGCGGGACTAAAGTTCCCCTTGCTCACTATTTTAATTATTTCAGTCTTTGCATAATATTCTGTACACAGAGAAAGTATACTACCCTTTCCATCCCTTTTTACCATTCTCTGGGCCACTTCTTTTTGAACCATTAATATCATTACACTTGGCTTTATTTTTTCTTCTAAAAATTTTTCTATAATAGCCCCTGTTATGTAATATGGTATATTTGCTATTATTTTATATCCAAAATTATTAACTTTATTTTTAGTAAAGTATTCCTTGCTTCCCCACTTTAAAATATCTTCTTCTAGTATTTCTATTTTATTTTCATTTATAATATTTTCTAAATTACTTTTATCCACAGCATTTATCTGGAATTTTTTATTTAAAATATCTATTAGTCTGTGATCTTTTTCTATGCACAACAGGCGGCTACCCTCTTTTACCTCAGTCTCTTTTGTTAGATACTCTGTAAGAGCCCCTTCCCCTGGCCCTATTTCAAGTATTAACTCACCTTCCTCTACTTCTGCGCTTTTGGCTATTAGTTCTGTTATCCCTTTGTTATTTAAAAAATTTTGCCCTAAAGATTTTTTTGTTTTGAATTTTTCAGAGACATTTAAATTACCTGACTTTATATTTTCAGCCAGCTCTCTTTTATATTTCATTAGTCTACTCTCTTTCATGTTCTTGTTATTATATTAACATAAAAAAGTTAAACTTGCTAGACTATTATTTTTATGTTATCATAAAAAGATAAATTAGTTTAATTTTAATTATTCTAATCATTTAACATATTCGTTCATTTTTTGAAAGGTTTAAAATGACAACAAAACTAATTAACGGCGATGACAGATTTGTAAAGCCTTTATTACCGTGGTTTGACGAAGAAGACATTGCTGACATTAAGCAAGCTTATAATTTAGCAAAATCAGCCCACTATAAACAGTTTAGACAAGATGGTCGTCGATATTTTGAGCACGTTCGAGGTGTGGCTTTCATTGCTGTAAAAGAGTTAAAAGTCCATGAAATATTTTCAAGGAAAGTAGCAAAAGCAATAATCATTGCAGCTCTATTCCATGATCTAAAAGAAGATCGTCCATGGGTTTTGTCATTAAAATCCATGTCAAAATTGTTTGGCTCAATAGTTTCTGATGCTGTCAGACTTTTGACAAAAGATGAAGACTCTAAACCTGTTTATTTTCCAAGAATGCGAGCCTCTAGAAATATTATTGTTTTAATTGTAAAGCTTTGTGACAGGTTATACAACATGAGGGACTTAAAAGCTTGTTCTGTGGAAAAGAAACAAAAACAAGTAGTCGAAACAGAAGAGTTCGTTCTTCCATTGGCGAACCTGCTCGAGTCCATACTCTCAAAAAGACAAAAATGTGTGGCTGTCTTTTTGAGAGAAAAGCTTATGTCGGTTTGTAAAAGAGTGTCAAAAAGCTTTGATGAGAAAGTTTAAAAATCAAAACAAAAGCCAAGTCTAAGGACTTGGCTTTTTTATTTGCTTTTAAAATACGTCTTTTTGGCGCAGATGGCGGGGCTCGAACCCGTAACCTCCCGCGTGACAGGCGGGTGCTCTAACCAGTTGAGCTACATCTGCATAAAAAGGCTCTGAGAATCTCCTGCTTTGAAGCTATAAACAGCAGTCCACGATCATCAGAACCTTTTGTATTATAACATAAATAAATAAATAAGTCCAAAAAATACTCCCACACACCACTCTACATAAAAATATCACTATTTTTTGATTTTATTCAAGTATAATATTTTCATACACTTTTATTTTCCACTCCCCCTCTACCCCACCCTTACTTGCATTATGGTATACGCAAGCTAGGTCAACCCTTAATTTTTCTGTCTCTATCTTGTTTTTCATTAAGTATTGCTCTATACCCCTTCGAAACATTTTTTGTTTACCTGTTGTAAAGTTGTCTTCTGGTTTTAAATTGTCTTTATTTGCACCCTCCCCTATTTCCAAACTTTTAACTTCCACAAACAAATATTCTGTTTCTTTGTAAAAAATAAGATCTAACTCACTATTTCTTGTCCTTGAGTTTTGACTTAGTAGTGCCCACCCTGCCCTTTCATACCATTTTCTGGCCACAGCCTCAGCATTAAAGCCCAGTTCTTTATTGTGCATGCTCTGTTTTTTGTTGGTTTTTAGACTTAGAGTCATATTTGTATTTTAACACAAATAACCCCCTAACCTCCCTGCTCTACCCACTCCATAATGACTTGTTTTATTTCTATTAGACCCTTAATAATCTTAAAACTGTGCACAACTCTGTGTCTACTGGGTATAACGGACATAAAATACACATGTCAAAATATACAAGTGTAAAAGTCTGTTATGAATAAAAGCTTACAAAATAAGCCTTTATGAGTAAAAGCCACAAATAGTCGTATATTCTTTATTTTTAATGTCAATTTGTGCCACGTGAAACGCTTCTAAAAAAGAAAGAGACAAATGTTTTAAAAAAATGACCCAGAGAATAAAGCATTAAAGTCCATAAAGATAAAGCACCCAGAAGTAAAGATTTTTTAATATTTAGATTTTTCTGAGCTTAAACATAGAAAATGAGTATTTTTTTGCAAAAAATAAAATCTATGCTATAATATTTATATAAATGCGGTGTTGGTTCAGTGGTAGAACACGTCCTTGCCAAGGATGAGACAAGAGTCCGATTCTCTTACGCCGCACAAAAATATAAATTTTTAAATAGGTTTATGCTATAATATGTTAGCGCTCTTGTAGTGAAATGGATATCACATCGGTCTTCGGAACCGCTGATCTAGGTTCGAATCCTAGCAAGAGCACCAAATTTAAGAAAATAACGTTACACAAGAAACGGAGAGATCGTACATAAGAAGAAGTTAAAAGGTTTTAAACGGAAAATAAAAAGTAATAAAATAAAGAACTAAATTATGCAAGAAAAAAATAACGTTACACTTAACCCAGTAGGTGATTTTACTAAATCAGAAACGCCAAAAACTTTAAGTATATATAATATACAAGAAAAAGAGCTTAAAACTTTTGATTTTTCTATCTTTTTTGAAAATACACCAAAGCATGTTCGTATGGTCTCAGCTATGCTACAACACTCAGGTTTTGAAGCTTACTTGGTCGGGGGCTGTGTCCGTGATCATATTATGGGTAGTATTCCAAATGACTATGACATAACTACAAATGCGACACCAGAGCAAATAGGAGCACTCTTCCCAAGAACTTTTTATGAAAACACATATGGAACAGTGGGTGTGGTTACTGTCAATGAAGAAGAATCTTCAAAAATAGCAGAAACGAATCTTGAAAACCTTAAGTTCTCATCAGCTTACAAAGACGAAAACGTTACACAAGAAACGTTAATTGAATATAAAAGTATAGAAAGCCTAAAGTATCAAGAACTTTTAAAAAAAGAAGTTGAAAAAATAACAAAAGAGAGTATAGTCGAGGTTACTCCGTATAGACTAGAAAGTGATTACAGTGACGGAAGGAGACCAGACAGTGTAAAATGGTCACAAAATATAGATGATGATTTAAAAAGGAGAGATTTCACGTGTAACGCTATAGCTTATGATTTAACCACAGGTAATATAAAAGACAATTTTAATGGTATTTTAGACATAAAAGACAGAGTGTTGAAATGTGTAGGCGAGGCAGAGCATAGAGTGGCAGAAGATTCCCTTAGAATGTTGCGTGCAGTAAGGTTTTCTGCTAAATTAGGCTTTCAAATAGAAAAAGTTACACGTGAAACTATTAAAAATAACCATTTTTTACTTAAAAACATTTCACATGAAAGGATTCGTGATGAGTTTTCTAAGATGTTAATGACAGATGAGCCTAAGAAGGCTATTGAGCTTTGTTCTGAGCTTGGTATATTAAAATACATTTCACATGAAATAGAGGCGGGCATAGGAGTGGATCAGAATCAAGCGCATAGTTTTGATGTCTGGAAACACAACCTTTTAACTTGTCAGCACGCTGCAGATAAAGGTTGGCCCTTGGAATTGCGCCTTTCCGCACTCTTTCATGACGTTTCAAAACCAGAAACTAGAAGATTTTCAAAAGAAAAGAATGATTATACATTCTACGGGCATGATGTGGTGGGAGGTCGCGTTTCTCGTGAAATACTAGAAAGATTAAAATACCCAAAAGACACGGTTGAATATGTATCTAGTATGGTTCGTTGGCATATGTTTTTTTCAGATACAGAACAAATAACTTTATCTGCCGTAAGAAGATTGATTACAAATGTTGGAAAAGAGAAGATTTGGGACTTGGTCAATCTTCGTATTTGCGATAGGGTGGGTACTGGCAGGCCAAAAGAAGAACCATACAGACTAAGAAAATATCAAAGTATGATAGAGCAGGCCCTTACCGACCCAATTTCGCTTAAGCAACTTAAAATAGATGGCAAAAGAATAATGGATGTTACACAAGAAACACCAGGGCCAAGAGTTGGTTTAACCTTAAATGCCCTCTTTGGGGAGGTTTTAGAAGACCCAAGTAAAAACACTGTGGACTATCTTGAGAATAGAGCGTTACACATGAAAACATTAGAGTTAAAAGAACTTAAAAAACTAGCTGATTCAGGAAAAGAGGTTATACAGAATGAAAACGATAAAAAATTAGAAAGTATAAAAAAAGAGTTTAAAGTAAAGTAAAAATATAAAAATTGTTAACTTAATGTTAAAAATAAACTAAAATCCGTTACATGTGTAACGGATTTTAGTTTAAGTTCACTTTTATAGTTTTGTTTAGAAGATGATCTTGTTTTTTATTAAAACAAGATCATCTTCTGATAGTTCGCGAATGCGATTCTCTTTTTTAAGATCCTGATCGGAGTTTGTAGGTATCAGATGTACATGAACATGAGGTACTGCGTAACCTTCCACCATTATGCAGACACGAGAACACTCAGTCTTGTCCTTTAAGATTTTTGCCACATCCTTCACCGCAAGCATTAAATCTATGTATTCTTTATTAGACATGTCGAATAGATAATCTACTTGTTTTTTAGGTATTACCAGTGTGTGACCAGATTGTATTGGTTTTATATCAAGAAAAGCTAGATGCGTTTCATTTTCCCATATTATATGAGCAGGTATTTCACGTGTAACGATTTTTTTGAATAAGTCTTGCATATATTTAAATTATTTTGTAAGGTTATTTTCGTCTCTTATTTTTTATAGTATACCATAACAAGATGTTATAATATAGTAAAACATACAAAATAAAATGCAAGAAGATATAATTAGCACACTATTAAGGAATAGAAATCTAGAAACTAAAGAAGATATAGAAAATTTTTTTAATTCAGACTGGGAAAAACATACACACAACCCGTTACACATGAAAGATGTAGAGAAGTCTGTTAAAAGAATTAAAAAGGCATTAGACAATAACGAAAAAATTATAATATATAGCGATTATGACTGTGATGGTATACCTGGCGGAGTGGTGTTACACGACTTTTTTAAAAAAATAGAAAAAAGCAGAACGGAGAAAGACTTAAAAGCTACAGAAGGGAGATTTTCAAAGACTAAAGAGGTGAGTCAGGTATTTGATGTTGATTTTGAAAATTATATACCTCATAGACACAATGAAGGGTATGGTATACATATGCATGTTGTAGAAAAGTTTATAAAAGACAATGTAAAACTTATTATTACAGTAGATTTAGGCATTACAAACATGAGAGAAATAGAATATGCACAGAAAAATGGCATAGATGTAATACTCACAGACCATCATTTGCCAATAAGAGACAAAAATGGAAAACAAACACTGCCAAAAGCTTTTGCAGTTATAAATACAAAACGCGATGATTGTGACTACGAAGAAAAAATGCTTTGTGGTTGTGCTACGGCATGGAAACTCACTAATGCTTTTTTAGACAAGTATAGAGAAGATTATGGCATTAGTGTTGGCTACGAAAAGTGGTGGCTAGACATGGTTGGCATATCTACTGTTGCTGACATGGTCCCCTTGGTGGGGGAGAATAGGATATTGGCAAAATATGGATTACAGGTTTTAAGAAAAAGTAAAAGACAAGGATTGCAAAAAATACTTTCCCAAGCAAAAATAAAACAAGAAAATATAAATGAAATTGATATAGGTTTTGGTATTGCTCCTAGACTGAATGCAGCAGGCAGAATGAGTGACCCAAGAGAGGCCTTTCTTTCACTTCTTGATAATGATGAGGCAAATAATTATGCTATCAAGTTAGAATCTTATAACAATAAAAGAAAAAAAGAAACTAATCAAGCTAATCAAAATATTGATTTTGAAAGTTTTAAAAATGATGAAGTCGTTTTAATTGGAGATGAAAACTGGACGCCAGGAATATTAGGATTGATAGCTAGCAAGGTTGTTGAGATGACAAAGAAAACTGTATTTGTGTGGGGGAGAGGTGAGGATGAAAATGTTATGAAGGGTAGTGTTAGAAGTGGTCTTGATGGCGCGAATGTAGTGCAGCTTATGAGTTTGTGTGTGGATACACTTCTTCATTTTGGAGGGCATGAGCAAGCTGGTGGTTTTGCTGTAGAAAAAAATAATATAGAAAATTTTAGACAAAAATTATTCGAAGTTTATAAAAAAGAAAAAATAAATTTTAAAGAAAAAGAAAATCTATTTTTACCAGAAATAAAAATAGAAGCAAAAAACATTACTAATTCTTTTTATAAAGAGTTGCAAAGATTTGCACCTTTTGGTATCGGTAACATTAATCCTGTTTTTGAAATTAGTGGTAATATTTTAGGTATCAGAGAATTCGGAGAAAATAAAAATCACATAGAAGTAAATCTCTCAGGAGTCTCTTGTATAAAGTTCAACGTAACAGAAAAAGAAAAAAGTTTTTATAAAAACTTAGAAATAGATAATTTAAAAACTTCAGAAAAAACTTTAAATAATAATTTTAAAAATATCATAGGGCAGATAGAGTGGGACAATTTTAAAAATAGAGTTAAAGTAAAAATAGTTTAAAAATGTTATAATGTATTAAATTAATTTTTAAACATAAACATGAAATACGAAGCATACACAGATGGAAGTAGTAGAGGTAATCCTGGTCCTGCAGGTTGGGGATGTATAGTTATGAGTGATACAAAAGTTCGTGAATACAATGGAGCAAGTGATAGGGCAACAAATAATCAAATGGAGATTTTTGGAGTTTTGTATGCCATGAACTTTGCAGTTTCTAACCTTAACAAAGATACTGAATCTGACGAGATGGAAATATTTTCAGATAGTGAGTATACAGTAAAAGGGTGCACTACTTGGATTCATGGTTGGGTTAAAAATGGTTGGAAAAATTCACAAAAAAAAGAAGTACTTAATCGTGACTTATGGGAAAATATTTGGAAAGCAATGAATGATTTAAAATACAAAAATATAAAATTTAAAGTAACTCATGTTAGGGGACATAATGGACATATTTATAATGAGAGAGCAGACGTGATATGCACCAGCGCTGCACTAAAAAATGAGTGTGAATTATTTTCAGGAGACAACAAAGATTATAATAAGTTTATAGAAAGTAAGAAGTAATAGACAGCGAAATTATGATAGAAAAAATATTAAGTACAAGTTGCCTAGGGATGTTACTTGGATATTTGTCTGGGTATAATTTGTCTTATTCTGCTTCTTTAATAAAATTATCACTACTTCTTTTGATTCTGAATTTTCTATTTTATTTTCTTTTCTCGAGAAGCATAAGACATCTTTTGTTCAAAAATATTTTAACACTAATAAGTGTTTTTCTTCTCTTCTTTTTAATGTCTAATATAAGAGGGAATATACTAAAAAAAGATTTTACTTTTTTAAATGAAACGGTAAGTATAAAAGTTAAAGTTTATGAGATTTTAGTAAAAGACAGTACAAAAATAATAAAAGCAAGCATCTTAAAAGATGAAAATTTAAAAGATGAAAAAATAAAAATCCTGAGAAACATAGCAATATATACATTTTCACAGGAAAATTTTGAGCCAGACACTATTTTAGAGATAAAAGGAAAGTTGTCTAATCAGATAATTTTACTTCCCAAAAAAGAAAATAGTACGGAAGAAAGTAATCAAAATAGTGGAAAAAGTTTTGATCTTTTTGATTACTGGAGTACTAAAAATATAGATGCCATATCCATGTATCCAGTAATAAAGAAAATAAAAATAGAAGATGATAAAAATATTACAGTAGAAAAAACAATTTATTTTTACTCTTATAAATTTAGAAATTATTTTTCTGATTATTTAAAAAAGACAATGGATAGTTTTGATTCAGGTATAGTTATGGCCATGCTTTGGGGTGATGAAAATAATATAAGTAAAGAGACAAATAATATTTTTAGAGAAGCAGGAATATCTCATATATTAGTTTTGTCTGGATATAATTTAAGTATAGTTGCGGGACTGTCAGCTTTTATTTTTAGGAAAAATAAATTAAAAATAAAAGTAATTTTGTCTTTAATTTTCGTATGTTCTTTTTTACTCTTAGCACAAACTAGCGCTCCAGTATGGAGAGCTAGTTTAATGTCTTTCTACACACTACTTGCAATTTTTTTCTTAAAGCCAAATAATGCAAAACTCGGACTTTGGATTACTTGTTTTTTATTTTTCATTTACTCTCCGGCCATAGCTATGTTAGATGTTTCTTTCCATCTTTCTTTTCTGGCAACACTAGGTATAATATATTTTTATCCAGTATTAGAAAATATTATTAAAAATAAATATTTTAATACAACAAGAAAAGTGACACCCTCAGAGTGTAATAAAAATATTATAAATAAAAAAATAAGTAACTTATATTTAGAGAATACTATAAAAGTTTTTTTAGTCACGCTTAGTGCAAATATTTTAATTGCTCCATATTTAATTTATCAATTTGGATATTTTAAATTCTCAGCAATATTGTTATCTTTTGTAATTACCCCACTGGTGCCATTAATAATGTTGTCTGGTTTTTTATCAGGGTCATTAATTTTGTTTTCAGAAATTTTAAAATCATTTTTTTATTTAAAATATCTTTCTTATATTTTGTACTACACAAGTAAAATATTTTCTTTCTTTACGGAAGTTTTTATAAATATTATTTTCTATCTTGCTAAATTCTTCGGTGACATAAACTCATCACACAGTGACAGTAATTCTTTATTTTTTCTTTCCCTCTCTTACCTTATAATATTTTTAATATTTACTTATTTAGAGTTTCTTTCAAAAATAACTTCTGATTAGTTTTTGATCAGAAGTTATTTTTATAGACCTTATTTCTTTTTTATAATTTATTTATTTTTATCTTTCATTTTCAGATAACTGTAAACACCTATAACAAAATAAACTAAAGTAACCACAATGTAAAAATTAATTAAAGAAGACTGCTTACCAAAGTAAAACCCTAAATAGGTAACCATGCTAGCCCACAAGAAAGAGCCTGTAAAAAAAATTATAATAGATTTTTCAAAACTTATTTTTGACAAACCGCAAACAATTGGTACAAAAACTTTTACACTTGGAGTTAGTTTTCCAAGTATTAACCATCCCCACCATTTGTGTTTGAAGCTATCATTATACTTTGAAAGAGTTTCAGATTTTACGCCTAAAAAAATTAAAGCTTTACTATTTAAAAAATTAGAATTATTATAAATGATTTTATATAAAATCAAATTACCGATAGTGTTGCCTGTTGCACCCAAAAGTATTGCCCAATAAAAATTAAAACTGTTTATGTTTATAAGGTAACCAAGGGTTAAATAAATAATTTGAGAGGAAGGTAGGTTGATCAAACCATTTGCAATTAAACTTGTAAAAATGATACTATATATCTGAGAAGGGGTGGCCTTTGTGAGTAATTCTGTGATATTTAAAAATGAGTCTAACATTTCGCTATTATAGCACGTCATATGCAAAAGTATAATAATATACTATTAAGTTTAAAAAATAAAAAAACAATAATCTTGTTATCTTTATCTTTATTTTCTTTGTTTTCTTCACATGTATTTTTTAAAATGAATAGAAACACAGAGATTGAAGTTATGTTTTTAGATGTGGGGCAAGGAGATTCCGCTCTTATAAAGTTACCAAAAGGGCAAAATATAGTAATAGATACGGGTTCAAATTACTTAACTAATCAGAAATTAGAAAAACAACTCTTTTATTTTAATAAAAAAATAGATGCACTCATACTCACTCATCCTGATCTTGACCATGTAGGAGGGGCAGAAGAGATTTTAAAAGTAGGGAATGTTAAAAACACAATAGAATCAACAGAAAATACTTATTCAACAGAATATTTTAATTATAATACAACCGTTTCACGAATAAACACAAAAAATTATATATCTTTTGACGGGTTAGATATTTTTAATGTAAACCCAGATTTTGAGATGTCTGGAGATGGAAATCATAAATCTATTATTAATATTTTTAATTATGGTAATTTTAGGTTTATTTTTACTGGTGATGCTGATGCTGAAATTGAGAGAAAGCTTATTTTTAAAGGAGTTTTTGAGAAAAATAATAATATTCAAGTAGATAAAGTTTTAAATATTTTGAAAGTTGGGCACCATGGATCAGACACTAGTAGTTCCGAGATTTTTTTAAAGAAATTAAAGCCAGAGTACTGTATTATAAGCGTAGGATTAGATAATAAATATAATCACCCTAACAAAAAGACCTTAGAAAGATTATATAAATATTGTAAAAACATATACAGAACAGATTTGGATGGCTCTATTTCGTTTAAAACTAACGGAAAACATTTAAATATAAAAAGCTCTAGAAAATAATACGACTTCTTAATGTTGAAAATAAAATCTCTCTAAAATATAGAGAGATTTATTTTTTAATCTTTATTTATAAGCATATTCTAAGGTGTATTCCTGCTTTCATACATTTTGTGCACATTTTAACTCTTGGGCCATTTGGAATACGTGCCCATTGTATATTTGGATAAACTCTTCTGTTTCCGCAAGGGTTGAACTTTGTAGCACGAACACTGTTGGAGTATTTACCTACCATTCTTGATGATTTGTCACAGGTTAGACATGATGATGAAGCTGACATATATTTTTATTTATTTATCCTATATTAACATAAAAAAATATTTTACGCAAACAGACAAAAGTTATCCCCAGTCAACATTTACTTATGTCCCTTAAGATGTCTTATATGTATTATAATAAAGGACAGATACCGGAAAAATGTTAAAAGTTATGAATAGAAAAAATCTAATATCTATAAATAATTTAAAGCTTATTGCAATAAGCTCTTTTGTCTTTTTTATACTATCTAACAATGTTAGTGCTTATATATTTAACCCATATAAAAAAAATATAATTTCTAAGATTTCTTCTGGGTACATATGGTGTAATTACATGTCTCTAAGAGACACATATTCTCCTGACTGTGAATACGTCACTAAGAATAAATCAGAAGTAACAAATAAGATGATTTCTGATAATTATAAAAAAACTACAAGCAAAAGTATTTTACTAACTTTGGGTAAATTAAATGAAAATAATTTAAAGCTAGAAAAAGAAAATCAGAATCAAGGTAACGTCGTAAGTGTAATAAATCAATATGTTTCAGGTCTGGTGCCAGAAAAAGAAACCAAAATAATACATGAGTACATATACGGAACAAGCACACAGCCAGCCTATGTTCCTGACATGTATAAATACGTCCCCGTAACTGGAGCAACGGGTGCAGCTGGTGCGAGTGGAATAACTACCATTCTGTATGCCACAGGAACATTGGACGTTTCAGGGTTATCTAATCTTGCTACAACAACAATAACTGGTGGATTTTTCGGTGCGGGCCTTTCCTCTTGTAATGGATTATTTGATAAGCTTGCCTACAATAGTACAACTAATAATTTTGAATGTGCTACTGACCAGTCAGGTGCAGCTGGATCCTTTGCTTCTGTTGTAATTGGGAACGCTACAATTACTAGTGCGGTAATTACTACTGCTTCTATCGGTAACTTCTATCAATTATTACAAAACTTTACTTCTAATATCTTCTCTTCAGCTACTAACACCATATACTCTACAGTAAATGGGGTAGCTACTTCTACTAATATTATTAACAATAATACTGTAAGCTTCGCTACTACTACCGGAATTATTACTACTACAGTAAATGGTATTACTTCTACTTCTTCATTACTTGGATTAACTTCTACTACTAATACTCTTTCTACTACTACTAACACTTTTGCTACTATAGTAAATGGTGTTTCAACACTCTTCACGAATATCATTAATAGCTTTACTCAAGCGGTCAGTGGTAACACTTTAACTACTACAGTAAATGGAGTAGTGGCTACTACTACTGTTATCTCAAGTAATAACTTTGTAACTTCCGGGAATATTGCTACTTCATCAGTGAATGGTGTTACTTCTACATCTACTATTATTAATAGTAATACAGTTTCTTTCGCAACAGGCACTTCAATAATTACTACTAACATTAACGGAGTAATAGCTACTACTAGTCTTGCTTCTTTAGTTG
>JAYSVC010000037.1:0-11720 GCA_043718735.1 bacterium | reverse complement strand
GTCTCTTTGTATTATATTTTTCATATTGTTGCCTCTTACATTAAAGGGCTATAATCCAGTTTTAGTAGCTAGCTTTATTTCTATTATTTTATTATTTTCAGTTATGCTTATAACTCACGGTAGGAATAAAATTACATATTCAGCTTTGCTAGGTTGTTCTATCTCTATATTTATCACCATAATAATTTCTTATATAACTATTATAAATGCTAATATAACAGGCTTTGTCGATGAGACATCTTCTTACCTATATTTTAATACAGAAGGTATAATTAATTTTCCTTTACTTGTTATAGCTAGTATTATTATAGGTGTCATAGGTGTTGTAGATGATGGCGCTATAACTCAAGCAGGTATAGTAGCTGAGTTAAAACATGCTAACAAAAATCTTAGTAGTGCAGAATATTATAAAAGAGCAATGCGTGTAGGATCTGATCATGCAGGTGCTATGATAAATACTCTTGTGCTTGCTTATGTTGGTTCATCGCTACCTTTGCTACTTTTAATGTATACTAGTAAGCTAGACCCTGTATTTTTATTAAATAAAGAAATAATTGCTACTGAAATATTCAGATCATTGATAGGGTCTGTAGGCTTATTATTAGCTATACCCCTCACTACACTATTTGCCGTGTATTTAGTTTCTGACAGAGACAGAGAACATACCCATAAGCATTAATTCTTATTAGTCCAAACTAACATGTTTTAAAGCATAGACCCTTGCTTCTTTTTCATTGTTATAATTTTTTGAATGTGTAATCTTTTTTCCAGGATTTAAAATATTATTACAGTCCAGAATAGACTTTATTTCTTTAAATATATTTATTATTTCTGTGTCATACTGCTTTTCTAAAGCATATGTTCTTGCTAGCCCATCATTATGATCACAACTAATACTACCATTATATTTTCTGACAAGCTTGTAGACTTCATCAGCCATATTTAAAATGTTTTCCTTTGCATTTGGTTGATCTTTTTTTATAAGAGGTATGAGCCTTATGGATCCATCACCTATATGTCCAGCATAAGTGTAACGCATGTCATACTTGTAAAGTATTTCTAGTAATTCCTTCAAATAGTTATCATAATGCTCGAGAGAAACTATCGTATCTTCTATAATGGGAATTGCTTTGTAACCCTTTGGAGCAAAGTCTCGAAGTAACTTAAAGCTAGCACGTCTTATGTTCCAATAAGCTTCACTCTCCTCTTCATTTTCTACCATATAACTATTTATGTTTAATTCATATAAATTATTCTTTAATAGATTTATGTTATTTTTATTTTCAGATATTTTATCTTTGCAGAACTCTGCAAAGATAACTATTTTTTTGTTATTAGCATAATTAGTTAATTTTGCATCACTGGCCATATGTATTTTTGCTAATTCATAAGTCTCATGGTCAAAACATTCTACGCTAGTGGCCCCACTGTTCACTGCTTCCTTTACCACTTTCGGTAAGTCATGTATATGAGTGAGCGGTATTATCAACATGTCTTTAGACTTTAAAATATCATTTATCTTTATCTTAGCTTCCGTGACTACACCGAGTGTCCCTTGTGCTCCTATGAAAAGAGGAGTCAAATTAAAAGTATTTTTTGTGGGATTATATATATCCCAAATATTGTATCCCGCAGCATTCTTATTTGTATTTGGTTTATTTTTATTTATAATTTCTAAATTATTTTTTATAATACTTAGTATCTCTTCTTCGAATTTGTAATCATACACATCTTTTCCATTTTCTATTTGTATTAACTTTTCTTTCGCATGGTAAATCTCACCAGAAAGCTCTTTTGTATTTAGTATAATTTTTAATTCTAAAATATTTTTACTAGTCGGTCCATAAGTTAATGACTTTTCCCCGCTGCTATTATTACCAATCATTCCTGACAGCATACAAACATCTTTTGAGCTGGTATATGGTGCAAAAAACTTGTTATTTTTTTTTAATTCTACTAATAAATCTTTTATATATATATTAGAATTAACCCATATATATTCTGATATATTTTCTTTTTTTAATATAAAATCTTTTACTGGTTTTATATGTATTACTTTATTACTAGTTAGCGAGCCTCCACTCATACATGTCCCTGCTCCCCTGATTGAGAATATTTCTTTATTTTTTATAATTTCAATTACAGGTTCAAAGTTCTCATATTCGAATGCTTCATTTGGAATGACTTTAAAAATACTCGCGTCTGTGCTGTATTTTTCTTTTAAAAAAAAGTCTTGTTTTTTCCGGCTATTAAATATATCACTCATCTTAGATATATTATATACTATATTGCCATTAATTTTTTGTATATTTCAACAAGTGTGACCGTATCAGCCAGCGCTGTATGTGCTTTTTTATTTTCTATTTTAAATAGAGCCGCTAAGTTTTTGAGTGAAAAAGAAGTTGCTTGAGGTACATCATATAGTCTAGCAAAAGCCATAGAAATAGTATCTAGCTTTGCAAAGTGCATTTTATTGTCTACACCTGTTTTTTTAAAAGCATTTTGCATAAATGCATAATCAAAAGTTACATTGTGGGACACGAAGCTAGCACCCTCAGTTATTTTTGAGAACTCTTTCATTGCTGACTCGAGTGAGACAGCGAACATCCAGTCGACTTCATTGTAACCGTTCACACGCAATGCTTGCTCCTCGGCAACTTCAGGTTTTTCCATTTTTATTTTCCAATCTTTTTCTGATATGATTTCTATACTTGGACCTTTGCCGGGTCTTTCTGTCTGCCTTACTAATACTACAGCTAATTCAATTATTTCATGTATGTCTGCATCTAACCCTGTTGTTTCTGTATCTATAAATGCTAAGTTTTGTGTTTTCATATTTTATTTTATGTATCTATTAGTTTTTAAATTATTTTATTTGATTATATATTATAACATAGAATATTATGCTTATTATTATTTTTCCATAGTTTTAAAACTAGACAAGTCTTTAATTTGCTTTTACACTTTAAAAGTGTTATAGTTTTTTGGACGAATGCAATATGCAAAGTCATTGCTCTTTCTAACTGATAATCCTTAAGGAGAAAATCACATGGTTGAATTCACAAAAATAGAAGCCTTTAATCTTCGAAAGATTCTTTTAAATATGATGAAGAATAATCGCATCTTTTTGGCACATAAACATAATATTCTTGACAAGAAACTTTCTGAGATTCCTCGTTTTCAAAAAACTATTGAGGGTTTATATAAAAATACTCAAGCAGAAGCAACAAGAAGAATCAGAGAAGGTGAGAGAAAATTAAAGATAAAAGCTCCAAATCTTAAAGATGACCAGACAGTAGTGAAGTGCTCACGTTATTCTGGAGGATTAGAAATAGTAGGTGCTTACCCGCTAAATAATTTTCTGGCTTTTATGCCAGCTAATGCTTATGAGTTGGAAGAAGATATTTTTTCTATTTTGCATCCAAAAGGAAAAGATAGTATCGCACCAATAGACTTGGAAGAAGTGAATAAAGAAGTTCGTGAGATTTTTGAACTCATTATGCTTGACCTACTTACTTTAAAACAAAAGAGAGATGCAAGTGTAGTGATTACTAAAACTTTATTTTCTCCAAGCCAAGGAGTCGGTATGGATAGTTTGAAAGATATTACAAAAGATTTTGTAAATAATCCAAATGGCTTAGCTTATCTATTTTATAAACATGAACAAACTAAGAAGATAGTTGACCATAATTTTATTCTTTTTAGTGCATATTTTCCTAGAGCGGTATGTTCTTCTTGGAGCGATAAAAGTACATCTATTCACTTTGACAAAAGAGGTGGTTACGGAGATAAAGTGTTATTTGCTTTTGTAACATAACACAAGGGTAAAATAATCAAAACAAAACGCGTTATATTAACGCGTTTTTATTTTTAATTTTTTAGGTATTTTTGTATATTCTTTTTGTGCTCTTCGTAGCTCTCTGTATAGTAAAAGTTACCATCATTGCCAGTTATATAATACAGATACTTTGACTTTGTAGGATTCCTAACTGCTTCTATTGCCATTGGTCCTGGATTATTTATAGGCTCTTTCGGTAAGTCCCTACTTTTGTAAGTGCTAGGTGCTACATCCACTTGTAATGCCATACCTATTTTCATTCTATTCCTTAGTATGCCAGAAATCATTTTCATATCTTCTGAGTTTTTACCTTCTCCTTCTATTATACTAGCTAAAACCAGATCCTCTTTTGATATTATACCTACTCCTTTTTCAAATTCACTAAGCATCTTTTCTACTATCTCTTCTTTTGTTACATTTTGAGGAAAATAATAAGTTTCTGGGTATAGATAGCCATTTTTACTCTTAGCATAATCATAAAAGTCGTTATAAGGTATATTAAAAACTTTTGCTACCCTAGCACTTATCTCTTCTAACGTAAAACCTTCTGGTATTATAAGTGCATAACCTGGGGTATAATTTTTTTTGTTAACTAGTATGTCTATGATACCTAACATATTTATATTTTCAGCACCAAGCCTATACTTTTTAATATTATATTTTCCATATGCTAATTTTTTGCTGCCAAGTTGCTGAGTTATTAAAATTTTGAATAAAGTGGTAGACCTAATCATGTCTTCACTTTCTAATTTTTTAGCAACAGTATTTACATTATCACCATTTTCTATTTCAAAATAATAATTATCATTTATATTTAATGGAACTAAAATAAGGTAAAAGAAAAAAGTAACTGCAGATATAGATAAAACCAATAATGTTTTTTTGTATTTGTACATGTGTTTTTTTCTGTATAATTTCATATATTATAGCATGATTTGGCGAGAATAATAAAAATTATCTAGGTAAATCACTAGGAGCATCACTTTTTAAACTGTCTACTCTTTTTATGCCAGGAGTAGTTGCTACAGTGCCCGGTAAGTGCCATAATGAGGCTAATTCCTCTAAGTTTATGGTCATGAGTGCTGGTGCCATGTGTTCAAAAGGGTGGAAAACTCCCTCATAGACTAATCTAAATATTTTCCTAAAACCTAATGATTTTTTAAATAAATAAATATCAGAATACCAATCTATGCCACCACTCAAAAACATTTTACCAAGAGTAGACTTTGCACTGCCTCTATTAGGTAAGTGTGGATAAAAAGCTTCACGCTCAACATAGGATTCAAAACACTCTTCACTACGCCAAGGCACTCTCTTCTTGTAACTATTTTCCCAACTGTAATCATATGGGTCAGTCGGTGAAGGTCTAAAAGAATTAAAGCCAGGTCCAGTATATTGTTTAAATACACTTAAAAGCGACTGCACATTTGAACCAGTTTTATGATAGTTAGAATCAGCAATATACATTACACGTATCAATGCACGAAGTAATGGCTTTTGCAATTTTCTATTTATCATCTTTATCTCATCTTTGTACTCTTCGAAGATTTCGTTCTCTTTCACACTTTCCATTTTCATCTCTTCGTCTTTTTGCCACTCCATTTGTACATCTTCAAAAATAGCCTTCCCTTCATCATCTACACCCACTTTCTTTTTGGTCATTTTTGGATAACCAAAGTCATCAAATATCTTATCTCCTTTTTTATATGTTGGACCCATGATCTTCGTTCTGATTTGTTTTTTTCTTTCTTCGGCTAATTCTTTTAATGTAAACGATTCATGAGTTTTTGCATTTTCATAAGTTTTTGGAAAAGTTCTACCATCGAACTTACTGGTATCTTGAACCATTACTTGATACCAAGCATATTCACCTTTTCTCATTGAGCCTAACCACTCTAGTATTGGAGTGAGTGTATCGTGCTTATATTCTTCTTTTGGATCTCTGTCTAAGCCATTATCAACATAAGTTTTAAGCATTCTAAAATCAGCAGGTACTTCTAGGTCCTTGTCTTCTAATAAAACCCTCTCTTTATTAGTTTTCGGTAAGTTAAATCTATCTCCAAAAGTATTAGAAAGTCCCCACACAGAAACATCTGTTTGTCTGTGGTCGTAATATATTTTTTTTACATAATCATCTGCTTCGGTTATCTCTATGCCCGGATATTGAGAATAAAAGTTGTTAGTTATTAATTCTCGAAATTTTCTTTCGGTCCGCACAAAAAATCTGACATCACCCTCAAGAGAAGCTATTTCTAATGAAAAGTAAGTAACCAAATTACCAAGCCAATTCCTCTTATACCATTGAGCGACTCCCCCACTCTGAAGAAAAGCGTTAGCAACTATTTCCATGGCTTCAGGTGATTTATTTATCTCCCTTGGTAATTTTATTTCAAGTAGTACCCAGTCCATTTTAGAGAGAAACTTTTGTTGTACATACATAATCCAAAATCTCCAAACATAAGTACATAAAAGTAAAAGTATAGATATATAAGTCAGTAATAAGAAAATATCTAAAGCTATTTGCATACATACATTATAGCAGAAAAATACTCACATTTTTCTTGTGAGTATTTTTCTTGTGTATATGTTTTTAAAAAATATTTAAACAGTTATTTTATGGATTATTTTGAAAGCACATTATAGTGATTATCGGCTAATTTCTTAAATAGTTTTGGATTATTAAGATTAACTAAAACAGTATTTTCTTTTACGTCACGAAGTTCTAATACTTTTCTTACTATATCTTCTTTTTTCATCTTTTCACCACTTTCATTAATTACTATATTAATTAAGTCCTTCACTGTGCCACCAACTTGACCCCACTCACGAAGACCATACATGCCACGACCCACTAATACAAATCTTTTATCTTTTATCAATTCATTATGACATGTGGCTACATGAGCATTTTTGTTAAAAGTTTTATTGATAGTATTTGCTACTTCACGAAAGTGCATAGGTGTTCCATTTTTACGTAATATCAAATATGCAAAGTCTTTTATACCTCTTGCCTTTACTGATGGACTAGACACATGACCCCACTCATTCAAAGGGTTTTTAGAAATTATTTTAGAAATTTTCAAATACCTGTCTATCACTTCGCGATTATTTTTATAGTCATCACCAAGGTCAATTAGATTAGCTAAGAATCTAGCTATTATATCTTCTTCTTTTAAAAGTTCATCCTTGCTTACTGTTGTGTGTAAATTATGAAGAGCGTCATGAACATGTGTTGCTATTTTGTCATCTATGCTCCATCTATGATTAAAATTATCATCCTCTTTATGTCTATTGAACTTGTCAGAAACAGTCATGAAGAAGTTCATGTGATTATGTACTACTTTATCATTAGAAAATACGTCCATTAATATGTCTTCTGGAACTACTGCTCCCATACTCTTTACAACTTCTGCTAATTCTTCAAAAACATTTTGATGATCTTTGTAGTCTTGTGATTTACGTATTGTACCTAATGCAAAGTTTTCTATTTGTCTCACTCTCTCTCTTGTTATGCCATACTCTTTTCCGATAGACTCCAAAGTCTTTCTCTCATTATCAGCTAAGCCATAACGTTTTGTTATAACTTCTTTTGTTCTCGGATTAAGAGCATTTAATAATTTCTTAGAAACTGCTTTCGGTTTGAATGTTAACTGAACTTTTTGCATAATCTTTATTTTTTATATTATTGTTAATTTAGAGTTAGATACTTAAATTAATATCATTATACTATACGCTACTAATAAAGTCAAACTCTTTTTTATTAAAAATCTAGGCCAACATCCTGTCTTATTTTGGTCATCATTTGTTTTGCTTTTTGATTAGCTTTTGTTGCACCATCAATTAATATTTGCTCTACTTCTGCATTATTATCTTTATAATAATTATATTTTTCTGACATAGAGTTAAAATAATTAATTACAGATTTTGCACATTCTTTTTTAGCTTGTGCGTAACCAAAAGGATTTTCTACACTGGATTCTTCATACTTTTTTCTTAGCGATACTTGCTCATTTTCATTTAAAAATAACTTATGTATGTTATATATGTTGTTATTTTCTACTTTTTTTTCTTCTTCTGGTCTCGCACTGTCTGTCACTATACTCATTACTGATTTTGTAATTTCTTCTTCTGTAGCGAAAATGGGTATGTAATTATTTTTACTTTTACTCATTTTTTTACCATCAACACCAGGCACTATGGCTACTTCTTTTTTTATAAAAGCTTGTGGCATTTTAAAAGTATCGCCATAAGTTCTATTGTACTTTCCTGCTATCTCCCTTGCTATTTCTACGTGCTGTTCTTGATCCTTTCCAACTGGTACCACTTCTGCATTATACATTAATATATCAGCTGCCATGAGCACAGGATAGGTAAAGAGTCCAGCATTGACTAAGTGTTTATCCTCATCTTTTCCTTGTTTATCTTTGTATGCATGAGCCAGCTCCAACATAGGCATAGGTGTTACAGTTGAAAGTATCCAAGATAATTCTGTGTGACTAGGCACGTCAGACTGTTTGAATAGATTAGTTTTAGTGACGTCTAATCCACAAGCTAAATAGACACAAGCAATATCTAAAATATCTTCCCTTCTCTCTTTTGCATTAGTTTGAGTTGTCATGCTGTGATAATCTGCTATGAATATATTACTTTCGTATTCACCACTGTTAGCTAGGTCTATGTTTTGTTTCAATGCTCCAAAATAATTACCAATATGTAATCTACCACTACTCTGCACTCCGCTCACTAATACTTTTTTATTTTCTTGCATATTTTTATTTTACTTTAATTTTTTAGTTGTCTGCTTGATAAATCACAGGTTCGCTTATCAGTATGTCTGGAGTTGGTGGCTTCATGTCACGAACTAAGTATAGGTACACACCAGCAAATAGGCCAGTCAAAACACTGGAAACTATTACTGCATGCATTAGCTTTACATTCTCGCTCTGAGACCTTACATATTTTAAATAATTTTTTACTGAACGCATATTTTTTTATATCTCTTCTAAAATTATAACTTCTGATTTTTTATCCACGATGTCTTTTTTCTTTATGGTTAACTTCTCTACAGACTTCACTCCTTCACTGCTTGCTTCCTTTAAAAATATTGGCAAAGTTTTCTCATCATGATCAATAGGGATTATGATTTTTGGTTCAAGGCCAACAGAGAGCTTATAAGCATCATAAGGATTTAGATTAAGCTCGTCACCAGAAACAGGAACGAACAACACATCCACCTCATCAATAATCTCTTTGTGTTCACTTGGGAGTAATTCTTTTATTTGTCCTATGTAGGCGATACGCATACCATCAAAATTAAAAACAAAACTGTTCGCCATGTAATCATTTTTTTCGCGAGTGACTTTTGATGAAAAGGCATTGATAAAAATATTAGCTACTTCATACTCTCCTGCACCTTTTATTACAAATGGAGACTTTGCCCCGACTGTTGCATTTTCAACTCCATCGTAATCTGGATGTATTAGTGGTAGCATGGCAACGTCTGAACCATACTTTGTCTGACGTCTTTTTGATTGTTTTGATACTGGACCAAGGGAGAGCGTTACATCACCTGTTACTAATTTTATATGTCCTTTTCCATGGTAAGTTATTATCATATTTTCTTTATTTGTATATATTATAACACAATAGTTTCTTTTCAGGAACAGATTATTTAAAGTTGTTAAATTATTCTTTTTGATAAATCATAGACTTTTTGTCTAGGGTTTCTATTTGCAAAAATAAGTATTTTATGTTAATATATAGACATGGTTTCGGATAGTTAAAAAAAGTTTTAAGATTAAAAATAAGCTTTGTGTCATAACCTTTTTAAAGTCAGAAATAAAATCTCTTAGCAAAACTTTTAGATTGTATTTCTCCAGCTTTAAGAAAAGATACATAAGTAGCGCAGATTCATAGTCTCACTGCGTGTGAGATTTTTATTTGGGCAAAGCTCTGTAAAGAAGAGTAAATATAAAAAAGTATGGAAAATACAGAATTAGAAAATTTAAATGTTATAAAAAATGACGACACTGTAGAAGGTGTAGTAGTCGCTATAGAGCGTTCTGCTGTGTATGTTGAGATTCCTAACTACGGTACTGGTATCATATTCGGATCAGAATATATTAACGCTCGCGAGATAATCAAGCGTGTAAATATCGGTGACACTATTAGTGCCAAAGTAATAAACACTGGCAATGATGAGGGTTATATTGAGCTTTCACTAAAAGAAGCTAGACAAGCAATCATCTGGGCTGAGGCTGAGGCTGCAATAAAAGAAAGAAGAACTCTTGAGCTTGTTGTAAAAGAAGCTAATAAAGGTGGTCTTATTATTGATTGGAATGGAATCCTAGGATTCTTACCTTCTTCACAACTTAACGAAGAGAATTATCCAAGAGTTGAAGACGGAGATAAAGAGAAAATCACCGTTGAACTTAAAAAGCTTATCGGTAAGCGTATTCCTATGAATATTATTTCTATCGAGCCAAAAGAAGGTAAACTAATCTTTAGTCAAAAGGGTCTAGGTGGTGATAAAGTAGATGCAAAAGAATTAAAAGCTGAGATTGAAAATAAATACAAACTTGGTGATGAAGTCGCATGTACTGTTACTGGTGTTGTAGACTTTGGTAT
Source organism: bacterium (assembly GCA_043718735.1). Classification (GTDB taxonomy): domain Bacteria; phylum Patescibacteriota; class Minisyncoccia; order Phycocordibacterales; family UBA5272; genus JAUPVO01. The sequence continues at coordinate 1,255 of JAYSVC010000037.1, read as the reverse complement.
TTTTGTAAAATTAGAAGATGAGACAGAAGGACTAATACACAAATCAGAAATCGATTGGGGATTAGTAGAAGATACTAAAAACCATGCAAAAGTAGGAGACAAATTACGTGCTAAGATTATAGAAATCAAAGCAGGTAAGATATCTCTTTCTGTTAAGGCTACTCGTGAAAATCCATGGAAAGAAGCTGCAACCAAATACAATAAAGGTGATGTAGTTTCTGGTCTTGTTATTAAGTTCAACAAGCACGGAGCATTAGTTTCTATCGAAGAAGGTGTGGCAGGCTTAATGCATATGTCAGACTTTGGAGATGAAGCTAAGATGCGTGAGAAAATGTCACTTGGTAAAATGTATAAATTTGAAATAAGTTTATTTGAACCAAATGATCAAAAGATGACTTTAACTTTTAAGGCATAGTAAAAAACTAAAAATAAAATAGCGACACCTTCGGTGTCGCTATTTTATTTTGAATATCTTTAATTTTTACTTTATCAAATCCATCAATTCTTTTAATTTAACCTCTAGTTTTTCTTTTAGGCTATCTCCTTCCAAATTTTTAATTTCCTCTTCTGATAATTTTGATAATACATAGTCCTGTAGCAGCATTTCTTTTATAGGCTTCTCCCCTATACCTACCCTTATCCTATAAAAATCTTTTGTTTTTAAGTTTTGTATTACACTCTCTACTCCATTATGTCCCCCACTATTCCTGCCTAGTGATAACTTTATGTCTCCAAAGCTTATATCTATGTCATCATAAGCAATTACCACTTGGTCTGGGCTTATGTTTTTATAATTTATAAAGTCTAAGATAAACTTACCGCTTAGGTTCATGTAGCAGTCAGGCACTATGTACTCAAATACTATCTTCTCATCACTGCTCGCTTCGCTCGCAGCCACATCTACTTTATTTTTATTACTTTCATTATATTTTTCAAAATTAAAAGTACTACATAACAACCTTGCAGCATTGTGTCTCGTATATTTGTATTTCCCTTTTTCTCTACTTTCCGGATTACCCAGTGAGAATATATATAATTTCTTCATGTAAATTTTATAATTAATATTATAGCATATATGTTATAATATTAATTATGTTAATCAACTACACTCAATTTACACCAGTAGAGAGCTTGATTGGCGGGGCTATTATTGGACTTGCTTCTGTTTTTATGATGATTATGTTTGGTAAAGTTGCTGGCATATCAGGAACCATCGGTTCTATATTTAAATTACCTAAAAATGATACTGCATGGA
>JAYSVC010000036.1:0-2290 GCA_043718735.1 bacterium | reverse complement strand
TTAGTATTTTTAGAACCAGGAAAATACAGATTAAAATAGTAAAAGTGATACTAAAATAAATCTCGAAAAGTAGATAATAATAAACTATACGAAACTTTGAATGAAAAAGAGATAAAGAGTATATTTTAATTAATTAGACAGAACTTGTTAATTTCCTATAAAGGTGCTTTTATGTTATAATATAAAACATAGATATATTCTGCTGAATATATCTATACGCGCGAATAGCTCAGCTGGTAGAGCACTCGACTGATACTCGAGCGGTCCTAAGTTCGAATCTTAGTTCGCGCACCACATACAGAAACTGATACTCGAGCGGTCCACTACTAAATTTTATCGAATCTTAGTTTGCTCACCATTATGATAATTTTAGAAAATATAGAATTAAAAAAATACAGCACATTCTATGTGGGTGGCGTCTGTAGATACTTTATAGAGATAAATAACAAAGAAGACATTGTTAATGCTTTTGATTTTATAAAATTTAAAAAACAAGAAAAAGAAATAAATGATTTTTACATATTAGGTATGGGCTCTAATACTGTATTTTCTGATAATTTATCTAGAATGTGTATATTAAAAATTAATATAAAAAATGAAAATTATAATTATATTAATAATATAGAAAAATTAGAAAATACTTTTGAAGTAAAAAAAGTGATAGATAAAAATAAGACTAATTATCTTGTAAAAGCGAATGCTGGTTGTGAGTGGGACGATCTGGTTTTATTTTGTTGTCAGAATAATTATTCTGGGCTAGAAAATCTATCTTACATACCAGGAACTGTGGGTGCGGCCCCAGTGCAGAATATCGGAGCATATGGAATAGAGGTAAAAGATTATATTAAAAGTATAGAAGTATATAATATAGAAAACAATATTTTTGAGATATTAGAAAATAATTTAAATACAGAAAAGAAGGAAGAGGAAAATAATATTGTAAAAAATAATAATTTAGAATTCGAATATAGAGATAGTCTTTTTAAGAAAAATAAAAATAAGTATCTGATATTAAGCGTGACTTTTCTTCTAAATAAAAACAAAAATAATAAAGACGTAAAATACGAAGGCTTAGATATTTTAGAATCAGATAATCTGTTAGATATTAGGAACAGTATTATAAGTATAAGAAAAAGCAAATTACCAGAATGGAGAGATGTTTCGAATTGTGGATCTTTTTTTAAGAATCCAATAATCACAAAAGAAGAATTAGATTTTGTTTTGAGTAAAAATAAAGATTTGAAATATTTTGAAGTGCTCGGCTCGGCACCTAGCTTAGAAATAAAATATAAGCTCTCTTCAGCACAAATAATAGATAGTCTTAACTTAAAAGGATTGGAAATTGGTGGTGCAAAAGTTAGTCCGACCCATGCACTCATACTTATAAATAAAAACAGAGAAGCAACTTTTCAAGATGTTTTTAGCTTAAGTGAAGAGATGATTAGTAAAGTGAGTATTTTCTATAAGATTATTTTAGAGAGAGAAGTTAATATGATATAATGTAAATAAGAAATTATTCATAAAGATTATTAACATAATATGCAAAAGTTTAAAGTAACAGGAGGCAGAGAATTAAAAGGGGAGATAGAGCCACAAGGCTCAAAAAATGAGGCCTTGCAAATAGTTGCCAGCAGCGTAATAGTCCAAAAATTAAAAATAATAAATTGTCCAAATATTCTGGATATTAGAAATCTTTTAATTATTTTAGAAAATGCTGGTTCAGAAATAAAACGGGAGAAAGAAAATAATAAAAATATTTTATTTATAAATACCACAAAAATAGATTTTGAATATTTTAAAAGTGATGAGTATTTGAAATTATCAGAAAAACTTCGTGGCTCATTAATGTTAATCGGTCCATTATTGTCACGCTTTGGAAAAGCATATATTCCAAGTGTGGGCGGAGACAAAATAGGTAAGCGTCCGATAGATACGCATATTAATGGATTTTTAAAAGTAGGAGCTAGTATCAAAAAAGATGAAAGAGGTTTTGATTACTTGGAATTGTCAGAAGATAATATACAAAAAGAATCAGAAATAATATTAGAAGAACCATCAGTAACTGGCACTGCGAATATTATTTTTGCTTTGACCAAAAGATCAAAAGAGGAAGATGTCATAAAGAATATTTCAAAAAATATATCTTTGTATAATACAGCCTGTGAGACGTATGTATCACAACTTGTCTCTCTTTTAAATAAAAGTGGGATGGAGATTGTTGGGTCTGGTTCTAATCTTTTAAAAATAAATGGAAATATAAAAGATGATTTTGAAGAGGAGATAGAGCATA
>JAYSVC010000035.1:0-35502 GCA_043718735.1 bacterium | reverse complement strand
ATATTTATCCACATGTAATTGCTTTTAGACTTTTCGTCTGTTGCTATTTTTTCTACTGGTTTAAAATCACAAACAGCAACATAATAATCAACTATCTTATGTATATTTCCTTTTTCTGGATGATGAGATATATAAGCATTATGGTCAAAATGTTTTGTATTTTTTATCTCTAGATTAACCATCTCTTTTGCGTAAGAAATTAGAAACTCTTCATCACTTTCTTCTCCTAATTTTTCACCTTTTACGAAAGTATAAGACCCAAATCTGTCACTATCTAATAACACATAATTTTCCGTATTGTCTTTATTTTCTAATTTAGAAAAAATCATAACCCCAACCCTCCTCTCTTCTTTTCTATTCTGATTTAGGTTTTTTTTTGGTTGATCTTCATCACTCTTATCGTCTCCTTTTAGCTCTTTGTATACAGCACCTAGAACACCGTTCACAAACTTACTACTACTCTCTCCTCCGAACTCCTTAGCAACTTCTATGGCTTCGTCTATGGCTACTTTTGGTGGCACATTATTCTTATCGCCAAAAACCATCTCGGACAATCCTATGCGTAATACATTCCTGTCTACTATGTTTATCTTTTCTATTGGCCACTCTGGAGCTGCTTTTGTTATTATCTCATCTAGAGTTACAACTCTCTCCATAACCGTTGTAAACAGATTGTTAACAAATTCATTTTCTTTACTATCTGGAAGAAACTCTTTTATATTTCTATTTAAAATATTTCTAGCATCTAAAATATTAATATTCATAGAAAAGTTAGTATCTACCTCGTAGAGTGTTTGCATTACTACTTTTCTATATTCGCGACGGGTATACATATTTTTAATTTGAATTATTTATTTTTATAAAGAGGATCTTACTCATAATAATAACATGAAAAACGAAATTAAAAAAACAGTTTTTCACTGTTTTTTTAATTTATAACTTTTTATTTCTAAGTTTTATTTTATTACGCAACTTTTTCTGTTGGTTTTACAGTGATAGCTTTTTTACCTTTGTAAAATCCGCAAGCATCACACACTCTGTGTGGGCGAAGTACTGCTTTACATTCTTGGCAAGATACCAAGTTAAGTTCTTTTAACGCGTGATGTGAGCGACGATTTGCTGTGTGCGCTCTTGTATGTCTCATTCTTACTACCATATTTGTATATATTATTATGTTTTATTACTTAGCATTATACTATAAAAATGATTATTTTGCAATACTCTAAAAGCTAATAGAAATAGGCATAAGAAGAAGTATTTTTACTTATGATGATAAGGTAAGCTATTTAAAATGCTGTATGCTCGGTATATTTGCTCTATAAGGAATAGTCTAGCTATCTCGTGAGGTAAGACCATTTTACTAAGAGACAGTGTATTATTGGCTCTTTCTTTTAAATCCAACGAGACTCCGTATGCACCACCAATAACGAAAATTAACTTTTTAATACTGTCATTTTGTTTTGATTCTATCATCTCGGCAAAGTCTAAACTACTAAACTGACTACCGACCTCATCTAATAAAACTAAAAAATCTTTTATATCTATCTTATTTAAGATATTCTCTGATTCTATTTTTATGTCACTGTGTTCTATTCTAACTTCATCAAAATCAGTGTATCTGCTTAATCTTTTTTTGTATTCGTCTATCGCTTCATCATGAATACTTTTTTTATTATTAACATATATTAAAACTATTTTCATATTATTAATAATAGCATAAAAAATACTTATATAAAATATAAAAAGTTTATGTTATAATAATGAAAATATATGCGCATACTAGCAATAGAAACAAGTTGTGATGAGACGGCAATATGCATAGTAAACTTTCGCAAAGGAAGCAATGCTTTTACTGTAGAGAAAAATGTCCTTATCTCTCAAATAGAAATACATCGTGAATTCGGTGGAGTCTACCCTCATATTGCAAAACGTGAACATATAAAAAATCTCCCAATACTGCTGGAGCAAGTAATCGGTAATGAAAGCAACTTTAAGAAAATAGATGGCATCGCTGTAACTTATGGTCCGGGCTTATCACCTGCATTGTGGACTGGGATAGAAATATCAAAACAAATAAGTCTAGAATATAATATACCCATATACCCCATAAATCATATGGAAGGTCACATATATGCTTCTACTCTTATTCAAAATACTTCTATATCAAAAAATAAAAAAGATACAAAATTAGAATTTTCTTTTGGAGAAATAAATTATCCCGCTGTTGCATTGCTTATTTCTGGAGGACATACAGAATTAGTTTTTATAAATAGCGAGATGAATTACAAGAAAATAGGCTACACACTAGACGACGCAGTAGGTGAAGCCTTTGATAAAGTCGCCCGCACTCTGGGTTATCAATATCCTGGTGGACCGGAAATAAGCAAGAGAGCAGAAATAGGCAGAAAAATGACTGGTGCCATAAGGGAAGACCTGAGACTGCCTCGTCCCATGCTACATAGTAATGATTTAAACTTTTCTTTTTCTGGATTAAAAACTAGCGTTATTACAAAAGTAGAAAGATACAACTTAGAAGAAGATGAAAAAGAATTATTCTGTATGGAATTTGAAAATGCTGTAACCGATGTCTTAATAAAAAAAACACGAGAAGCGTTATATCTTTATAATGCAAAGACATTGATAATCGGTGGAGGAGTGTCTGCTAATAATCATATCAGAAACACTATGCAAAAAATGTGCAACGAAGATGATATAAAACTTTTTATACCTGGCAATGAATTATCAACTGACAATGCATTAATGATAGCAGCAACTGCCGTTGCTAAAATAAATAAAAATATATCTCCGATACTGGCAGAGGAAAAAGAATTACTGACTCTGCGGGCTGATCCAAACCTAAGTTTCTTAAAATAAAAAAGCAGTGCCTTCGGCACTGCTTTTTTATTTTATAATTATTTTTTCAAAACTGGCTTTTGAGTATTTATAAAACTATTTATATTATCATATAGAGTTTTAGCATTTGTAAATGTTTTTTCATTTTCATATGTCTGTCTTGCTATTTCTAACGCCTCAGCATTTCTATTGTTGGCAGCGAGCATAGCAGCATATTCAAAACTGATTAATTGCTTACGCTCTGCTAAACTGTGGGCGACAGTTAGATAGTTAAGAGATTTTGCATACTGATTAGTTGTTCTCAAATACGACCCATAATAAGAAGCATTTCTAGCTGTAGGATTTTCTTTTATTAGATTTTCAAAAGAGTTCTCGGTAAAAGATTTTAAATCGTTTATAGCTGTTGCAGCTTTTAATTTGTCATCACCTTGCATCTGATTTAAATCTATACCAGATAGACGAGCAACCTGTTGTATCATTTGCTCATTAGCTTCTACTGTTCCAAAGCTATTTCTGCTGATTGCTGATTTGAAAGTAGCTAGATTTTTATTCGTAATGCTAGCTATCTCAGGGTAAGAATTAGGAGAATTACGCAAAGTAGAGATTATGTCTAAATTAGTCATCAACGGAAACAATACTGTCTTTAGAAAAAGAGCAATAGCTATTAATGTTCCAATAGCTACCCCGCCATAAATAATATATTTATTATTTTCTAATTTATGACTATTTTCTATTTTGTTATCATGTATTCTAGTAATAGAAGCGACATAAGCAAGCATCGCAATGAATAAAATATAAGACACTAAATTATCAAATACAAATATATTATGTATAAAATAGGCAGTAAGTGCTCCAGTGATTAAGGCCTTCTCACCTATTTGTATACTTTTTTTACCTTTTCCGAACCACATCATATAAAGTGGTGTTAAGTACAGAGCAAGGTAAGCAACTAATCCAAGTATGCCCCCAGCAACTAACCAATCCATGAACACATTATGAGCACGGTCGAACCAAACTTCTTGCTCATACATTCTAGGGTCATAATTAGCCGCAAATACTACTCCATAATTTTCTTGACCATAACCTAGGAATAGATTTTTAACTGATTTACTGACACCCTCAATACTCATCTTTACATTTAAAAAACGAGATACTATAGTCGCTTCTCCAAAATAATTTACTAAGTCTCTGTAATTATTCTTCTCATCACGAATCATGTTAAAAGAGTCTACTGGATGTAATGCTATGTTAGTTAACTTTATGGTTTGTATACGTTTTAAAATTACCGAGTTTTGCATAACAGTAGTATCTTTCAAGGCAAACATTATACCAACCAACACAAAAGAAGCTACAACTAAACCAAGTAAATACTTTGAAGCTTTTTTATATTTCTTTCTAGCTTCATCACTTAAAATAAATACTAATATGGCCACGAACACTCCACCGACGAACCCAAGATACGATCCACGTTGCTGAGTGAATAAAAGCAAGATAACATTCAATCCAGCAAAAATACTAAGCGGAACACTACCTATCTCACCTGTAACCATTTTCTTTACAAAATTATAACCAAAATATATTAGCATAATAACACCAGAATACCAGGCAACTTGTGACACCAAAGCTAGACTTTTTGCAACACTTGGATTAGTGGCTAATAATGAATTAGCCATAACCAACATAAACCTTTCTAACAAAATAACAAAAGCAGAAATTAATACCATAACAACTGCAAAATAATTTTGTTTACTGCTCTTTTTCCAGAATTTAAAATCCCAATTATTAGCCCTAACCGCAAGCATGAGAGAGATAAATACAAAGAATAAAGTATATACACCGTAATACTCTGAGTTTCCAAGTGTAGAATCAATACGAAGAGCGTTACCCATATTAGTTGGATATACTTGATTAACAAAATTAGCAACAGCTTCACCTTTTGCACCAGCTAACTTTATCAAATAAAATTCTTTTTGACCAAAAAGCTGCATAATAGCCTGAGAAGATACGGCAATAGAGCCTACCATAAACCAACCCCACATACGAGCCCAGTCTTCTGAAGTTTTGTATACAGAATATAATATAGTAAAGTAAACAAAAAGATGAAGATGAGTGAACCATCCCTCCATACGCTCATAATTTCCAAAGAAAGAAAAATATGGATTAGCTCCGAGCAGATTAGCTAAAAATATAACTGCCAAAAATGCTGAGTAAGAGTAAAAAACTAAAGACTTTTTAGGTCTAAAAGCTGGCTCATGAACTGCAAGGATAATCCAAGCCACAAAAGAGATTTCTATTAAAAACCTGAAAGCAAAGTTCTTACCCGTAATGAATGGAAAGAAGGTTGAATCAGATACATACCAAGCAAGTGCTGGAATGATGGCTAATGAAAAGTAAATAATTGATTTTAAAAAGCTGGAAAGTGTCATATTCTTGTTTAGATTTATCTTATTTTTTTGTATTATAATTAATATATATTATAGCATTTAAAAAAAATATTATTAATCTGGACACTAACTATTTTTAGTGTTGTAAAATAAGTTAATCTGCATAAAACAATTACATCTGCAGTAAACTATCTGCTAATGCTTTTTGATTTATCTTTCTACCTAAAAACACTTCTGCACTGACCGTCTCATCACGACTACTTCCCTGTTCTAATATTTCTTTTCTGTACTTAACACCCAACTTTTTATCAAAAATATTTTTATTTTTAAAAATGCTATATATGTCTTTACTTATATTCTCCGCCCACATGTAACTGTAATACCCAGCAGAATAATGATTTGCCAGGTGTCCGAACCTAGAAACAAATAAAACATCTTCACTTTGTGTGTAAACATATTTTTTCATCAAATCCTGATAATGTTTTACTGAGTTTGTATTTTTACCAGTATACAAATCAGTGTCTAGAAGAGTTTGCATTGCCTGAGTCATGTATTGCTTTGCTTGCATAAACTTTTTTAGGGTTTTAATTTTATTGATTATGCTTTTCGGTAAAGGCTTACCTGTTATGTGGTGCTTTGAGATTTTATTTAAAACTTTTTCCTCACTCACCCACTCTTCAAGCAGCTGGCTTGGCACCTCAACAAAATCCCAAACGACGTTTGTCCCAGCATGACTGTTATGTCTTGCTTTTGTGAGCGTGCAGTGTAATGAGTGGCCAAACTCATGATACAAGGTCTCTACCTCACCCAAAGTCAGGAGGCTGGGTGTCGCTTTTTCTACTGGGTGATTTTTTGTAGCCTTCATAGCTTTTTGTGGTTTTGAAAAATTACAAATAATAGCAGCGACTGGGGCTCTGTATAGACCCTCTTCTTTTGATTCTTCTTTTTTTATCTCGACACCTTCAACTATTGGCATCATGCATGCATGTCCGAACTTCCCTTCTCTTGGAAATAAGTCCATACAAATGTAGGCTATTGGAGTATTATTTTCTTCTAAACTTTTTTTAGATTTATTTTTATTATGTATCTCATATAATACAGCATCTTTGTGCCATAATTTTATATCACTCTCTCTTACCTCAAAACCAAATAAATTACCAAAAAGATCGAACATACTACTCATAACATGATCAAGTGGAAAATACTGTCTTACTTCTTGCTGGTCAAAAGCGTATTTTTCTTCTAATATTTTATTAGTAATGTATTCGCTATCACTTAATTTAAAATCTTTTATTCCCAACTCTTTTCCTTTGTTTATCAATTCTCTAAAATCTGCATTTTTATTTTTCTCCAAAGCTTTTAACATAGCATTAATCATACTGTAAACATTTTTACTATTTTTAGCCATTCTATTTTCTGTGACGTAGTCCCCATGATGGGCATAATTTAAAATCTTTGCCTTTTCTGTTCGTAATATTATTAACTTTTCTAATATCTCTACGTTTCTTTTTCCTCCTTGATTTAAAAATAATTTGTATATCTCTTCTCTTTTTTTTCTATTATCAGCGTATTTTATATATGGTCCGTATTCTGGATATTCCAGAGTTACTTTGTATACGTCTTTTACTTCACCCGTCTTTTTGTTCTGTAATTTTACTTTTGCAAAAGAGTTTTTAACATTTTGTGGTATGCCAGACATCTCACCCTCATCACACAGTATATGATCTGTGTTCTCGGCTAATCTTTTATCATATTCATTTGACAGCTTACTTATTTCTTTTTCTATTTTTTTTATTCTGCTTTGTTTTTCTTTTGGCAAATCAAAACCCATACGTCTGAATCCTCGCATAACGTCCTCAACTAATTTTATACCTTGCTCGTCTAATTTACCTTCCTTTTTTTCTAATATGTAATTACATTCATAATAATCCTTGAAGGCTTTATAATTTTTAATATCATAACTAATGTCCACACACAAATTAGAGAACTCAACCTCGGCCAGACTAACGGTATCTCTAATATTTTTCTTATCGCTGACCATGCCGAGCGTTGATATCTTGTGGAAAACTAAGCTTTCTTCGTCATTAGCATTTTCATAAGCCAGCACTGTATTTTCAAAAGTCCTATTTTCTTTTTTTATACTCTGAAAAGTTTTTAACTTTTCTTTTATGCTATTCGCCGCTATTTTTGGAAAAGATTTTATCTCAGACTCTTTCATGTTCACCCATTGCCAGTCTTTTTTTGTATATGTTATGTATTTCATTTTCTAAATTATAACATTAAAATACCTAAAAATAAAACACCAGTTTTTCTTCTGATGTCTTGTGTAAACTACAATAAATCTTTTATTATTACTTCCAGACTTTCTCCGTCTAAAATTATTTTATCAAAAGCTTTTTTAAAAGTCTCTTTGTTTTTATCATTAACTTCATTGACCACCCCATAAGTAATTACTTTTTCAAAGCTTATACCTTCTGCCATTTTTGCATCATGAGTATTATCACCCACAACAATAGCATATTTTTTATTTTCTATTTCCTTGTAGGCTTTTTCACTTTGAAGATTAAGAACAGATATGTTTTTATTCATGCTGTGAACCAGTGGTTCTACTCTACCTGTTGCTATGCCGTTGTCGTTCCAGATGAATTGATTAGAAACTATGTGCACATTAATAGTTAAGAGATTCGCTCTTTCTAAGAAAAACTTTATAGGTTCAAAACCAATACCTGAAGCAGAAAATATTATTACTGGTATTTTGTTTTCATTTGCGAAGTTAAAAACTTCTCTCGCCCCCTCACGCAATATCATCTTTTCTGAATTAGCCGCTAATTTTAAATGATCAATATGTAATTCTGAACTTAGAAGTAAATCCAAATGTTTTTCCCACCACTCATTCATCGCAGAAAACTTTTCTGAAAAAGATAGGTCTTCACTAATCTCCATCGGTCTATACTTTGCCTCGAGAGCATAAGCAGCCTCACTGTAAGTGAGACCAAGATGTCCTTCGCTTCGAAGTGTAGAGATTATCGAAGGCACTACCCCCCCCATCACATTTTTCTTAGTGATGGTACCATCGAAATCTATAATAATACAAGAGTCTTTTTTGTTCATAATTTTAAGCATCTGATTCCAGCCTTTCCTTGTCTGAATATTTTAATACTAACATAAATATTTTCTTACTCCAACACCGCCTTGATACGGCGGATACCTGCGGAGACCGCTTCTTCTTTTAAGATTTTGAATACTCCCATGTCTCCCGTATGCTCAACATGTGGCCCACCACAGAACTCGAGAGAAAAGTCTCCAACATGATACACGCTCACCATCTCACCATACTTGTTATCAAATACTCCTATAGCTCCCATCTCACGAGCTTTGTCATAGCTAACCTCCTCTCGTGTTACTTTTAGATTTGCTTTTATCTCCGCATTTACTATGACTTCTACTTTTTTCTTTTCTTCATCAGTCATTTTGTTATCATGAGAAAAATCAAAGCGTAGTCTCTCGCTAGTGATGTTACTCCCCTTTTGTGATACATGCTCGCCGAGCACCTGACGAAGCGCCTCGTGCAGCATATGTGTCGCTGTGTGATACTTGGTCTCTATCTCTCCATCACCACCAAGCCCACCTTTAAACTTTCCTGCTGATGCTGTTCTACTGGCTTCTGAATGTTTGTTTTTTTCTATATCAAAATTATTTTTTAAAAACATAAGGTGATTGTCTCCATGAATCAAATCTTTCTCTTTTAAAACCTCTATTGCCAACTCAAACGGAAAGCCATAATTTTGATTTAAATCAAAAAGCCATTTTCCGTCAATAAAATCTCGTCTCTCTAACATCTCAAAATCTTGTACCGTAAAGCTCTCAAATAGATTTACTTGTGGGGTGACAGGATTTATTTCGAAAGTTTTAGCTTCTAAAATTTTTAAACCACTTTCTAAAGTCTTTCTAAACTTCACTTCTTCGTCTTCCATTATTTTTAATATATCTGTTTCCTTTTCACTGAGATTGGTATATTCATTTTTATAATAATCTATAAAAGTTTTTGATACCTCTCGTGTGAAATTGTTATTTATATTCAACTTCTTTGCAAATCTCACCGCACGCCTGATCAGTCTCCTGACAAAGTATTGTTGATCTTTGTTACCAGGATATACTCCGTCGCCGATAAGAAATGTAGCAGCACGGAGATGGTCTAGCACCACTCTGTAAGCGTACACATTTTCACCTTCGTAGTTTTGGTCTGAGATATTCTTGATTATACTTTTCGCCCCTTCGAATGCATCGAGATTAAACACATCACTGTCATCATTTATTGCTGCAGTCATACGCTCGAGACCACCACCAAAGTCAACATTCTTTTGTATCAGCTCCTCTACACCGTCCTCTGTCTTTTTGTATTGCATAAAAACATTATTACCTATCTCTACGTATCTACCACAGTCGCAGTTAACATGACAGGCTTCGCTACTCCACTCACTACTAGCGTGTATCACATTTTCTTTATCATGTTCAAAATCATAGAACATTTCAGTGTCAGGACCGCCCGGCTCTCCTACTGGCATGTTCTCAGGAACACCTGAGCGTGACCACCAATTTTTCTTGTCAGGATAAGCAAATACCCTGTTCTCTATAGAAACACCGACACTTTTAAATTTCTCTTGCCAAGCATTCTCAGCTACCACGTCTTTTTGTATATTTAACTTTTCATTACCTTCATAAATAGAAATGTATAGTCTGTTTGGATCTAGTTGTAATTTATTTATCAAGAAGTCCCACATGATGTCTATCTGCTCCTCTTTGAAATAATCGCCAAGCGACCAGTTACCGAGCATCTCAAAAAACGTAGTGTGTCTATTGTCCCCAACTTCCTCTATGTCTTGACTGCGGAAACATTTTTGACTGTCTGCAATCCTCTTTCCTAATGGGTGAGGTTGACCGAGAAGATATGGCAGCATCGGTTGCATACCTGATCCAGTGAACAACGTCGTAGGGTCGTTCTCAGGCACAAGCGCACTACTGCTAATTACAACGTGTGGATATTCTACATGATTTTTCATGTGATCCAGATATGTTTTTCTTATTTCATTTAAGGTCTTCATATTTTTAAAAGTTTTTTATTTGTGTAATCATTATAGCAAAAATAGTGGTAAATTAAAAACCCTAAATAATTAGAGTTTTTAATTCATGTATAAAATTATTTAAAAAATAATTAATCTATAGCAACCACAACATAAACCACCTCGTCACCTTTTGGATTATGGAAAACAGCTTCATCTTTTTCTTTTTTACCTAGCAATGCTTTTCCTAGTGGTGACTCATTCGAGATTTTACCATCTTGAACATCAGCCTCCTCACTACCTACTATAAAAAACTTTTTAACTTCTTTGTCACCTTTTTTCTTAACTGATACTGTGGCACCCAACTCTACAATGTCAGCATGATGACGCTCAGATATCTCAGCATTTCTAAGTATGTGCTCTATTTCTTTTATTCTGTCTTCTAAGTGGGCCTGATCCTCTCTTGATTGATGATATTCTGCATTCTCAGAAAGGTCACCTAGTGACTTTGCATACTCGAGAGCTGCTGCTATTTCTGGTCTTTTTAAAGTTACTAATTCACTAAGCTCAGCCTCGAGAGAAGCTTTTTTTTCTAAAGTAATATATTCTTTTTCTTGCATATTTTTATTAGTAACATTATACCATTTTTTGTAATTTTTATCACTATTGACTAATCCTTATAAATATTTTTTATTTCCAAAAGTCTGGTTCTTTTTCTAATATATCTCCGAAGACTTTTCTCATCATCTTACTAGCCCCTACCTTATTCTCAGCTGGACCCCCTTCCATCATGAAAACAAAAACATATTTTGGATTCTCTTGTGGAAAATACCCTGTGCTCCATGAATTAACTCTCTCATTGTAAAAACCTAATTGAGCTGTTCCTGTCTTTGCCGCCACAGTAAATGGTAAGTCATTAAAATAATGTGCCGTCCCTATCTCACTTGCGGACATTGCCATACCTTCACGTGCAACTTTTAAGAAATCTTTATTTAATTTTAAATCTACGACATCTTTTACTTTATTGTTCTCTGTGGTGCTGGCTATTTTTGGAATTATAATCTTGCCACCATTAGCGATGATAGATACTGAGCGGGCGAGAGAAATAGGTGAAGTCTGATATCCATACTGACCGATAGAGGTGTGATATGTATTACCAAGTAACCACACACCATTTTCAAAGTTTTTTTCTTTCCACGCTTTGCTTGGCACTACTCCTGTTTTTTCTAATGGCAAATCAATACCCGTAGAGGAAGCAAAGCCAAAGGCTTTCATGTACTTTTCTATCCTATCAATACCCAGACCTTTTTGATCCCCATAACCACCACCTACTTGATAAAAATACTCATCGCTACTGACTGCTATGGCATGCCTCGCATCTACATAACCATGAGCCTTCCAGTCACGAAATACTGTATCTGGCCCATCGTATCTATTCTTAATTATTAATTTACCGCTGGAAAAAATATTCTGATACTGATCTATTACCCCCTCATTCAGAGCAGCATAGGCCATGAATGGCTTCACTACTGACCCTGGCACATACACACCACTAACTGCTCTGTTAAGCATCGGAGTTTTTTTATTTTCAAGATAGTTACTCTTAATTTTTTTTTCTTTCTCAGTCTCAGCATTTGAAAATAAATTATTATCATAATCTGGATATGAAGTGAGAGCCAGAACTTCACCATTATTCACATCCATCATAACTCCTGCACCACCCTTAAAACCTTGAGCATCTACCACATCTTTTAAATACTTATAAAATGCTTTTTGTATATTTGTGTCTATATAAGTCTCTAGATCGGCTCCATCTTTTGCCTCTTTTACAATGTTACCGTTTGTAACTTTTCCATTTACTGAGACTTCATATATTTTCTCACCACGCAAACCAGAAAGCAAGTCATTATACTGCTTTTCTAGCCCTGATTGACCCTTGTAGGTATCTTGCCAAAAAACTCCTGACTTATCTTTTTTAGGATAAGACATATAGCCGAGAGTAGATGAAAGTCCCACGTCTTTTATGTAAAATCTTTTTGGTATACTACTTGTTGCTGTTTCCGGGTCTTCATTCCATGCTATCGTCTCTCCCTTCCTGTCTTTTATTATTCCTCGCGCTGGGAAAATAGGGCTTTTTTTAATGTAATTGTTTATAGCAAAATTATTCCAATAGTCATACTTATAGACTTGATGCATATATAATTTATAAGTAAAAAAAGAAAATAAGAAAATAGATAAAATACCGAAAACTATGAAAATAATAACATTAATATTTTTCTCAAATCTACCTTCAAAACTGTCACTATCTAGGTTTGAAATATTAGTAGAGTCTATGAATATTTCTTCTGGATTTATCTCGTGACCTCTTTTTTTACCTGATTTTTGAAGAAATAGCATAATATATAAATAATAACATTAATATGATTAGACTGTAAACTGGTATATTTTTTGCATAAACAATATCTAAAAATAAGCATATACTTATGACTATAATTAAAATTGACTTTATAAAAATATTTTTCATATTTATTTTAATATATAAAAACTAGAACCTTCACTTTTAAAATAGTTAGTTTTTATAAAAAGTAACTTTTCTTTTTGACTAGTTATATTTTTTATTTCTTGTACAGTTCCTATACTGTGAGTGTTGTCTCCCCTCAAGAAAACAGATTCCCCTATTTTAACATTAAGCTTTTCAGGTACTTTTACTTGTATGCCGTATGCTCCATCACCAAAACCAGAAAAAGCATAATCTCTTATGTTTTTAAAGTCTGACTTTATTATATCTGCTTCTTCTGTAGTAGTGGAGCTATCAACGTGTTCGATAACATTACTTAGTGATGTGTCTTGGTTTATGTTTTTAAGTATTAATTCTGTCTCCAAATTATCAGAAGAAAAGAGGCGTAATTTTGAAGAGTTTTCAAAAACTTCTAATATCTCACCTACTGGTCTCATTCCAGAAAGATAGACTTTACTTCCTATACTCACCCCACTGTTACTGCCTTTATTTAAAATAATATCCGAGTAAATTATGTCTTTACTTAAGATATCAAAACTTATTTTCTCAGCTTTTAACATGTCAGTTAAGCCGTTTTTTATCTCTTCTTCGGTTATTTCTTTTTCTGTAAGTATTACACTTAATCTATCTAGCTCATTTTTTAAAGATTCATTTTCATTTTTTATAAAGATCAATTCTTTATCATCTAATGTAAAAAAAGTATAGCTCTTTGAGAAAATATTTACAAAGAAATTATTATAGAATCTAGATAGCAAAAAAACAGGGCCTGCAATAATTAAGAAGACTATTATAAGTAAGGCTATTTTATTATTATCTGTATGAGATCTCTTCATGGTCTTTTATTAATACATCTTTGTATTTTGTTACATCTTCTAATATTATACCACAGCCACGTGCTACTGCTGTTAGTGGGTCATCGCAAATATTCACTGGAACTTTTAATTGTATATGCATTAACTCGCCCAACCCCCTTATGAGAGCACCTCCACCAGATAAAGTAATTCCTTTTCTCATAATATCGGTCAACACTTCTGGCGGAGTCATCTCTATTACTTCACGGACACAATCTATGATTTGAGAGATTGATGAATACATGCTTTTACGTATATCACTATCACTTACAAATATTTCTTTTGGTAAGCCGCTCACCATGTCGCGACCTTTTATACTAACTTCTACAGGCTCACCTATTGGCATAGCTGATCCTATTTGCTCCTTTATTTCTTCTGCTGTTTTTTCTCCTATTTGTATTTTGTATTCATCTTTTAAGTAAGAGATTATGTCATTGCTTATTTTATCCCCTGCTATTTTTAATGACTTTGCTTTTACTATTCCAGAAAGTGATATGACCGCAACATCAGTTGTGCCTCCGCCAATATCGACTATCATCGACCCTTCTGCATCATGCACTGGCATCTTGATACCAATAGCCGCTGCCATTGGCTCTTCTATTATGTATACTTCACGCGCACCTGCGGCGCGCGCAGCATCATACACGGCGCGTGTCTCTACGTTAGTAATACCAACTGGGACACCAACTACCACTCTCGGTCTTAATATTTTCTTATGTATGCTGTTTGCTTTATTAATTAGGTAACTTAACATCTCCTCCGTTACTTCATAATCACTAATAACACCATCAACTAGTGGGCGAACACATTTTATGTGAGTTGGTGTACGACCCATCATTTGTTTTGCTGCTTCACCTATGGCCACTATCCTGTCTGTTTTTACATTCACGGCAACTACCGATGGTTCATTTATAACGATACCCACACCACGAACATACACAAGAGTGTTAGCAGTCCCTAGGTCAATACCTATTTCATTTGAGAATTTATTTTTAAGATTGTCGAAAAAAATCATAGATATTTTAATTACTTGGGTTTCAATTATTTGTATTATAACATAAAGAAAATATTGATATAATCTTGACAGGTTATTTGTTCTTATCTTTGTCTTATACTCAAAATACACTTATTCCATAAGTGTATTTTGTAATATGTTTGTACTGGTTTTTATTTCTAAAAATTTCTTAGTCTATCAGCCTTTGGATGATTACGGATCTTCTCATGCACCTTTGCCTCAATCTGCCTGATGCGCTCACGAGTAACTCCAAATCTAGCTCCCACCTCTTCTAATGTGTGTTGATACCCGTCATGGTGACCGAGACCATTACGCATCTCAACTATCTCACGCTCTTTATCAGAAAGTGCCGCTAATATCTCTTCTATTTGATCTCTTAATATTCTCCTCGAAGACTCTTGATCTGGAGACAATATCTTATCATCAGCTACGAACTCACCCAGAGTTGATTTGTCATCATCGTCCCCAATAGGCTTTTCAAGTGATACAGTATCTTGATTTATACTTTCTATCATGTGAACTTTTTCTATATCTAGGTCCATCTCTACTGCTATCTCTTCTGACAGTGGTTCACGTCCTAGATCCTGAGACAGTCTCCTAAATACCTGCTTATACTTTGCAATAGTCTCAACCATATGCACTGGTATACGAATAGTGCGAGACTGATCAGCGAGTGCACGAGTGATGGCCTGTCTTATCCACCATGTGGCATAAGTTGAAAACTTAAAACCTTTTGTAAAGTCAAACTTTTCTACAGCTTTAAAAAGTCCAATATTCCCCTCTTGTACCAAATCTAAAAGTGACAAGTCAGCTGACCTGCCTGTATACTTTTTAGCTATAGAAACCACAAGACGAAGGTTAGACTTTGCTAAAATATTTTTAGCTTCTGCATCACCCTCTAATATCTTCTTTGCCAGAGTCATCTCCTCCTCACTGTCTATTAGTGGGTAACGACCTATTTCTTTTAAGTATATCTGTATACTGTCACCACCATCATTTTCTTTTACCATCTTACTAACATCACTGTTGTCTAGGTCTAAAATATTTCCACTTTCTAATATATCTATTCTCGCTTCTCCGAACTTTTCATATATCTCTTCTAATAATTCTAAATGCTGCTCAATATTAGGAAAAGCTTTTATCAACTCATCATAAGTTATGAACCCTCGCGCTCGACCCTTAGTAAAAAGCTCGTTATAAGCATGCTCATGAGCACTTTTTTTCCTATGTTCAACTAACTCTTCTTTTGTTTTTTTAATAGAAGGTTTTTTTGCTACTGTTTTAATTATTTTATTTTTACGAACTTTTTCTTTTAAAACTTTTTTAGGCGCAACTTTTTTTACCACTTTTGCAGTTTTTTTAGGTGCAACTTTTTTACTAACAACCTTGTTAGTTTTGGTTTTATTTAATTTTTCTTTTTTAGAAATAACTTTCTTGGCTGGCTTTTTTTCTACTAATTTTTTTGTAGAAGGTTTTTTAACTGTCTTATTATTTAAAATTTTTGTTTTTGCATTTTTTGATGCAAGAGATTTTTTATTTGATTGTACTGATTTTTTTGAAAGATTCTTAACAGTTTTTTTACTAACTGTTTTACTCACTACTTTTTTTGCCGCCATAGACTGATATAGTAACATTATTTATATTTTTTAGCAAATAAAAAAAGTGCAATACGTATTATACACATATTACACTCTTAAGGAGATCAGCGAAACCTGGGCTTTATCTCTTTTTTATAAACCTCATTGCAGAGCCAAATGATATCAGACAATAAGAATACGCAACCTGTAGAAAAGGCTAATTTTGAAAAGCTGCTATTCTAAGAAATGGCATAAGCAAGTCCAAATAATATAACCCAAACCAATTTTGGAATAAAGCTCTTATCAAAAAACAAATCGCTCATTGTCTGCACTGCAAAGTATGACAATATCATATAGGGTATTAGAAACATCCAAGTTCCTGCTCCGAATGAAGCGATAAAACTTGAAATAACTGCCGCTAAAATACAAACAATCAAAGACGTTTTGTGTGGAAAGCTCATAATGATACTCCTTGATTTTAAAATTGAAAACAAAAGAAAGAACACTGAAACATTATAGTAACATTATTTCTTTCTCTTTACAAGGTTCTGTAATTCTTGCAATGCATTAATATCACCTGTGTTTATCTTCTCGATTATTTTTCTGTGCTCTTGGTCATAAACTATTTTTTCATATTCTTTTTTTAAATCATTGTAATAATCAAGAGTCAGCAAATGTTCACGTTCTAATTCATGTAATCTTTTTATTGTTATCTCTTCTGGTATTTCTTGTTTCAATATCTCTTCACTTATGTTTTCTTCTGTAATATTTAATTCTTTTTTAAGCACGAATAAGTCCAACATGACTTTTTCTTTTTTATTAACTTTTATTTTTACTTCTGCACCGTCACCATATTCAGAGTTAGTTTCTTCTGAAGAAGCATTTTTAAAATTATCTATTTGTAAGTTTTTGTCTACTTCACTTTTTATGGCCTCACTACTAATGCTCGTTATCCTACAAAAATTAGTAACCGCAAAATCACGCTCGAGTGGTGAAGAGATGGCCTTTAGATAGGTAACTACTTTTTCTTTTGTATAATTTATTTTTTCTCTTTCCTCTTTTAGGTCTAAAAAGTTTTTAGCTAAAAACTCTATGTATGGAATCTTTTTTTCGTAAACCCTCCTCCATTCACTTGCATCGTTTTGTACCATGTCGGCTATGTCTTTTTCTTTTATGTCTACGGTCATAATTACAAGCCCCCCATAAGCACACATAATAGCAGCCCTTTCACTTGCTTTTTTACCTGCTGCATCATTATCAAAAGCAAGGACTACATTATCAGCCAGTCTTTTTATGATATTCACTTGCTCCTCAGTAAAGGCAGTGCCACTAACTGCTATCACATTTTTAATACCAGACTGATTACTCATAATTACATCCATCTGACCCTCAACGAGTATAACCTCTCTAGTGTCTGCAATATACTTTCTGGCATAGTCATAATTGAAAAGTATTTTAGATTTATGATATAGCTTTGTCTCAGGGGTGTTAACATACTTACCACTTTTACCATCGTCATACTCAGGCATAATGCGTCCAGTGAATCCGACAGTAGCGCCGGATATATTTCTAATCGGAAACATGATGCGCCCTCTAAATCTGTCATAATATTTATTATCATCTGTTTTAATTATAAGCCCACTTTCTACACACTCCTCATCAGTAAAACCCTGCATCATAAGGTGCACAAAAAGTAATCGCCAGTCTTTTTTTGTATAGCCTATTTTAAAAGTGTTAATACTTTCATCAGTTAACCCCCTGCCATGCAAATACTTTTTAGCTTCTATGCTTTCTGTTAAGCTTATCTCAAAAAACTGTCTTGCTGATTCCATAAGAGATAGCATTCTACTGTCATCTTCTTTTCTCATCTTACTTAGTGTTACTCCTGCTCTGTCAGCTAATATTTTTAATGCGTCTTTGAATTCTAAGCTCTCCATCTTTTCTACGAATTTGAATATATCCCCACTCTCACCACAACCAAAACAATGATACGATGAGCGTGATGGTGAGACATAAAAACTTGGCGTCTTTTCATTGTGGAATGGACACCTGGCTTTGTATTGACTACCGGACTTTTCCACGCGTACATAACCACTAACTACTTCTAGTATACTTATTTTTGATTTTATTTCTTGTATGTTGTCCATAAAAATCTATCACTTGTTTATATTATAACATAATAACAAATAACAAAAAACACTTTATAAATAAAGTGTTTTTTGTTATTTGTTTTCGTTTTTTATTAACTTTTTAAGAGAAATAATTAAGAAACTTTTCCTGTTCCTGCTGGTATTAACTTACCGATGATTACATTTTCTTTTAATCCCATCAGATTATCTATCTGTCCACGAGTAGAAGCAGCGATAAGAACACGAGTAGTATTCTGGAATGATGCTGACGATAACCATGATGTTGTTGTTAAGGCTACGTCTGATATACCCATCATCACACTGTTATACTCAGCTGCTGTGCCTGCATTGTCGATGGCGATAGCATTTTCATTACGAAGAGTCGAGATCTCAACTGTATCTCCTTGAGAGAACCTTGTTGATCCACCCTTAGTGATTTTAACTCTACCCATCATTTGCTTGATAATGATCTCAATATGCTTTCTAGAGATGGCTGCACCTTGTAGCTCATACACCTTTAAGATTTCTGATACTACATAGTCCTCAGCTGCTTCACGTCCAGCATTCTTAAATACTTCTTCAATATCACATGATCCGTCAGTCATGATTTGACCTTTTACAATCTTGTCACCTTTTTTGACCAGGACAGAACGGCGAGGTAATACTGTATATTCTACCATTTTACCTTTTTTGTTTCCTTTTGATTCATTTTCATCCATTAGTATAACAATAGTTTTTTCACCGTTTTCATTTCTAACGTCAAAGACTTCTCCATTCTCATGTGCGATATTCGCTGGAGATTTTGGAGTCCTTCTCTCAAATATCTCGTCGATACGAGGTAGACCCTGAGTGATGTCAGTACCTGCCACACCTCCCGAGTGGAATGTACGCATAGTTAACTGAGTTCCTGGCTCACCGATAGCCTGCGCAGCTACAATACCAACCGCCTCTCCCATCTTCACCATGTTGTTACGACCCATATCTAGTCCATAACATTTTTTACATACACCGTGCACTGAGTTACAGTACATAGGAGTGAATACAGATACTTCTGTGATGCTGGAAGCTTCCATCTGTTCTCCTTCTTTTGTAGTTATTAACTGTCCTTTTTTGTAAGACACATCACCGCAAGTAACATCCTTAGCCAGGATTCTACCTCTTACACCTTTTGATATAGAAGAGTTTTGACCTAATACATTTTGTCTTCTAAATGTTTTAAAGTTTTCTGTCTTACAATCATCCTCAGTAATAATAGCATCTTGGGCCACGTCAACTAGACGACGAGTAAGGTATCCAGCCTGAGCAGTCTTAAGTGCTGTATCCGAGTTACCTTTACGAGCACCGTATGTTGTAATAAAGTATTCAACTGGAGATAGTCCCTCAATGTTAGAGGCGATAACTGGAAAGTCTGATTGACCTCCTGAGTTATTCACGATTATACCCTTCATACCTGCTAATTGAATTAACTGTGACATTGATCCACGAGCACCAGAAGTTATAAGGTCGTTAACTGAAGAAGATTTATTTGTGTCCAAATCTTTTTGTAATACTACCTCGATCTCCTTTCTAATTACTTGCCAATTATCTATGGTCTTACTGTATCTCTCATCATTAGAAAGTAAACCTTCATTAAAATCGTCATTTATTTGACCAACTTTATCCCAACCTTTTTGTATCAAAGCATCTTTTTCTACTGGAACCTCAACAGCTGTTAAGTTCCAAGTTGTTCCTGACACTCCAGCATATTTGAATCCAAAAGCCTTCATCTTGTCGATTATCTTTGGAGCTTCTTCAACACCATATTTTGCAAATATATCCTCCATTATAGTATTGATCTTTTTCTTATCAACAACTTCATTAATGTATGGGTAACTTGATGGGAATATAGAGTTAAATAATAATCTTCCTACTGTAGTATCAAATATTTTTCCTTCAAAAGCTGCATACTTTTCCTTATCACTTGGCATTATTTTTATGCTGGCGCGAAGTGACACAGCATCAAAATCACGTGCAGTTATAGCTTCATTCGCACTGGCAAAGAACTTACCTTCACCCTTTTCACCCTCCACCATCTTTGTCATCCAGTACATACCGAGCACCATATCCATACGAGGATTAACAATTGGCTGTCCTGAGCCTGGCTTTAATAAGTTTCTGTGCGCTGCCATAAGTTCACGAGCTTCTTTTTGAGCGAGTGGAGAAAGTGGCAAATGTACCGCCATCTGGTCTCCGTCAAAGTCCGCATTGAATGCCTCACACACAAGTGGATGAAGTTGTATAGCACGTCCCTCGATTAGTCTAGGCTTAAAAGCTTGTATACCTAATCTGTGTAGTGTTGGCGCACGATTAAGCAATACGTATTTGTCTTGTATCACCTCTTCTAATATTGCCCACACTTCTGGTATACTGTCTTCTATTAACTTGTTAGCTCCACGAATATTATAAGTAAACTCTCTGGCTATTAATTTTGAAATTACGAATGGCTTAAATAATTCTAAGGCCATGAACTTTGGTAATCCACACTCCTCAAGAGTTAGCTCTGGACCAACCACAATAACCGAACGAGCTGAGTAGTCCACGCGTTTACCCAAAAGGTTACCACGCAAAAGTCCTGACTTTCCTTTTAGTGAATCAGAAAGTGATTTTAATACTCTCTTCTGTCCTGTTAAGGCAACAGCCGCATCACCGTGGCGAGCGCTGTTATCAATCAGCGCGTCGATAGCCTCTTGTAATATGCGTTTTTCATTACGAAGTATAACGTCTGGTGCATCTATTTCCATTAATTTTTTAAGACGAGTATTTCTGTTGATTACTCTTCTGTATAAATCATTAACATCAGATGTTGCATGTCTTCCACCTTCAAGTGCAACCATAGGTCTAATGCCAGGAGGAGTTACAGGCAATGCCTTGATGAACATCCACTCAGGTCTTATACCTGCATTACGAAAAGCTTTTACTAGTGACAATCTCTTTTCTAATTTCTCACGCTCTGTAGCTCCACTATTTGCTAATCTCTCTACTAGCTCAGCTTCTAATACCGCAAGGTCTATTTTTGAAAATACTTCATGCACCGCCTCAGCACCAATCTTTGCATCAAAACATGATCCATACTTCATGGCATATCTGTGGTACACCATCTCATCTAAGATTTTCCAAGGCTTGATATTATCTATTTCATCCTTAGCCTCTTTCATTAATTCATTCAGTCTGTCTTTTGTCTTATCATCTTGAGCTGATTTTATTTTTGATTTGAACTCTGACTCTAAACTATTAATTACGTTTTTCTTTTCTTCTTGATTAACATGAGTGATGATATAACCCGCAAAGTAAACAACTTTTTCTACATCAGAAAGAGTAGAACCGAGTATCATAGCAATACGCGAAGGAACATTACGAAGGAACCAAATGTGTGATACAGGAACAGCTAGTTCTATATGACCCATGCGCTCACGACGAACTATACTTTTACAAACTTCCACTCCACACTTCTCACAGATAATACCTTTATAACGAATACGACGGTATTTACCACAGTAACACTCATAGTCCTTCTCAGGTCCGAATATCTTTTCATCGAAAAGACCATAACGCTCACTACGTCCTGTTCTATAATTTATAGTTTCTGGCTTTGTTACTTCACCAAAACTCCAAGATCTAATAGCTTCTGGAGAAGCAATTTTTATTGAGAGAGAATCGAAATTTTTTGTATCTATTGTTTTCATATTTTTTATGTTTTTGTTTTTAAAGCTTTAAAGGATTTGAGTTTATAATTTATCTTCTATCTTCTCTGACTCCTTCATTTATAATTCCGTCTCCAATCAATTCTTCTTCTCCTTCTACTGCTTTACTGTTAATAGGAGTAACGTCTAGACCTAGACCACGTAGATTATTTAACATCACCACAAATGACGCTGGTGTTCCTGGTTCTTCCATTTCTGTCCCCTTGATAATTGCATCATATGTTGCAGAGCGTCCTTCTATGTCGTCTGACTTAACAGTTAACATCTCACGCAATGTATGAGCAGCTCCATAACCCTCGAGTGCCCAGACCTCCATCTCTCCGAATCTCTGCCCTCCACCCTGAGCTTTACCTCCTAGTGGTTGCTGAGTGATGAGTGAGTATGGACCTATAGAACGTTGATGTAACTTGTCTTCGACCATGTGATGGAGTTTTAACATATACATTTGTCCGACAGCGATAGGATTCTCAAAGGCTTCACCAGTGCGACCATCGAATAATGTAGTCGTTCCTGATTTATCCATTCCAGCTTTTACTAACTCTTCTTGTATTTCTTCTACGCTCGCACCTTGGAATGCTGGTACTACCGCTTGGTAACCAAGCTTGTCGGCTGCATAACCTAGATGCATCTCAAGGATTTGACCCAGATTCATACGAGAAGGAATACCAAGTGGAGTAAGTAATATATCTACCGGTGTACCGTCAGCCATGTATGGCATCTCTTCTACTGGTAACACGCGACTGATAACACCTTTGTTACCGTGACGACCTGCTAATTTATCGCCAACTGTTATGTTTCTGATTTGCGCTACTTCTATGTGTATTCTCTTTATTATTCCTGATTCCAAATTATCTCCTCTCTCTCTGCTGAATATTTTGATACCTATAATTCTACCTCTCTTACCGTTATCTAGTCTTAATGAAGAATCTTTTACATCACGAACCTTTTCTCCAAATATGCTTCTAAGCAATCTCTCCTCTGGAGAAAGTTCTGTCTCACCTTTTGGTGTGATTTTACCTACTAATATATCACCTGGTAACACTTCGGCACCGATTCTAATAACACCATCTTCGTCTAGATTACGTAATTTGTTCTCGCTTACATTCGGTATGTCATGTGTTGTCACTTCGGCGCCTAACTTAGTATCACGCACATTACATATGAACTCTTCTATATGTATAGATGAAAACTTAGAATCTTTTACTAATCTCTCAGAGAGTATAATCGCATCCTCATAATTACTACCATTCCAAGCCATGAATGCAACGAGTGCATTTTGACCTAGAGCTATTTGTCCGTCTATTGATGTTGAAGCATCAGCTAATAGGTCACCAACTTTTACAATATCACCTACATTAACTACTGGTCTGTGGTGGAACATGTTGAATACATTTGTCTTTGAAAAAGTGATTAATGGATACTCTTCTTCTTTCTTTCCAACTTTTATAATAACTTTGTTAGCATCAACATATTTTACCTCACCTTCATTTTTAGCATAAACTAAACGCCCTAAGAACTTTGCAGCCTCTGACTCCATACCAGTTGATACTAGGGGAGCGTCTGGACACATTAGTGGAACGGCTTGACGCTGCATATTACTACCCATGAGTGCACGGTTAGCGTCATTATGTTCTAAGAATGGAATCATAGACGTCGCTATACTGTATGCTTGATTAGTAGAAACTTCTACGAATTCTATCTCGTCTATACCCACTATGGCTGGCTGTGCATATTTTCTAGCAGCTATACGCTCACCTGTTATTTTCATATCTTTTCCGTAATTTACAGAAAGAGGAGCAATTATATGTCTCTCTTCTTCAAAAGCGTTCATGTATATTACTTCACTTGTAATCTTACCATTTTTAACTTTGGCGTATGGTGTCTCGATAATACCAAATTCATTAATGCGAGCATAATTAGCCTGTCTTAGAATAAGACCAATGTTTGGGCCTTCTGGTGTCTGTATAGGACATACACGACCATAATGTGATGTATGCACGTCACGCACTTCAAAACCTGCACGCTCACGAGTAAGACCTCCAGGACCTAAGGCTGAGAGCGTTCTTAGATTTTCAATTTCAGAAAGAAGATTCTCCTGATCCATGAACTGAGAAAGTTGATTCACTGTGAAGAACTCCTTAATACGAGCTTGTAGTGGACGTTGATTTACGACAGTAATCGGTAAAGTTGTCTCAATATCAATTACTGACATTTTGTCTTGTATATTTCTCTTCATCTGTAACATACCTTTACGAACTTGTTGTGCCATCATCTCACCCACAAAGCGTACACGTCTTGATCCTAAGTGGTCTATATCATCAGCTTTACTTTCTGGATTTCTGTTCAGTCTGATTATCTCTTCTACTATTTTTACTACATCTTCTTTACTTAAATTCTTTGCCGCGTTCTTGGCATCATTTGGGAGATTAAATCTTTTATTAAAACGAAAACGTCCAACAGGAGAAATGTCATATCTCTCTTTTGAGAATAGTCCGTCAAAATACTCTTTCGCATTTTCAGGAGTGGCCATGTCACCATCACGAAGCTTTTTATATATTTCTACATAAGCCTCAGTTACAGTTTTTACATGCTCACGATCGATCATCGCTCTTACAAAATCCCTTGTCTCTTCTGAGAAGGCTTTTATTATTGCTTCGTCCGATGCGAACCCAAAAGCACGTAACAGAGTTATCATTCCGAACTTTCTTTTCTTGTCTATTCTTACACTGATATTATCTTCTGGTTCTGAAAGTATTTCTGACCATGAACCACGGCTCGGTATAACCTTTGCGATAAAATATCTTTTACCTTTTACTTCTTCTGTATCAAAAAACACACCAAATGAACGAGCTAGCTGAGGCACTACCACACGCTCAACACCGTTCACTATAAATGTACCGTGCACAGTCATAACAGGGAAATCAGCCAAGAATATCTCTTGTTCTTTTTTAGTGTTCAAAGTTTTATTTGTAAGCCTAATCTTTCCACGCATAGGAGCCTCATAAGAAAGTTTATTTTCTTTTGCATAAACTTCATCATACTTTGGAGCACCAATATCAAAAGATAAGAACTCTAAATCAAACTTCTTAGCAGAATAGTCTGATATAGGACTGAACTCTTTGAAGATTTCAGGCATCTCTTTGTCAACTAATGATCTGTATGAAGCGAGTTGATTCTCAACAAGATTCGGTAATTCTATAAGTGGCTTTCTGTATTTCTTGAAAGTCTTTTTTGGTAAAAGTGCAACAGAAATGTTAGCACTTTTATTATTTTTAGCCTGTGACATATTTGATATTTGAAAAGTATTGGTATAAAAATAATTATTATCTCTTTTAGAGATAATAATTATTAAAGATTGTTAATCGCTAGGTCAGTACACAATCTTTTAGCGTTCCCGTATTATATCACAAATGAAAACTTTTGCAAGCTTAAACTCCACAAAACTATAGTTTTCTTATTAATTCTTCTTAATATCAGCTTCTACTTCACTATTTGATATGCCACTCCTTAAGTCTTTCATTTCTTTACTATTTGGGTCAACTCTTTTATCTAACTCTGCTATGACTAATTTTAGATTTTGTATATCCCCTTTAGCTTTATAAGCTGCACCAAGATAATACATAGCTCCTAGATTTTCACCGTTAGTTAACTGTAACACTGAGCCAAACATTTGTATTGCCTGATCATACCTTTTATCCTGTAAATATAATAAACCTAGTGACAGACGTGCATCGGTTGCTTGAGGTGAAGTTAGAACCGCTTTTTCTCCATACTCTATTGCTGATTTAAAATTATTTTTAGAAGCATAATATTGAGAAGATATGAATAATGCTGGAGATGAAGATGAGTTGTATTTGAGCGCGCTGTCTATATATTTTAATGCTTCAGATTCTTTTTCTGCACCAAAAGACAGTTTTGCTTTTACCACATCAACGTAATCTTTGTCGCTAGCAAGAGCTCTTGCTTTTTCATAAGCTTCAATAGATTTTGTATAGCCGTCTTCTTTTGATAATAACATAGAGCGTTCATAAGCGAGACCAAGTGCCATGTAATTTCTAGGATTCTTATTGTCATATGCTATGGCTTTTTGGGCGTCATTGATTTGAGATTCTACCAAAGTCTTGTAACTATTCTGTAATTCAGCAGTATTAGTAGAATTACTTGCTAATAAATTATTTATTTCTAAAGTATTTATTTCTATTCTACCCAAGTAATACTCATCAAAAGGAGATATAGCGATAGCTCTATTAAGTTTTGTTTTAGCTTCAGAGATTTTATTTTCTGAAAAAGCTTGAGAGGCTTTTAAGTAATTATCAGCTGCCATGTATCTTAATATGTTTCTAGCTAGTAAGCAAGAAGTTAAAATCAAAACTAAAGCAAGTACTATTGTATACCATTTTTTATTTTCTATTTTAGCAAAAATTAAGCTTTTCTTTTCTATGTAAAAAGAAAGAAGGGAAGAAAGAAGGGCTACTACAGTAAAAACAAAAGTTAAGTTAATTAACTTTGCGAAAGAAAGCATCGGAATATTAATATAAGCTGTATAGTTCGCAATACCGATGTTATTTTTAACTAAAATATAATTAACAACTGTATAAACAAAAGCAGAGAGTGAGATAATTATAGCCACTTTATTTAACTTGCCTTTTAAAGAAATAAAGAAGACTGCTGCGAGAAATAGCACTAAAATAGAAGAACCGCTCCACTCTTGTATACCCTTTCCAAATAAATTAAAAATATAGGAAGGCTTTGAGAAGAAGGTAAAAAGTACTGCAACAACTAGAGATAGGCTAAGTAATGAAACTTCTAAAAGAGTTGCCTCTTTTTTGTTTTTATAATTAGTATAAAATAAAAATGAAAACAATACTGCAAATAGACTTGTTAACAATAAAGTGTTGGCCCAAGCTGGGTACTTTGAAGCGTAAGCAAAAAAAGATGACACTAAGATAGGTGAAGCCAATAGTATATAATTGATAGGTCTGCGTAAGATTTGTAAATTTTTCATAATTTTATTTTTTTGTATATTTATTATAACATAAAAGTGGCGCCGGCGGCGCCACTTTTTTACATTTATTTTATTATGTAAAAACTTTGATTTAGAGACTAAATCTTTTTTACATTACTTGCGTCTATTGGAACATTTACCTCTATTACACTTCCTTTTTGACCAGGGCGTGTAGCTTTGATATTTTTCTTCATAAGATTAACTCCTTCTACAGCTACTCTGTTAGTTGCTGGAAAAGCTTTTAATATTACTCCTTCTGTACCTTTATTCTTTCCAGTGATTACTTTTACTTTATCACCTTTTTTTACATGCATTTTTATCATATTTTTTAGTTTAATATTTTTGCAAAATAATTTTTAGAAGACCTGACTCACGTCTATAAAAATTAATTTTGAAAAATATTATATTTATTTTATTAGGTTTATAAGTTTATATAATTTCTGGTGCTAGTGATGCTATCTTTTTATAGCCGTCTATACCCATCTCAGACATTTCCCTTGGGATTGGTCCAAAGACACGTCCTGCTTTTGGTTCTAGTTTGACCTTGTCAACTATTACCACAGCATTATCATCAAAGCGTATATAAGAACCATCAGCGCGACGCATTGGTTGCACTTGTCTAACAACAACTCCGTATACAACGTCTTTCTTTTTGACTTGTTTACGAGGTTCTGCGACTTTTACAGACAACACTACAAGATCACCAATACGAGCATATCTTCTTTTTGATCCTTTTAAGACCTTAAAGACACGTCCCATTTTAGCTCCTGAGTTGTCTGTTATTTTTACATTAGTTCCTGCTTGTATCATACATTTATTGTATTAAATATTTTTAATAATTATTGTTTTCCTTCACCAACCTTTTCGATAACCACATGTGATTTATCTTTTGATATTGGTTTAGATTCTTCTATTATTAATACATCACCTATTTTAAAAGCATTTGCTTCGTCATGAGCTTTGTATTTTTTAGAAGTTGTATAGTATTTGCCATATTTTGGATGTTTGACATATCTGTCCACTTTGACAGTTACTGTCTTGTCCATTTTATCGCTAGTAACCACACCTTTTAATTGTCTTTTTACTGTTTGCATATTTTTATAATTTTGATTAGTTAGCACGTGCTACTATTTTTGTTTTAACTGGTAATTTTGTGCCAGCTTTACGAAGAGCTTCTCTAGCTGTTGCCTCATCTACTCCGTCTATTTCAAATAGTATACGTCCTGGTCTAACCTCGAAACAAAATGCTTCTGGATTACCTTTACCTTTACCCATCGGTACTTCGGCAGCTTTTTTAGTAATAGGACGATCAGGGAAAATACGTATCCATACCTGAGCAGTTTTACCTGCTTTTCTTTGCATAGCGCGTCTTGCTGATTCTATTTGATTCGAGAGAACACGGGCTTGTGACATTGCCTTTAGTGCGAATGCTCCAAAGTTAACGTCCACTCCTTTTGTATCTGCTCTGTTTAGTCTGTCACCTTTTAGGCGAGCAGTCTGCCACTTTCTGAATTTTACTTTTTTTGGAAATAACATATATTTTTTTATTTATTATTTTAATAGTACTATTTAGCAGCACTGCTTGTTCTGTAATTACGACCTACTGAGTCTACTGCCCCCTCGGCACGAGGCGCACGTGGAGTGTATGGCTTTGATGGATCACGTGGAGTATAAGGTCTGCGTGGTCTGTCAGATCCATCACGTCCTCCTCTTTCAAATCTTGGAGCACGTTCTGATTTTTTGTCTGCTTCGATACCATCAAACTTCATACCTTTGTATATCCATACCTTGATACCGATAACACCATATGTCATGTTAGCGCGTTCTTTTGCAAAATCTACATCGGCACGTAATGTCTGTAGTGGAACATTACCTTTACGAAGTTCTTCACGACGTGCCATTTCGGCACCACCAAGACGACCTCCTATACCGATACGCACACCTTGCACATCACGGCAAGCCATAACTTTTTCAGCAGTTGATTTTAACACTCTTCTAAATGGAAGGCGTTTTTCAAGAGCTTCAGCAATCATGTAACCAACAATAGCAGCAGAAGATTCTGGACTAGCTACCTCAATAATGTCTAATTTGAAATTAGTTGGGATAATAATCTTTTTTCTTTTTGCTTCTTTTAAGATGTTAGCACGTAATTTTTCTATACCGTCACCACCTTTCCCGATTAACATACCAGGACGTGATGTGTGTATAGCTATACGATACATATCTTTACTTCTCTCCATAATGATCTCAGCGATATACATACCACGAAGAGCTTTTTTAAAATACTCACGAAGTAAAACATCACCGCGAAGTGCGTTTACATATTGTGTTCCTCCAGCATTACCTACGTACCAGCGTGACCTCCAGTCACGGATAATACCTAAGCGCTGTGAAAATGGATTTGCGACGTGTGTCATATTTTTATTTACTACTTGGGGTTATATCTCCTAGCTCGACTATGATATGAGAACATTTTTTTAATATTTGTGATGCACGACCAAATGCACGAGGCATTTGTCTCTTCATCACCATACCCTTGTCTACTCTTGCTGACTTAATCATAAGAGTGTCTGGGTTTTTGCCACTATTAGCAACCGCAGATGCTACCAATTTTTTCATTGGTAATGCACCACGTTTGATATAGTGTTCTAGTTGGTTCATCGCAACGTTTACGCTCTTCCCCTGTATGAGGCTAGCTATTAGACGTACCTTTCTTGGACTTTGGCGATAATTTTTTAATAAGGCTTTCATATAATTTGTTTATTGGTTTTATAAGTTTGAA
The DNA here is from genome assembly GCA_043718735.1 of bacterium. Classification (GTDB taxonomy): domain Bacteria; phylum Patescibacteriota; class Minisyncoccia; order Phycocordibacterales; family UBA5272; genus JAUPVO01. The sequence goes on along the minus strand of JAYSVC010000035.1, from coordinate 5,588 downwards.
CTTCTCAGTTTACTTATTTCTTTTTTGTATCAGCTGTAGCTTTTACAGATTTTGCAGCATCTATTTCAGATTGCTTCTTTTTCTGGTCTATCTCTTTTTGCATCTTACCTCCATGACGAGTGAATTTGCGAGTTAATGAAAACTCTCCGAGTTTATGACCAACCATATCTTCTTCAATTAGGACTTCGGTATGTGTTTTTCCATTGTGCACACCAAAAGTGAATCCTATCATCTCAGGAGCGATATCACATGACCTTGACCATGTTTTTATAACGCCTGTATCTTCTGGTTTTTTACCTATTACTTTTTTTAATACTCTCTCGTCCACATATGGACCTTTGTATGATGATCTTGACATATAATTCTAATGTTTATTTTTAGAGTTTAGAATCTCTATTTCTAATACCATTCGACCTGCGAGCCACAATATGCACATTAGAATATTTCTTTCCTTTACGAGTCTTGTGTCCACCTGTTGTTTTACCCCACTTAGTCTTTGGACGTTTTGTTCCACGACGTTGTTTACCTTCACCTCCACCATAAGGATGGTCTACGGCGTTCATGGCAGAACCACGTGTTGTAGGTCTTACTCCCATCCATCTATTTCTACCAGCTTTACCTAGCACTTCTAGATGATGTTCATTATTAGAAACTTCTCCGATAGATGCAAAAGCAGTATCTTGTATCTTTCTAATTTCTGTAGAAGGGAGCTTGATAGAAGCAAAGCCTCCATCGTGAGCCACCACCTGAGCATAATTACCTGCAGAGCGAACTAGCTTAGCGCCACCAAGAGGTTTAACCTCGATGTTGTAAACGTTTGTTCCAACTGGAATATTTTTAAGCATCATTCTATTACCTGTTTGTATGTCAGCTTTTTCAGCAGTGATAATAGTATCACCAACCTTTAGTGAACCAGGAAGTAGAGTGTAAGCTTTGTGACCATCAGCATAAGCAAGTAATGCTATGAATCCAGTTCTGTTTGGATCATACTCTATTGTTTGCAATTTTGCTGGAATGTTCATCTTGTCAAATTTCCAATCTATATCACGGTAAGATCTTTTATGACCTCCACCTTTGTGACGAGTGGTAATGCGACCAAATGCATTACGTCCAGAACCTCTTCTAAATCCATTAGTTAGTGGTTTGTACGGCTCATTTGTTGTTAATACACCTCTGTAGTCTACTGTAGTCATTGATCTACGCGAGTGTGTTGTTGGTTTATATGTTTTCATATGTTCTATTTTAGCTTAGCTTTATTGTGTCACCTTTTTTAAGAAACACAGTAGCTTTTTTGATTCCAGATTTTACTCCTTTTTTACCACGAATAAATACTCGCTTTGATGGCAAATTAGAAATATTTACTTTTACAGGAGTAACACCATGCTCTCTTTTTAACTCGCTTATTAAGTTAAGTTTAGTCGCATCTGTAGTCACTACAAAAGTATAAGCATTTACATTTGATTGTAAACTAGCTTTCTCTGTAATTCTAGGCTTTACTATATATTTTTTAGCTTCTACTACTTTCGTTGCAGTTACTTCTTTTTTTATTTCTGTTTTTTTCATATTTTTATTTTAGAATATATAGCTTATGCCTTGTCAGATAAATACTCACTAATAATTGCTGGATTACTTACTACTACGTAGCGAGTGTTGGCAATAGTTAATGGATTCATCTGATCCATATTTTCAAATCTAACATTTGGAAGATTACGAAATGCTTGATAAGTTTTCTTAGTAGCATTACCAGAAAATATTACTGCATTGTTGTGTTTTCTCCAATTGATAGTTTTGAATCCGTCGACCTTTTGTAGGTTAATCATAACGTCATTAGCGTCTTTAGTTTTTCCTTGTACTTCTAGATTATCTACAAATAATAGTTTTCCGTCACGAAGTTTTTGAGAAAGTAGTGCAAATAATGCTCTATTTTTCATAACGCGAGGTATAACCTCTTTGTAGTTTCTGTCATTACGAGGACCGTGTGTAACTCCACCGTGTCTCCATATTGGAGAACGAGAAGAACCGTGACGAGCGCGTCCTGTGCCTTTTTGGGCCCAAGGTTTAGCTCCACCTCCACGCACTTCTGATCTGTCTTTTGTGTGGGCTGTGTTCGCACGTTGATTACTCATCTGAGACTGTAATACTTGATGCACCAAATCTCCATTCCAAGCATAATTAAATACTTCTTCATTTAATTCTACATCTCCGGCTTTTACACCTGATTGATTGTATACATTTGTTTTCATATTTTTATACTTAGTTAGACTTTGATATTATCTCTATTACTGTCCCGCGACGACCTGGCACGGCACCTTTGATTAATATAAATCCGTTAACTGCGTCAACTGAAAATATACTAAGATTTTTAACACTAACACGGTTACCACCCATGCGACCTGGCATGCGTTTTCCCTTGTTAACTCTTTGTTGTCCTGTTGAACCGATAGAACCCACTTCTCTATGAGAGTGTTTCTGACCGTGCTGATTCCAACCTCCGCTCATACCGTGGCGTTTTACTCCACCTTGGAAGCCTTTACCTTTTGACAGGCCAGCAACTTGAACTATATCTCCGGCATTAAAAATGTCAGCTTTTATAGTAGCGCCTTTTTGCAAGTCGCCAGTTTCAGTTCTGAACTCACGTACAGTCTTGTAACCAGTATCTCCAAAATGACCAAGTTCTGCTTTTGTAACTCTTTGTTTTTTCTGTTCATCCATACCCACCTGAACAGCTTGGTATCCGTCACGATCATTTGATCTTATATCGGTGACTATTACTCCTGGCGCACGCAATATGGTGACAGCGTGTACATTACCCGCATCATCAAAAGCTTGCGACATTTGCAATTTCTCTGCTAATTGGAATTTCATATTCTTGTCTTTTCTTAGATTATTGTATCTTTACATCAACATCGACTCCAGAGGGAAGTGAGAGGTTGGTGAGAGCTTCGATAACTTTTTGACTAGGACTCTCAATCTCGATAAGGCGCTTATGCACTCTCATCTCGAATTGTTCACGAGCATTTTTATAAACAAAAGTAGAACGAAGTACTGTGTATTTTGTAAATTCTGTTGGAAGTGGTACTGGCCCCATTACTGTTGCCTCTAACCTCTTTGCAGTATCTACAATTAATTTTGCAGACTGATCTAATGCTTTTGATTCATAAGCACGAACGCGTATTCTAATCTTTGGTGTATCTACACTCTTTTTTGTTTGCTTTGTAGCCATGTTAATAATTATTTTAATGTGCAATAAGTTTTAAATCTATCAGATTTTCTTTCGAAAACTAAGCGATTATTTTTGTTACAACTCCCGCACCTACAGTTTTACCACCTTCACGGATAGCGAATCTGCCTTGTTCTTCAAGAGCAATAGGTTTGATAAGTTTTACTGTTAATTTAACTGTATCTCCTGGCATAACCATTTCAGTTCCTGCAGGTAATACACAGTCTCCTGTTACGTCAGTTGTACGCACATAGAATTGTGGTTTGTAACCATTAAAGAATGGAGAGTGGCGTCCACCTTCTTCTTTCTTCAAGATATAAACTTCACACTCAAAGTCTGTGTGTGGTTTTACTGTACCTACGGCACATAAAACTTGTCCACGCTCTATATCTTCTTTTTTAATACCACGAACTAGGATACCGGCGTTGTCACCAGCTAATCCTTCGCTTAGGTTTTTATTAAACATTTCAATACCAGTTACAGTAGTCTTCACAGTGTCTTTTAGTCCAACTATTTCAATTTCTTGATTTAATTTTACTATACCACGCTCGATTTTACCTGTTACTACAGTACCACGTCCTTCGATTGTAAAGATATCCTCTACAGGCATTAGGAATGGTTTTGTTGTATCACGTTCTGGAGTTGGAATCCAAGTGTCTAATGCTGTCATTAGCTCTGTGATTTTAACAGCCCAAGGGTCGTTAATATCAGTAGCTTCTGAAGCTTTAAGTCCTGAACCACGGATGATTGGAGTGTTAACACCATCAAAACCATTTTTAGTTAAGATTTCACGAATCTCTTCTTCTACTAGTTCTATCATGTCTGGATCATCAACCATATCACATTTGTTAAGGAATACTACCATCTTAGGCACACCTACTTGTTTCGCTAGGATAACGTGCTCACGAGTTTGTGGCATAGGTCCGTCTGTAGCTGCAATAACAAGTATCGCACCGTCCATCTGAGCTGCACCAGTGATCATGTTTTTAATGTAGTCCGCATGACCAGGCGCATCGATGTGCGCATAGTGACGAGCGTCTGTCTCATACTCTGAGTGAGAAAGTGAAATTGTGATTCCACGAGCTTTTTCCTCAGGAGCCTTGTCAATCTCATCTATTCCTTTTACTTTAATATTAGGATTAGTTAAGTGAAGAACGTTAAGGATACCAGCGGTAAGAGTTGTCTTTCCGTGGTCTACGTGTCCGATTGTACCTACATTTATATGTGGTTTATTACGATTAAAAGCTTCTGCTGCCATATATTTTTATATTTTAGTTTTAGTTAATTTTGTTAAATAAGCGTTAATTTTAAAGACTATTCTGTCTTAATGTTTAGGTCTGATTTTGACCGGTCATTTACCCGTTACATCTATTCGTAACGTGATTAGAGGACCTTCGCATATACATAGAACATGTAAAGTCATAGTGCGTATGTAATGGATACACAGACACTAAGCGAATACTTCAGATTATAACACATAATTGATACTTTTGCAAAGGAGTTTTAGGGTTTATAAAAACCCAGTAGGTCATTTTGACAAATAAAAAGCACGCTCGGAACTTCGTCCCTCGCGCGCGCTTAATTACAACCTTTAAACAATTTCTAACACCTGATCAAAGTCTCTCCAAGATTTGGCTTATGAGCTTGATTTAACTTTTCTTTCTTGTCGAGCGGAAAGCTTGGATCTATCTCGTGCTCAAAGACACTGTGTAGCCTACTCTTCACATCTTCATAAAAAACTGGAAAAACATCTCTCATTCCGATTGCCCCTTTTAGAAAAAGGCAAAAGTTACGAGCGTCTCTATTTTGTTCATTTTCTTCCATGACAGTAACCATCTTGAGATGATTTTCTACCATATCTACTTTTGCTTTGTCTGCAAAACTTTTCTCGTCGATACCTCCGAGCTCGATAGCTCCCTGTAACCAATAACAAAAATCTCTCGCGTACATAATCTTCTCCTTTTAAATACTAATAACTTACAGCCAATCTGTAAATTACTAGCTAACACTAACATTTTTTTATTATTTTTGCAAAGAAAAAGCGCGCTCGGAACTTCGTCCCTCGCGCGCGCTTAGTTTTAATTATGTAAGTTTAAATTATCGAGACAACAAACTTCTCAGCTCTTTTTTTGATTTTGGTATTATTCTCTTTTTAGGAAAAACAAAATCTTTTAGTGGCTGTTCTAAATGTTGAGAATAAAACTTTACAACATCTTTCAGGTTTCTGTTGGCTCTTATTGATTTAATGAGGTCTCTTTTGATTTGATAAGCATCTACGGCTTGCCCCATGGCAGTTTTAAGTTTACCTCTCTTGTCTTGGTCAGTTACATACTGCTGTAATATCTCGTTAGCATCCACCGAACCATTT
>JAYSVC010000034.1:0-38648 GCA_043718735.1 bacterium | reverse complement strand
TCTGACCACGTCCTTCATCGCTTCCTTGAGCCAAGGTATCCACCCTATGCTCTTAATTGTCCTATTAGGAACTGTATATACTACATGTCCCTTTGTTTCTATTTTTTTACGATGGCAACATGCCTGATTAGCATGTGCCACTCGCACAAGTTTATTTATGAATTGCCACACTTACTGTTTAGCTAAGTGTGGACTTTGTGATATCCCGGTCAAGAGTTGAAAAGACCCCAATCAATGTAACAAAATGCAAAAGCATTTTGTTAATCACTGAGATAACAAATTCTCTTTCCGGGGATTGAATTGTCAACGAACGTAATGAGTATCTTATCATATAAAAATAAAAAAAGCAAGCACTTAATCCAAAGTCTCTAATTTACAGTTTTATTAACTATAAATTACTAGCTTTTGTATCAAACACTTGCTGTAAATTAATTATTTTTAGAATCCTTATAACAGTATCTATCTGGAGATCTCGATATACTATTTCTTCTGGATCTTAGCTTTATATCAGCTATCTTCTCTCCATAATGCTCATGATTTATGAGTTCCTCATCTCGCAGCACATGATAATTCATAGTATATATCATACTCTCCAAAGTCCTCTTCGCATAAAAGCTAAATACCTTCTCACCTAATAACATTTTCTTACAAATATTAATTAGTAATATACTTGTCTCTAACATACTTTCAAGCTTTACTAAGAAAATTACCAAAGTATCTGCATCTAAAAAATCATAGATAAAAGAAAGTAATCTGCCTTCTAACTCTACCTGACTCAAATATTTATCTTTTAACAAAATAAAATTTGTTTTCAGAAAATCTTCGATTCTTTTAAGTCTATTTTCTAAAATGATTTTATCAGGATTTATACGCTCTTCTTCTGTAAAATAATCTTCTACACATTTCTTGAAAAGATATTCTCTTACTTTTAAATTTGTAAAGTTTGCTGACTCCAAATCATTCGCACACTTTTCAAGCCTCAACTTCTTATCTTCATCAGACAAAACTAAATCTTTGTCTTTTCCTATTTCTGTAACAGCCGTCATAATAATCTCCAAAAAAAGTATTTTTAACCGATCATATTTTTCACTCTACTTACTTCAGCCTGATTATTTATATTTTTATAAGCAACTTTTAGGCCACAAAAATCAGCTGACTGAAAATACAAATCACCTAAAACTAGCTTGTCTTTTTGATTTATCAAAGTATGAATCATAGACTTACAAATATTTATCAAAGCTTTAAACTTTTCATAATTTTCATACACAGGATTTGCCCTTACTTCTAACTTTAAAATATCTTTACAGATACTGATAAGCAATGGAACATTTTTAACTTCTAGAATAAGAAAGAATTGTATCGCTTCTTCTTGGGTCATCTTGTCCATAACACAGTCTATAAGCTGAGCCAAATCCCCTTCGTATTTTGAAAAATCTATTTTCAAAAACTGTTCCAGCTTATCTCTTTTGTAACTAGCAATAAACTTTTCATCTTTTTCTGTTATTTCAGGATAAAGATTAAGCAATACTTGTCTGTATTTTTGCTCTTCCTTCTCAAAAGATGCGAGGTTGCAGTTATGTAGAAAGCTAATACCTTCTTCTAAAATCGGTTTTGTGACCTCTTTGGAAAAAGTTTTTTCAAGCTTGTCTCTCGACGAAACTAACTTATTTGCATTTTCTTTTGTCTGCTCTGCACCACCAACTCTTGTAAAGTAAGAAATACATAGCTCTTCAAAAATCTCAGACTTCATAAAATCCAAAAGATTTTTTCTGTCTTTATAACTTTTATTCAAGGTCACTTCCACTTGCTTTTGCATTATCTCTTGAAATATACCCATTTCCATTAGCACCGTAATAACCAGCCTTTGATGTTCTAACTTTAAAGTTAAGATGCTAATAAACTTTTCCGAAGAAAATATTACAGGCTTAATTTTTGAAAGAGTTACTTCATCTTTTAATAACTTTGTTTGAAAATTAGTTAATTTTCTTCCAAAATATTTAGACCATTTATTTTCTTGCCATATTTTGCTACTGTGCCATAAGGCACATAATGAAAAGAAATTAATAAAGTATTTACCGTAAAAATAACCCAATTCCTTTTTTTGAATTTTTGTATCTTGCAATACAGAATGAGTGAACATTGATTTAGTTAACATGATTTCTCCTTTTGTTGAAAACTAAAATTAAAGGACAATTAAAAATTAATACATAAATAAACTTTATTTATTAAATGTTAATGAAATAACATAATACATCACTTTTAATATTTTAGCAAATTGATTTAGTAAATAAAAAAGCAAGTAATTATTTTGAATATTAATCAAAATAATTACTTGCTTGTATTGACACCTTTTGCTCTTAATTTTATCTAACCTGCTTTAAAGACATGCAAGAGTGTGAAGTATGCACTAGAATTTTCTCTTTCACCCCCTTCAGTCAGTACTAATTCCGATACAGTATATACTTGCTTAATTTTTTCTAATAATTTTTCCGCTTTTTCAAAAGTCATGTCTTTGAAGGCTGGTGATAAGCTGTATATTGCATACATCTCTTCACCTCCTTGATTGGTTTTTAGATCAGGAATCAAATTGAAAAGTAAATCCAGTTTTCGAAGGACTTCTTCTTTACCTTTTTTCATATGAGCTTCATAAGCAATCTTATCTTTTGTTACACCATAAAATAAATCACGCAAAAGATATTCATGGCCCCCATCAAAATAAAATAAAACATCATAAGCAGGCAAAGCCAAGACTTTTAACAGTGACTCCTCAGCTATTTTGGACAAGTTTTCTGGAGCTAATATTTTTTTAGCTTTGTCCACAGCCTCATACAGTTCTTCTTTTTTAAAGGGTAGATAATCATGGAATGCCATCATTACTTCTAAATATTTTTCATACTCAGCTTTTAATCGCATGACGTATGATGCCTGTTTGTAATCATTAACTTCGAGGGAAATACTCCTCCGAACACCAATTAAGGTTTGCTTATCCATACTCCAGAAATATTTTTTAACTCTACCACTTCTCTGCAAAAGCAAAGATTCATAATCATGATAATGCCAAAAGTTGTTGCTGTTATATGCTTCTGCTATCACTAAAGTTAAACTGTCTTCAAAAGCATGGTCAGGATACTGCTTCGAATAATAAGTCATTGCTTACTCCTTTAAATACTAACAAAGAACAAATACTAATAAAATGATTTATTAAATATTCATGAAATAACATAATACAACATTTTTAATATTTTAGCAAATTGATTTAGTAAATAAAAAAGCAAGCACTTGATTGAATATTATTTCAATTAGTTACTTGCTTGTGTTTTTAATTTAACTCTCTGTGAGACTAAGGCTTTTCAGAAATCATCTCTTTTTCGTATAAGCGCTTTGCTAATGCTTCTATAAATGCAGAGCCAATAGGTGTGCTTTCATACTCAACAAAACAATCATCATGCTTACCTGATTCAATTTTACGCAGAAGATAATCAGCAGCTATCTGCAATTTAATATCCAGAGCTTTTTTTTCAGATTTTTCATAATAATGAAATAGACACAGACACAGATTAATATTAAACAACTTTTCAGACTTTTCATCATCTTTCAAAGAGTTCAAAAATGTGATCATCTTATCAGTAGGTAAATACTTTTTTACAAAATTAAAAACTTTTTCTGTGTCAAAATCTTTTTTGTTTTCTTCAGCTAAAAAAGCCGAAACTTTTTTGAGCAAAACTTCATCACCCCACTTTTCAAAATTATGGAAGAATTGACTGTCTGTAAAGCCTTCATGTTCTGGATCAATAATAACAGGGCTGTATTTTCTATAAACCTCCAAAAGATTTGCATTAGCTTCTAAAAGATCATGCCAAGGAGCATCTTCAAAAGTCTTAGTTGCTTCAGTTAACTTTTCTACACAAAAATCATCTGTAGACCTAAAAGAAAACACATTTCTAATTGCAACGAATTTTTGATCGTCATCACTTAAAGTAAAATCTTTTTGTATACCAAAAATGGTTTTTATTCGTGCTGAGTTTAAAACCTCAGAGATGTTTTTCTTTTTTGTGAAGCTGAAATCATTCGCTTTTTCTAAAATTGCATTTAAGATTTTGAAGAAGATTCCCATCTCAAGCATCGCAGGTATGACAACTTCTGGATAATGCTTGAACATGAAGCCAAAATCATCTTCTGGTTTTTCTGTAGGCATCCACTCATCCGCCTCTTTTAACAAAGTTTTAGGCGAGACAGAATATCCATAATATAACTTCTTTACAAAGTTGGCTTTTAGGATTTTCTTATGCCCCAACCAAAAAGAAATTAATTCTTTTAGTGGTATTGAACCCCAATTATTTCTAAAATATGATGGATGATGTATAAAGCTTTTCCCATTTGCGACGTCTATGCAGTAGTAATACATGATTTATTTCCTTTTCTGAATTAAAAGAACTAAGAATAAAATAATATTTAATTATTTATCAACGAATCATTATAATACAACATTTTTAATATTTTAGCAAATTGATTTAGTAAATAAAAAAGCAAGCACTTGATTGAATGTTATTTCAATTAGTTACTTGCTTGTGTTTTTAATTCTCAGGATTTACTTTTGTAAAGTCTGGATCTGTAATTTTTAAATACAAATCCATCAAATCCTGAAGTATAATATATTCGCTGAGTATATCGAATAATTCTTTTAGATTCTTAAGTCCCATCAAACCATTCAAAACATCAGACTCATCTATTACTTGCAACAGCCTTTGTGAGACTTTTTCTCGCAGGTCACAATCTATGACTTTTTGGAATCTTGATCCACATGACTTTTCTAGGTCTATATGGAACATCTTCCACATCTTTGGTAATTCAGATATCTTTGTAAATCCTAAGAACTCTTCTCTTGCGTCTACATACCTATTCATTTTATTTTCTTCACTCATGTACTCACGAATAATATCTAATTTCTTGTATATTGACCCTGAATATATTCTTATAAAGTTCATAAATGATTTTGCATCGTCCGATTCAAAGTTTTTTACACTTTCATGGAAATCTCTCAAAAATGTGTAATTATATAATTCCTTGTTAATGTTAAGGTCAACAATTAACAATTTTTCATCATAAGAATTCAAGAAAAAACACATTTTTCGATAGAGATAATTACCTTGAACTTTATCCTCATTTTTCAAAGATTCATAAAGTTCGTAGATTTCAAATACAGAACTGAGTCTATTTGTGTCTATCTTTGCGAACAAATAATCAGACATTTTTTTATTCAAAACAGACTCAGGTTCATGTTTTAATTCTATTAACTTTTTATAGACAGCGACTAGGTTAGACGTATTTACTTCCATCATTTGAAACCAAGAAAATTCATACCAGACAGTTTTTGCTGAAAATATCAAACCATTTTTGAATTGAACATAATACTTTTTCTGGCTTTGCTTGTAAATAAGAAACCACATAAGAAGAAGAATGGCTAATACAAATGGAATCCAACCTTTAGCTTCGAAGCTGAACAGAGTGCGAAAGAATTCTGAAATCATAATAACCTCCTAAAATAAATTAATGAAAAGAACGAATAATATTTTGTATTAAATAAAAATTATAAAGGAAAAGAGTCACCTAATCTTATTTTGAAAAGCGATGCAATCAAATGCATGACCTACAAAATCTTCAAAAGCTTTTACATTTTCTCTTCCTCTGTTAAAAGATAAATTACGAGACTGATGAGCCAAATATGTGTTTAAAAATCTAAACTTTTTTTCATCTATATCTATGATCTTGTCTTCATAAGCTTGCAGACAAATACATAAAGCAAGAGATAAAAATGAATAAGCACCAACAGTATTGTCTAGCTTATCAACTGAATGCTCTTTTGCCAATGATACAGATTCTAAAACCTGTAAGCATTTTGTAACTCTGTTACTACTAATATCATTAGTATCTACAGTACAAGCCTGAAGAATAGAAAAGAGGAATGGGTACAAAGCTCTTTCTACACTAAGGACTTTACTTCTAATCACTTCGCCCGTCATCTCTACTGTTTTAAAGTAGCGTAGATCAAGCTCAAAAATAATCTGCATATTCTGATCAGCTGCTGTGCAGAAAAATAATTGCTTAAAGTCTTGGATTTGTGTATCTGTAAAAGATAATCCTCCACCAAAAATCTTAGCTTCAAGATTTTGTATCTTCATCAACATGATGTCTTGTAACATATGCACTGTTTTGAGTATTGTACCGCTTTTGTATTGAGTCAGATGAATTCCTAGACTTTTTGCAAAATCTTTTCTCTCTTCATCTGCTACAGTTTTTAAAAGTAGTGAAGTTTTTCCAAAGAAGGAAAAGTAATCACAACCTTCTTCTGTTAATATATTCTCGAGTATTTCTGTTGTTAGTTCCAATTTTCCTTTTCCAACTTTTACATTTTTCAAAGATGGAGTCCTGTTAACCTTCCCAGGTTTTACTGTAGCCATAATTTTCCCTTTTTAAACAATAACAAAGAACAAATACTAATAAAATGATTTATTGAATATTCATGAAATGTTATAATACAATATTTTTAATATTTTAGCAAATACAAAATAAATAAGTAAATAAAAATACTGTGCAGATACCGCTTGATATATATACTACATATATGTATAATGAATGTATTAATAGACAAGTAATTTAAATAAATATAAACATATGTCAGACGCTCACGGACCCGCACCAGCTGCAGGAGGTAACAATGCGATGGGAAAAGCTATTGGTATCGGCTTCTTAGTTTTAATACTAGCTAATGGCAACATGCCAGCCAACACTCAGTTTGCACTCATTGCTGGTATTATCGCTTACTTTGTAATAAGTAGAGGGTCTAAACCTGCTGCTCACTAATTAATAGTTATGCACAAAATAAATGGGCAACGCCTTCGGCGTTGCCCATTTATTTTGCTATACTATATATTAATACAGTATTTAAACAAATGAAAACAGATCCTGAAGAAAAATATTTAAATATACAAAAATCAGACTTTAAAAAATATTCTTTATTTACCCCACTACTCAACATAAATCAAATACCAAAAGAATTAAACGTGATAGGTAATGAAAAGCTTTTAAATACTGACGCAAAAATACTTTGCATTGTCGGTTCACGCAAAGCCACTACTTATGGAAAAGAAGTTACTGACCACCTAGTCAGAGGTTTACAAGGACATAACATAATAATAGTGAGTGGCCTAGCCATGGGTATAGACTCGCATGCTCACAAATCTGCACTCAAATACAACATACCAACCATATCTTTTCCAGGATCGGGTCTTAATGATGATGTAATATATCCCGCCACGAATGTAAAATTAAAAAAGGAAATACTAGAAAACAATGGCACATTAATCTCAGAATACAAGCATGATGAACGATCACAGATATATTATTTTCCTGCCCGCAACAGATTAATGGCAGCCATATCGGATCTTGTTTTAGTTGTTGAAGCTGAAGAAAAAAGTGGCACACAGATAACTGCAAGGCTAGCACTGGAATATGGAAAAGAAGTAGCTATAGTGCCGGGGTCAATATTCTCAGCTTATTCACGTGGTACAGCAAAACTTTTTAAGGACGGCGCTCACCCTGTGACCTGTTCAGAAGATATATTAGAATTATTAAATATAAAATCAGGGGATCAGACTTCTCTCTTTGAAAATATTAATGGTATAGAAAAATATTTGGATAAAAATATGGACAAAGCAAATGGAGTATTTGACTCACTCGATGAAAAAGAAAAAGCAATTATGATATTACTTTCAGCACCACTTGATAAGGATACATTGATAGAAGAGTCTGGACTACTGGCTCATGAAGCGTTAATCGCCATTACTAATCTAGAATCTAAAAATTATATTATAGATAATTTTGGCGAAATAAAAAGAGTAAGATAAATCTTACTCTTTTGGAAATGCAAATATTTAAATCATATTAAACTCTTTTGCTATTTTTGGTCGTCCAGCATTCACAATCAATCTGTCAAGTGACCCTACTGGTATTTCTTTTTTTAAAACTTCTATAAAAAGACTTCTTACAAAATTGTGCTCTTCATCTTCATTATTAACTAGGCACATTTTATATAATGTATATATTTTATCTAACATACTACACAAGGCTTCTTTTTCAAAAGTTTTAAAAGTTTCTGAATCTCTTTGATTTATCTTCAACATCTTTTTCCAATTTTTACCATAAAGATATGTTTGTTCTGCACAAAAATTTTCTACTCTTATCTTAAGATGAGCCCCACTGTATTTATAAGCATAATATTCTTCTGGATTCTCAAAGACACTTCTCTCTCCAAGGTCAAAAGATTCAAAATAAACTCTTGTCACGGAAAAGGCTACACACACGAGACCAAGTGAATACCACCAGAACCCTGGGAATTGAAGCCATTCTACTGGGTTAAAAATGGTATATACAGACAACAGAAGAAAAAAGATTAAAAATAAAATCAGAACTGAAAGTATTTTTAGCGAGGTTTCTATTTGACTTGTTTTCTTCATAATGAACTCCTAGGTTAAACATTTTATTCTGACAGGATGTCAAAATTACAAATGTAATACTAATACTTTTTAACTTTTTTGTCAACATAAAAAATCTTATCCTTTTGCAAAAAGTTTTTTGTGTGTTATATTGATACTTAATATTCTACAACATACACATGAAATTAATCATCGTCGAGTCACCAACCAAAGCAAAAATGATAGAAAAATATCTAGGTAATGAATACACTGTGCGTGCGTCTGTCGGACATGTGCGTGATTTGCCCGTCTCTGAATTCGTATATTTTGACAAAAAAGGGAAAGTGGTAAAGGGTGACACTTTAAAAAGAATGAAGAAGGTTGAAAAGCTAGAACTCACAAAAAAGTATGCCATAGACATAGCTAATGATTTTAAACCATTTTACATAGTGGATGAAAAAAAAGAAAAAGTAATAGCAGAACTAAAATCACTAGTTAAAAAAAGTAATACCATCTTCCTTGCAACTGACCCCGACCGTGAAGGTGAGGCTATCGCTTGGCACTTAAAAGATGAATTAGGAATAGAAACAGCCCAGAGAATAACCTACACAGAAGTAACAGAAAAAGCAGTGCGTGCGGCTATCGCCAATCCTCGTGACATAGACTGGAACCTAAAAGAGGCTCAGGAGGCGCGTCGTGTGCTAGACCGTCTTGTTGGATATGAACTCAGTGACATAATCTGGAAAAAAGTTCGTTACGGATTATCAGCTGGACGTGTGCAATCCCCAGCACTCCGCATACTAGTCGAGCGTGAAAAAGAAATAAAGGATTTTATACCAGAAAAATATTTTGAAATAGATGGTGATTTTGAAACTGTTGGCAAAATAAAAGAAAGCAAAAAATACAAATTAAAACTTTCTTGTGATGAAGTCCCAAAAGAAGATGCAAGGGCAAATGAAATAAAAACTCGTGGCGAAAATAATATATGGAAAGTTGCCGAAGTAAAAGAGAGTGATGCAATCCGTAATCCTAATGCGCCGTTTACAACATCTAGTTTACAACAAGCAGGATCAAATCGTTTTGGTTTTTCTCCGAAGAGGACGATGCAAATAGCACAAAAGCTGTATGAAAAAGGACTCATAACATATATGCGTACTGACTCTACCTCACTAGGCAAGGATGCAACTGCTGAGATAGCAAAAGTGGTAAGCAAAAATTATGGAGAAAGTTACCTAGAAACTCGTGAATACAAAACTAAAAATAAAAATGCTCAGGAAGCCCATGAAGCAGTGCGCCCAACACACCCAGAAAACAAAACAGGTGGTAGCACAGAAGAAGAAAACAAATTATATAATATGATATGGGCCAGAACAGTAGCAAGTCAGATGAAAGCAGCTAAAATGCTACGCACAAAAATAATAGCACAAAGTGTTGACGCTCATGTCCCACTATTTTCTATCAATGGATCCATAGTAGTTTTTGATGGTTGGCTAATCGCTGACCCACTTAGTCGTGGTGATGAAAATGATTTACCAAAAGTAATGTCAGGTGACGACATAAAATTGGAACAGATAAACGTAGAGGAAAAAGCGACTACTCCACCCAACAGATACACCGAAGCAGGACTGGTAAAGGAATTAGAAAAGCGTGGTATCGGTCGCCCTTCTACTTTTGCGTCTATTATTTCTACCATTGAGGACCGTGGCTATGTAGATAAAATTAATAAATCACTAATACCAACTTCAACAGGGATAGTAGTAAGTGATTTCTTAACTTTACATTTTCAAAAATATACAAGTGACGATTTTACAAAAGAAATGGAAGACAAACTAGATAATATTGCAGATGGCAGTGAGAAATACGCCGAGATGCTACGCGCGTTCTACACACCATTCCATTCTGATGTTGAAAGTAAGCAAGATATAGACAAAGCAACTAATATGAGTGCAGCACCTGAAAATATACTTTGCCCTACTTGCAATAAAAGCATGATGGAGAAGTTGGCAAGGAATGGAACTTTTTATTCTTGTATTGATTTTCCTAATTGTATGGGAGCGAGAAAAATAGACGGTACAGTTATGGAACCACCAAAAGACCTAGGGAAAGTATGTCCAAAATGTAATGACGGTAACCTAGTCGAGCGTGATGGGAAATTTGGCAAGTTCGTAGCCTGTGCTAATTATCCCAAATGTAAATACATAGAAAAGAGCGATGAAGAAAAAGCAAAGTCAAACACTGGAGTCAAATGTAACAAATGCGCTGATGGATTTTTAGAAGAGCGTCGCGGACGATTTGGATCATTCTTTTCTTGTAATAATTATCCTGATTGTAAGTTAATAGTAAAGACAAGACCAACAGGTGAACTGTGTAAAATATGTAATGAATTAATGATAGAAGGCACAAAAACAATACCAACAAGATGTAGTAATAAAGTCTGTCAAATGCATAGACCAGATAAGATTACCCCATAAATTGTAAGATTAGGAAATCCTTAAAAAATACTGTATAGTATGCTTGGAACGGCTGGTCGTTCTTTTTAAAAAGGAAAACTGAAATGGCTACAAAACGGAAAGTTATCAGAACCAAAGTAAAACCCTTAGAACACGCAGAAGCAAAAAGCAATCTGAGTGGAAAGGGCCTACCTGCTAAATGGACAAAGCTAAATATTGGAGGCAATCAAAAAGCGGTAAAGGAAATAAAGCCTATCAAAATCATTTCTAAAAAAAGCAAAATCAAAAAAGTTTTTGTACTCGACACAAATGTTTTGATTGATGATCCTGATGCAATACATAATTTTGAAAATAATTATGTTGTTATACCTATCACTGTAGTAGATGAGCTGGATAACAATAAAAAAAGACTAGGTAGTGTCGGTGTATCTGTTCGTAAAGCATTAAAAATTTTGGAAGAGTCAGACGCTGGACATGAATTTAAAAAGTTGCCCAATGACGGCCAGATCAAAATTGAAATGTATACAGAAAACAAAACTCTGTTCAATGATAACGACGGACTCATTATCTCTGTAGCGGAAAAATACCTAAAGGAACATAAACATCTAGGTGAGGTAGTTTTTGTAACTAATGACCGAGGTGCCGCATTAAAAGCTCGTGCTCTTGGTATTAACACAGAAAGTTATAAGACCAATGAGGTTAATCTCCTAGAATTTGAAAAGATAGTAAAAGCAATGCCACTAGGTCATGTGGACACTAAGCTGGTGTATGACAATGGATATGTGTCTCCTTATGTGCCCGAGTATTGGAAGAATCGCAGTGTTAAGAAAAACTTTGCTCAAGAAAAAGCAATATCTAATTTATTTAATCCAGAAAAATTTTTCGTATCTCTGATAGGTCAGGCCGGCACAGGTAAAACCATGATGGCTATACTTACTGGAATAAAAATGCAAAAAGAAGGAATCTATAAACAAATCATAATCACAAAGCCACCAGTGGTAGCTGACGGTAACGATATTGGTTTTCTGCCTGGAACAAAAGATGAAAAGATGAAGAATTGGTTAGGATCTTTTATTGATCCCATTAATGCTTTTTATGAAAAGACTCTCTCGAGTGGAGCTAAAACCCATAAAAGAGCAGAAAAGAATAGAACAGCAATACCAGAAAGTATAGAGCAAACATCTTTTGATAAGCTGTTGAATGACGGGGTAATCAAAATTGAAACTGGGGCATTTATACGTGGTAGTAACTTTGAAAACACTCTAGTCATTATCGATGAAGCTCAAAACTTATCATCAGCTGTTGGTAAGACTTGGATGACTCGTATTGGCAGTGGATCAAAACTTATTTTGACTGGTGACGTGACTCAGATAGATACACCTTACTTGTCGAGTAATAATAATGCTCTGGCCTACATGTCAGTTAAGACTCATGGCCAGCCTTGGGCATCGACAACATTCCTTGATCTTGGAGTCCGATCAATCATGAGTGACTGGGCTGCGAATAATCTATAAGGATTACTATTATTAAATAGTTAAAAAGAATGTAGAGTATCTACATTAGCGCGAAAGCTTTGCTTTCGCGCTTTTGATTTAGTAAAATCACCTACTGGGTTAATTTTAATTATTTATGTTATAAATGCTTCTTAATTTTAATTATTTATGTTATAAATAATATATGTATACACCAATAGAGGAAATATTTAAAGTATGTAATTATATTACAAATCAAAAAGAAATTGATCTGATTACTCTCGCCTATGAAAAAGGAATGGCTGCACACGAAGGTCAGATGAGAAAAAGTGGTGAGCCATATTTTAATCACTGCATAGCCACAGCCATAAATATATCAAAACAAAAAATGGATTATGAGACTATTTGTGCTGGATTACTTCATGACACCCTTGAAGATACTGAATACAAAAAAGAGGACATGGAAAAAGATTTTGGGAAAGTAATTACTAACTTAGTTGAAGGCGTTACCAAGCTCGGCCATGTCCGCTATCAAGGGGTTGAGCGTCACGTAGAAAGTCTACGCAAGTTCTTTATTGCTGCTAGTGATGACATACGTGTAGTAGTGGTCAAGCTGTGTGATAGGTTACACAACATCTCTACCTTAGAGTTCGTAAATGAAGAAAAAAGAAAAAGAATAGCTCTAGAAACCCTAGAAATACATGCACGTCTCGCTGACCGCCTTGGTATGGGTCGCTTAAAAGCAGAATTAGAAGACGGATGCTTCCCTTATGTTTATCCAGAGGAATATAAAAAAACTTTAGAGATTTTAGATAATGTAAAAGCTGGAGACGAGGAAGTTTTAGAAAAAGTTGCTAAAAACCTAAATGAAGAGTTGAATATCTTAGAAGTAAATATAGAACGTGTAGACCACAGAGTAAAACATCTGTATTCACTGTGGCAAAAATTAAAAAAGTATGACTACGACATAAATAACATCCATGACATCATCGCCCTTCGTATTATAGTGCCGAATATTTCTGACTGCTATCAAGCACTCGGTGTTGTGCATGGACTGTATAAACCAAAACCAAATAGATTCAAAGACTATATAGCAGTTCCAAAGCCTAATGGCTATCAATCACTACACACAACAATCTTCACAGGTAATGGAGAAAGTGTTGAGGTGCAGATTAGAACAAAAGATATGCATGAAGAAGCTGAATATGGTATAGCTTCACATCTTAATTACAAAGAATTAGGTGACGGTCTTAATGCTAATAACATTAAAAGTAAAACTACATGGACACAAGAAATATTAGACTGGCAAAAAGACATTAGTAAACATGATGAGTTTATGAAGCACTTAAAAGAAGATTTTTTTAATCACCGTGTTTTTGTCTTCACTCCAAAAGGTGATGTGATAGACTTGCCAGAAGGGTCTACTCCGCTCGACTTTGCATATCAGATACATTCTGACATCGGAGACCATGCCCTGCGTGCTTATGCTAATGACAAGCTAGTTCCTTTTGATTATATAATCAAAAATAGAGATATATTAAAAATAGAAATTAGTGATAAAGCAAAACCAAATAGAAAATGGATTAACATGTGCAAGACACAATTAGCTAAGAGACATGTAAAATCTTGGCTAAAGATTAATGGTGGTATGTTAGATAAGTTTTTGGTAAAATAAAAGAGGCGACCTTCGGTCGCCTCTTTTATTTTACACTGTAAACTTATTTATATTATACAAGTCTTCATCTTCTGTATTATCAGACAGATAATCTTTATTCTCTATTATCTGCTCATCATTAGTTTGGTCCACATTCCCTATTACCCTCTCCTCCTCTCTTGGCATGTCATTCATCATAACCATCGGTAAGTCCTCCTCACCTATAGCCAGTGCATTATTATTTTCAAAATACTCAGCTGGTAGATTCTCTAATATCTCATCAGTTGGTAAAGCACTAATTTTTTCTACACTGATAGTGTCTTCCATTACATTCTCACTCACAGCTCCTGCCGTACTGTCACTAGGCTGCATAAAAGAATTTTCTTTACGTATAAAATCCATCATGCCCATATGTGTCTTGTTGTCACCTGCACCTTTTAGCAATCTGGTCAATGACATCAATTCATCATGAGAAAAATAATCAATCATAATCTTTCCACCTTTTTCTTTTGGTTCTATAGTTACGCGTGTACCGAGAGCGCTAGCAAGATTCTCTTCCATGTCCACCACTTCTGGGGTCATCATTGTTGATTTCCTTCTCACTTTTTCAAAAGCGATTTTCCTAGCTATCTTTTCAGCCTCACGCACCGTCATCTTTCTTATCATCATCTCTTTGAAGAGCGTCATCATCTCAGCTTGCTTATCTATTAACATTAGTAGTGGTCTGGTATGACCTTCTGTTATCTTTCCTTTTGATAATGCCTCTAATATATCTTCTGGCAACATCAAAATACGTACAGTATTAGAAACATATTCACGACTCTTTGAGACTTTTTTTCCTATGTCTGTCCAGTTTAATTTGAACTCATCAGCAAGGCGTTGATAAGCCATGGCACGCTCGACGGCGTTCAGGTCTTCACGCACTACATTTTCTATGATTGCAAGTTCTAACTTTTCTCTGTTATCATCACCGATACGGATTATACTTGGCACCGAGTTAAGGCCTGCCAACTTACTGGCTCGCAACCTTCTCTCTCCTGCTATTAATTGGTATATAACATTAATAGATCCATCTTCTCCATGCTCTTCCATACGACTAACTACTAGTGGCTGTAATATTCCATACTGTCTTATACTGTCTGCTAATTCATTTAGTGCTACTGGGTCGAACTCCCTTCTTGGCTGATACGGATTCGGCACCACCTTATCTATTTCTAACCAATATATTGCGTTTTCTATTGTTGCTGCCATAATTTATTTATCTAAATATATTATATCATAAAAAGAAAAAATATGTTAAAATAAGTAAAGTTTTTAAAGTAAAAAACGAAAACAAATAGCCGGAGTGGCGGAATGGTAGACGCGTTCGACTCAAAATCGAATATTGAAAGATGTGAGGGTTCGAGTCCCTCCTTCGGCACAAAGTAAAATTATCATTTATATAGGGAATAGATAATTTATATGCTAAAATTATTATACATATGAAGAAAGTCAAAATATTTAAAACCATAGATCTTTACGCTGGAATTGGAGGCATAAGATTAGGTTTTGAACATGCTGGATTTGAAACTGTTTTTTCAAATGATATCGAAATAGCTTGTAAAAAAACTTTTGATTTAAATTTTAAAACATCACAACTTACTGTAGCTGATATAGGAGAAATAAAACCCTCAACACTACCTGACTTTGATTTTTTGCTAGCAGGATTTCCCTGTCAACCATTTTCTATTGCAGGATACAGAAAAGGTTTTGAAGACACTCAAAGAGGTAATCAATTTTTAAATATAGTAGAAATACTAAAAACTAAAAAACCGATGGGGTTTCTTTTGGAAAATGTAAAAAATTTAAAAGGTCATGACGGAGGTAAAACTTTTAAAATTATCGAGGATACTTTAATCTCTAATGGATATCATATTAAAGTTCAAGTTATGAATAGTATGGAGTATGGAAATGTTCCACAGAATCGTGAACGTATATATATTGTTGGTTTTAAAGATGAGAAGTTTATTAATAAATTTGAATTTCCAAAACCAACAATTCTTAAAGTTAACATAGTAGACATTTTAGAAAAAGATGTGCCGGAAAAATATTACTACAAAAAGGACTCTGCTCTGTATCCAAAAATAAAAGATGACATAATTAAAAAAAATACTGCCTATCAGTGGCGCAGGCAATATGTTCGTGAAAATAAAAAAGGTGTGGTACCAACACTTACTGCAAACATGGGGACAGGGGGACATAATGTACCTCTTATACTTGATGAAAAAGGAATAAGGAAACTTACTCCAAAAGAATGCTTAAATGCTCAGGGTTTTCCAAAGAGTTACAAGATCCCAAAAGAGTTGTCGGACAGTAAAATATATAAGCAAGCTGGCAACTCTGTTACTGTTACAGTTATAGAGAAGGTGGCAAAAAATATAGCAAAAGCAATAAGTTAAAAATATGTTTATAAATCAACAAAACAAAACACAGGTTCAATACTATGAAAAAATGCTTAAAATAATAGGCAGTCTTTCAAAATTATCTTCTGATAGTGAGGAGCCTTTTCTTTATTACAGAGTTGCTGAAAACTTATTTTGTAAAAGTTTTAATGCTGAAAACCTTTCGCGGTCAGATACGTCTGCTGATGCTTCTATAGGAAATGTAGGATTTGGTCTAAAAACTTTTCTGAAGAGAAATGGAAATGGTATGGAGAAAGTCGCTGAATTTAACACCAGTAGCTCAAAGTTTAGAAACCTACCCATAGATGAACAAGTACAAGAAATATCTCGCCTAAGAAATGAAAGGATTGAGACCACAAAAAGAATCTATGGTTTAGAAGAAATAATTTATCATTGCGTTACAAGATCCTCTGGTATTATGGAAGTTTTTGAATCACCAATGAATACTATCGATAAGATGAATTTAAAGATAAAAACATTTTCAGATAAGTCTATATCTTTTACTGATGATAAGGAAGAGTATTCTTTTAATATTTCAAAAAGTACTTTGTCAAAACGTTTTAAATTAGAAAATGTTTTGATGAGAATACCTATTGAGATTGTCGAGGATCCATTCACAGTTTTAGAAAAATTATTTGAAGATACTCCAACAGAGATAAAAACTTTATTATTTTCACCAATCAAAGTCCATGAGCACGTATTCTTACCATTGTATTCTACAAGATCTGAGCAAGATGGAAAAGAGGTTTCTGAAAAAAGTGGACTCAATCAGTGGAATGCTGCGGGAAGAGATAGAAATTTTGATGAGGTATACATGCCGATACCAGCTTGGATACACAGAATAAATGAAAGTTTTTTTCCAAAAAGAGATACTCCTTTTAGTCTGAAACTGCCAAATAAAAAAATTATAGAAGCTAAAGTTTGCCAAGATGGGAGCAAGGCTTTGATGAGTAACCCCAACAAAGCTTTGGGAGAATGGATATTAAGAGATGTTTTAAATTTGAAAGAAGGGGAGCTTTTAACTTATAAAAAATTAGAAGATATTGGCTTAGATAGTGTTGTTATATATAAAATAAGTGATACAGAGTATGAGATAGATTTTGCAGAAATAGGATCCTACGAGAGTTTTGAGGAGGTTAACAATGTTTAACATTACCCTTAAACCAATCAAAAAGCAAGCATTTCTTATGCTTGCTTTTTGATTATTTTACCTGACTTTTTAATCGTTTTATAAAACTATTAACTTACCAAAAACTTTTTAATTAAAAATCCTGTACCTTAAAAACCCTCTTATTATTTCTTTAATAAGCAATATACTGCTGATGCACCTATTAATACATAGACAAGAGTCTCGAGCATTGGCATACCGCCTAATATAAGGTTAACAATATTAAGATTAGTACCCGCAAGAGAACCAACACCTACCAGCCCCCAGTTAAGAGCACCGATTGTTACTAGCCATTTTGCAATGTGATTTAAATTCATATTTTTTTTGGATATAATTACTTTTATATAATTTTTAAACTATATCCTTAATATAATTATACTCCTTACAGGATTAATGTATAGACTCTTGTTCACAGTCAATATTTGCTATATTTTAATAAATATAGTATTATAACTATCTGTGTAAATAAGTTTTTATGCGGACAAAAATAACCCAAACCCAAGGAGAACATAATGGGAAGATTCAAAAAAAGCTTAATAAAACCAGAGCAAATTATTGACTGCCTAGAATTAAAAAAAGACACAACCTTTAATGAGCTCTTAAAAGCTTTGGTAAAGAAAACAAAAATCAGTGCAGAAAAGTTAATAGCTGACCTAAAAAGAATGTTACTGTCTATGCAAAACAGTATTCAGCAAGTTATTGAAGTTACGTGGAATGCGATTCGTTCCAATGTAAATAAAACCTGCTATGTTGAGACTGTGAACTTGGACTCAATGACTATTCGTCGCCTTTACTAATATCAAAACCACAAAACGCAAAGATAACATCTTAGCGTTTTTTTTATTTAAAAAAACTAATTAACCTCAAGAGACAAGTCAGTGCCTAGCTTATTTTCTAACTCTAATGTCTCTTTTGGATTTAACCCTTTAGCTAATTCGTTTCTCTTTCTTACAGATAAGAATTTTTGATAATCTAAAACATTTAATAACTTTTCTCTTATAGTCACCTCTCCTGCATCTGTTAAAGTTTTTATTTCTTCACTTATCTCTTTTATCCTTTTAAAAAATGCCATCACTCTTTCATGTTCTGTCTCTATATCTTTTATTAATTTCTCTTTCTTATCTATCTCGTCTATACTTGCTTTATGAACCCAACTCTCTGAACTTTTAAGAGCTGCTCTGATTTTCTTTCCGTCTTCTGGTGCATTAGAAGGTAAATTATTATTTGTAAAATTATGCATAGAAATATTATTAATTAAATTAATTTGAAATTCATTTTTATATACTTATTATACATGCTATAATACAAAAATGCAAAATATATTACAAAAAATAACTGTAATAATAGGCCCAACAGCAAGTGGCAAGTCTGATTATGCTGTCAATCTAGCTCTAAAAAATAAATTAGAGAATGATACAGAAAGCATAATAATAAGCGCTGACAGTAGACAAGTATATGAGGGTCTAGACATTGGTTCTGGGAAAATAACAACAGAAGAAATGAAAGAGGTGCCTCACTTTGGATTAGATATAGCAAAACCAAATACAAACTTTACTGTAAATGATTGGTTAAAATATACAGAAAGAATAGTATCAGAAAATAAAGATAAAAATATAATAATTTGTGGTGGCACCGGCCTGTATATAGAAGCATTGCTCTATGGTATCACTAATAACCCAGCTCCTAATTCAAAAATAAAAGAAGAACTGAAAGAAAAAAACTTAGAAGAAGTGCAAAAGCTGATAATGGGAATGAACAAAGAATTCTTTGAATCTTTGAATAATAGTGAAAAGAATAACAAAGAAAGACTAATTAGAAAGATGGAAATACTAATGCAAAATGGAGGAGAGATAAATACAAAACATATTAGAGAGTTAAAATACAATGTAGAATTAATAAAATTAAATCCTAGTCTGGAAATACTTAAAGAAAACATAAGGTTAAGATGTGAAAAAAGGTGGAAAAGCATGTTATTAGAAACTAAAAACTTAATAGGATTAGAAAAGGTAGGTGAGAAATGGTTAGAAAAATCAGGATTAGAATACTCAGCCATAATAAAATATATTAATGGTATAATAAAAACAGAAGAAGACTGCAAAGAATATATAATACAAAAAAGCACCCAATATGCAAAGAGACAAATAACTTGGAATAAAAAATATGAAAATTTTAAATAAAATAAAACACATAACACGTAAAATTAGCAAAATAAATAAAAAGAATCTCTTAATAAGTCTCACTTGTTTTATTTTTATATTAGTAATAATTTTAAATGTAGTATCCAAATACAATGCCTCCAAAAGATGGACTTCAAAATCCACAATAGGATACAACACCTTAATAACTCCTTCCAAAAATACAATACCTGAAAAATACAAAGATACAAAAGATGTTTACTCCCTTATCGGTAAGGATTATCTGCTTGTAGACTTTGTATACAAAGCAAATGACAGGGATACCGTTGTATCTCTGTATAATTATAAGACCCCAAAATCAGAAAGCTCAAAATGTATGCAAATACTATACAAGGATACTGGGGAGGGCGTATTCTCGAACACAAATCAACTGGGATCATTCTCCTGTGATTATATAAATTATGTGAGTGCAAAAAGTTATACCTCTTTGGATGAGATGAAAACAGGTGGCCTCGTTTTTAAAATAGAAGACGGGAAATGTATTAACTTTTTTATGCATTATGAAGCAAAATTAATATCTTCTTTATTTTTGCCTTGTCCTAGTGATTATTAAAAATAATAATTATACACAACATAAAAATACTTTTCGTAAATATATACAAATATACTGTTATAATATATTTATATGAAAACCTTCAAAGCATTACTAATATCTTTTTCTTTTTTATTAACTTTTTTAAATTATGCTTCTGCTCTAAATGTTTGCCCTGGCAAAACTGCAACACTACACTGGACTACGGCGAATGTTATACTGTGCAGAACACCACCTTCAACTTGTGTTTTTTATCCTAGTAACAATGATCAGACCAGCAGTGCTGTAGTAACTCCACCATGTAGTGCCAGATTAGAGTGTTGGGGAGATGGGGAAGGATCCCCATATTATGCTTGGGATGCTGATAGTGTAACCAATATAAATACTGCCGCTTGTAATGCCGACCCTGTAGGCTCGCATGATGGTGCAGGTGCTACAGATGGGATACCTAGCACTTGGGGCTGGACAAAAGATAGTGATGTACCGAGCACTGCCCTAGATGTACATCTTTATATAGATAGTAACCCAAACCCGATAGGACCTATATCAGCTGGACTTTATAGATCTGATTTAACTGCTGCCAGTATTGGTGATCATGCTTTTTCTTATACTTTTCCTGATTCTACTTACTGTGACAGCGTATCTCACTCAATAAGGGCTTTTGCCATTAACAGTCCGGCTGGTAATAATCCTCTACTTTCAGGATCTCCAAAAACTTTTACTTGTTCTTGTCCTCCAGGACTAGGCTTTACCGGCACAAATTGTATTGTAGTTGGACCTGCAACTATTAGTGTTGTCTGGAATGGCCTACCTAATCCAAGAGTGACAACTACTTGCCCCACACTATTAACACAGACATCATTAACTCGTAATGGAGTAGCGGTGACTCTTAATGGTAGTGGTTATGATACTGCTGTTGTCTCTACTGTTAACAGTCAATCATATACATACAGTGTAACTTGTGCTGGGTCTGGTGTTAATTCTTCTATAAGTAGAACTGCTAGTGCTACTGTCACCATTCCTGAAAGGGTTAAGATTGATAATATCAGCAACAGCATATCTGAAGTAGGTGCTTCAGCTGTTGCCACTTGGAACAGCACTGGTAATGAATGTAGAGTGTATGATATTAGTAATACTTTAATTGGTAGTGCTACTCGTAGTGGCTCTCTCCCTAATTACAATTATTCATTTACTCTTTTACCAGGGTCACCACAATGGAGAACAGAATTAAATTCTTCACACACTGGGAATAATATTTTAGGCTATAACATACAATGTACTGATACGGTTGAACCGATACGTGGCACTGCTGCTGATATTTTTAAAGCAGAAGTTTATAGAAAACCAATAGCCACAATAACTGGACCAGATTCAAGCAATGACATTATACTTAGCTGTACTCCTGACTATACAGATGTTGACCTGAGAGAAAACAATGTCTCATTACCTAGTTACCCTAAAACATATACTAATCCGCCGAGCAGTAACTTCTCTACAAAAATAAAACCAAATACAGGTTCTGTTTACACTTTAATCTGTGCTTACAAAAATTATAAGTCTATTGCCACCTACCCAGCTAATACACTTAGTTTAAGCGGAAGCATATCATCTAGTAATGGAACCAGTCAATCTGGTACCGTACTCTCTTTACCATTAACTTTACAAGTTGATACTACAAATGGAAGACTGGGGGGCATGTCTTACTCTGCAACATCTTTTGATAGTTGGACAGTTGATGTCTGGTCTGATGTACCAACCTCTGGAGCACCTAGCAGATCTGGAACATCTGCAAATGCTGGTAATCTTGGCATCTATGCACTAGATTCTTTTGGATCTAATAGTATAACCAACAATCAAAACTTGAATGTTTACACCACAAACTTGTCCGTAAGAGTCACAGCAACAAAAAGTGGAGTTACAAAAGTTATATGGTTAATACTAAACAGAGTCTCAACTGCAAAAGCAATAATAAATGTTGTCTCAGCTTCTAGTGTTGCTAACCCTGACAATGTTACAGTTAGTGGCAGGTGTGATAATTCAACCAATTACTCCATTCTTATGAATGATGGTATTAGAGACATAACGCTAAGCTCTGGATCTACAAATGCTGACCCATACTACACACCAATAATAACAGTACAAGCTAGTTCTACTGGCAAAAGTGCTACCTTCAAATTAATCTGTGTTGGTATTAGTGGCTCAGATACAGCTACTAAAATATATGACCTAGTTTCCAAAACTCCAGTAATTATTTCTGCTTTCTTAATATCTCCAGATCAGATAACTTGCCCTGGTGGTGACAGTGCCGCAACTTTAAAATGGGTAATGTCTAATACTGTTGGAAAAGTATGTAGGATAAATGCCTCAGCTATTAATTCTACTAGTGTAGACCTAGCTGACAAAGCAACACAAATGACAGAACTAAATACACAACTAGCTTCTTCAAAATATGGACCTAACAGAAATCAGACATTAGGAAGTGTAATGTCAACAGTTAATCAATACGGAGTCAGTTCTGGTCAAATCATATTAGAAAAAGTTGCCAGATTCCCAAATGGAAAAAGATTATTCAACTACTCTACTCGCTTTAAAATGGAATGTGATAACGCTAATGCTGCAGGAGGATCTTATTCTAACCCAACAGCTAGCACGTATTCTACAAAATCAGTAAATACTGTATCTACCTGTGTAGGTCAAAACTAAAATATATGATAACAAATATTTGGCCCTATATACTTCGTCTTGCTCTTGGTATTTACTTTATTTTTGATCATCTTCCTGTATTATTAAAAGGATATAAAAGTGTTGCGGATGGAAGTAGTATGTTTGAATGCATAACTGGCTATATTCCTCCTGTTGCAGCTTTTACCATTTGGCATGGAGGATTCGTATTACTTGCTGGCCTTATAATACTGTGGCCTAGACCGGTTGCTCCGCTTTCTATTTCTCTGTTTGTTCTAATAGCCATTACTTATATTAACTTTAGTGATATAAAAAATATTGCCAACACTGCAAATCTACTTTCTCTGATCTGTATATTAATTAACATTGCTCTTATTATTATATACGCTAAGAATAGGTATTAATCAGAAAAGTATTATCTATTTTTTTAAATTAGCGAGGCCTTCGGCCGCGCTAATTTTATGTTATAATATAAAAATGACCACTAATTCTATTTTAGAAAAAAGAATATCTGAAATAAAAAAATTAACCCCAGCTCAAGTGCAAGCTTTTGACAAGCTTAGACTTTTTACTTGTGAAGATTTACTTCGCTATGCACCACTCCGCTACGTAACTTATGGTGATAATGTCAGCATACAAAATATAGAAGCTGGGTCCATGGCCACCCTGTATGGACATATTAAGAAAATAGAAATACGTAAAGCTTGGACTAGTAAAATACCTATGACTGAGGCTGTTTTTTCAGATGGAGTAAATGACATAAAAATATTCTGGTTCAATCAGGCCTACATAGGTAAAATGTATCCCGTGGGTTCTGTCGTAAGTGTCCATGGAAAAGTAGAAGAAAAAAATGGTAAGCTATACTTTTCTAATCCAAGCATAAGCAAGATAAACAAAAATGATGAAAGCATTAAAAACCCAATAGATTCTATTTTCTCTTCAAAAAATATAGGCACCGAAAGCAAGACAGAAGAAAACAGTCCTATGTTACCTGTATATTCTGAAAGTAAAGGAGTAAGTAGTAACTTTATACATGAACTTGTAAAAAAAATAATTATGAGCAATGATTTTAATTCATTGGATATTGAAAATAAAAAAAATAATAGAGATATCAATAGTTACGACATTTTACCTGAAAGCATAAGGAGTGAGATTAATTTACCTAGTTACAAGGAGTCTATTATCTACTTACATATGCCGAAGAATAATAACATGGCCATGACAGCAAGAAAGAGATTCATGTTCGAAGAGATGTTTTTGATACAAGCTAAAATAGCTGACGAGAAAATAAAATCTGCAAAGTCACCTGCTTACAAAATAAATGACAACAAGAGTATGGTTCAAGAATTTTTAAATACTCACAACATAGAATTGACTAATGCTCAAAAAAAGGTAGTGACTGATATACATACTGACATGGATAAAAATAATCCCATGCAAAGATTAGTTGAGGGAGACGTGGGATCAGGGAAAACTATGGTAGCAGCATGTGCTATATACTCTACTATAAAAAATAGACGTACAGGAGACGACGGCTTACAAAAAAAATCAGGCACCCCACTACAAGCTGTATACTTAGCACCAACTGAGATACTTGCACTACAGCAGTTTGAGACACTAATTAAAATGTTAGCTCATACGAATATAGAAATAGGTTATCTGTCTGGTAAAACAGCTTACAAATACCCTTCAAAACTAGATGCTGAAAGTTATACAAAAGTCTCAAAGCCTCAACTAATAAAGTGGATAGAGGAAGGTAAAATATCATTGTTGGTTGGCACTCACGCAGTCACCAAAAAGAAAGTAGAGTTCAAAGACTTAGCATTAATAATAATAGATGAGCAACACAGATTTGGAGTGGCAACACGTGCTGATCTGGCTCATAAAAAAGGTGATGAGAGGCCTGAGATACCACATCTACTATCAATGACAGCGACACCGATACCTCGCACATTAGCCTTGTCTATTTTTGGTGATTTGGACCTATCTGTCATAGATGAATTACCAAAAGGCAGGCAACCGATAACCACAAAAATAGTACACAAAACTGATAGAGAAAAAATATACAAAGATATAGAAGAAAAACTAAAATCAGGTCAGCAAGCTTTTGTAATCTGCACAAAAATAAAAGAAAGCGAAGATGATGATGGGGTAAGAAAAAATGTAGAAGGTGAACTATTAAGATTACAAAAAATCTTCCCCGCCTACAATGTAAGTGGCATACATAGTAAGATGAGAGGTGAAGAAAAAGAAAATATAATGCAAAACTTTGCAGATAATAAAATACATATTCTTGTTGCAACATCATTAGTAGAGGTTGGAGTAAATATACCAAATGCCAGCATAATGATAATAGAAAATGCCGACAGGTTCGGACTCTCTCAGCTACATCAACTGCGTGGCCGTATCGGTCGTGGAGCTCATGCTTCCACCTGTTACATATTCTCCGAGAGTGAGAGCGATACCAGTATGCAAAGGCTGAAGAACTTTGAAAAGACAATAGACGGCTTCAAATTAGCCGAGCTAGACATGGAGACACGTGGTATAGGTTCGCTCATCTCTAAAAATCAGTCGGGGGTTAGTGATCTGGGTATGGAAGCTTTGAAAAATATAAAATTAGTAGAAATTAGTAAAAAATATGCTAAAAAAATAGCTGAAGACGGGTTACAAAAATACCCAAACATAATAAACAAAATCACTCGCCTAGAGGGCTTGCATATGGAATAAAAAATTAGTCCTTCCACCTGGACTCGAACCAGGGACCACTCGGATATAAGCCGAGTGCTCTAACCAACTGAGCTATGGAAGGATACTAATACAGAATATTATAAATAAGACTCTGTATTAGTAAAAACATTATAACACATTTTAGGCTTATTTCAAATTGCTTAGTTGTTATATTTCTGGTATAATTAGTCTCTTGTATATTCGTGGTGAATACATAAGAAATTAACGAAAGAGAGAGACGAAAATGACTCATGCTTGTTCATTAAAACCAAATTCAGAGACATGTTTAATCCAGATGAAGAAAGGAGTCACAACAACTGGTTGTGGTGGTTGCCCTGTATCTGCTGGCAAGACACCTTCCTGCTGCTCAACCCATTCAGGAGCAACCGATACGAAAAAAGGTCATGCGACGGCAAATGCTATTTTAAAAAAACAGACAAAGGAGAAGGAAGTAAAAGAGTTAGCTTTAAAAAATCCACCAACTCATAGCGATGGCACCGGACATCTTTCTAACACAAAATGTCTTGCTCATGATGTAACACCTGCGAATATGCACAGAGTTAAAACAATAGGTTAGTAAGTTTTAATTACAAAAAAAGCGTAATCATTTACGCTTTTTATTTTTGTTTATTTTTAATATCTTATAACTATTTCTTTATTGGTATATTAAATTCTTTTAAGATTTTTTCAAAGTCATCACGTTCCAGATTTTCTTTTTGTAATAATTCTGTTACTATGGCTTCTAATACTATTTTATATTCTCTTACAACACTTCTCGCCTTATCTCTTCCCTCTTCTACTATTCTTTTTATTTCACTATCTACCACCTTGTTAAACTCTTCGCTATATATTTTGTCTCCCCCACTTCTCCCATAAGATAATATATTTCTATCTGACTCTATTGCTATTGGACCCACTTTTTCACTCATGCCATAACGAGTTACCATGGCACGCGCCATTGCTGTTGCCTGTTCTATGTCTGACGATGGTCCAGTACTGGTTACTCCTTCTATTAATTCTTCTGCAGCGTAACCACCAAAAGTCATAGCTATGTCATCTTCAAATACTAATTTATTAGTTAGTCTACGCTCATCTGTTGGTAATTTTAATGTGTATCCTCCAGCACTACCACGACTGATTATTGATATTTTATGTACTGGGTCGGCGTTCGGCAATACTGCAGCTACTAGTGCGTGTCCTGCTTCATGATAAGCTACTAACTTTTTTTCTTTTTCTCCCATGAGGTGACTTTTTCTTTCGGCACCAAGCATTACTTTTTCTACACTTTTAAGCAAATCAGTTTCTGTTATCTCTTTTCTATTATCTCTTACTGCCTGTATTGCTGATTCGTTAATTAGTGCGGCCAGTTCCGCTCCTGAGAACCCTGGTGTGCGAGTCGCTACTAATTCTAGATTAATCCCAGCTTCTAATTTTTTATTCTTAACATGTACTTCTAATATTTCTTTTCTTTCTATTCTGTCTGGTAAGTCTATGATTATACG
Organism: bacterium; assembly: GCA_043718735.1. GTDB lineage: Bacteria > Patescibacteriota > Minisyncoccia > Phycocordibacterales > UBA5272 > JAUPVO01. The sequence goes on along the minus strand of JAYSVC010000034.1, from coordinate 11,354 downwards.
TCTATCGAATCTTCCAGGACGAAGTAATGCCGTATCTAAAACATCAGACCTATTAGTTGCTGCCATTACTATTACTTTTTCTGTTTTTTCAAAACCATCCATCTCAACTAATATTTGATTTAGTGTCTGCTCACGTTCATCATTACCACCTCCTTGGCCTACGCCACGACTACGACCTATGCTATCTATCTCATCTATAAAAATAATTGCTGGTGCTGATTTTTTTGCTTCATTAAAAAGATCACGAACGCGTGAGGCCCCAACACCTACGAACATCTCTACGAATTCCGAACCAGAAAGGTGGAAGAATGGCACCTTAGCCTCACCTGCAACGGCACGTGCTAGTAATGTCTTACCTGTTCCAGGAGCACCAGTCATAAGAACTCCTTTTGGTATTACGGCACCTATTTCTAAGAACTTTTCAGGTCTTTTTAAGAACTCTACTATCTCCTCTAATTCTTGCTTTGCTACTTTTGCGCCAGCAACATCTTTGAATGTAATTCCACCTTCTTTATCATCTGGCATTATTTTTTTGGCTCTAGTATTGCCAAAACTTAATGCCCCCATATTCGCGCCCTTCACACTACGCATAAGCATGAATATCATAAGTATCAGGAATAATACCGGTAATAATAAACCAAATAAGCCCAAATAACTTTTCCAAGAAGTGTCATCAGAAATATTTATCTTAATGCCTGAAACACTGCTAGTTGACACCCCAAAATCATATAAAGTTTCTACAACACCAACTCCATTTTCTTTTTTACTTGTGTATGTTGTAGTGCCTGAGATGATTTCCAATTTGTCTCCGATAACTTTTATATCTGTTACTCTATTTTGTTTTACAAAAGTAGAGAGTTCAGAAATAGTAATATTATTTTTAACTTCGGTTTTATTAGAAAAGTATGGATAAACAAAAAGCCCTAATATCAAAATAATTGTTAACCACCAATTTATTAAAAAGCTTTTTAGGTTTTTAAAAAACTTAGATTCTTCTACTTTATTTTTTAGGTTTTTATTTTCTTTTTTTTCTAACATGTTTTTAATTTATTTTAAAACCAAATTAATTTATAGTGTGCTCTCGGTAGGAATCGAACCTACATCGTGGGTACCGCAAACCCATATTCTATCCATTGAACTACGAGAGCTTTTGGAAAACAGATGGCGACAGCTACGCTGTCGCCATCTGTTTTCACAACTATTACTATTTACTAACCTTTGCGGCAGCTTTTGCTAATCTACTTTTCTTTCTATCAGCTTGTCCTTTTTTGATTGTCCCTCTTTTTGCAGCTTTGTCTAATGCTTTAAAAGCAGAAGATAAGTCATCCACAGTTACGGCTACTTTTTTAGCTACTTTAGTGCGAACAGATTTTACTTCTGCTCTCATCGTTTTTTTAAGTCTGTCATTTACTACACGTTTTCTATCTGATACGCGTAATGCTTTTTTTGCTGATTTGGTTATTGCCATATTATTATTTAAATATTTATTTTTATTAACTTTTGTAATTTTTTAAAGTAATTACGAACTTTTTTGACACTGATTATTGATGTATATATATTAACACATTTTTCATATTTTTGCAAAGATTACTCCCATAAAAAATACCCGTAATTGCTACGGGCATTATATATTTATATCACACTTACTCTTACTCAGATTCTAAATCAGAAAGAAACTTAGCTATTTCTTTCGCTACACCTAACGGATTATCAGTCTCTTCCATTTTTCCAAAGACTAGTCTATCTCTCAGATCTAAATCAGCTTGAGCATAACCAGAATAGAGGCCAAAATTATAAAGATCTTGAGACGACCTTTCTCCATCACTACCACCAGAAATAAAGATATTGAGATGAGAGCTATACATATGGTGTAACCTCCACTGATGATTTTTCTCATGAACTGAGAGATTTTCTCTATTGTCATATTGTCCCACAGTAACACTGTTAATCACATCTTTATCTCCGATATTAGTGTAATCAATTTTAAAGATCAGGTCTTTTTGTAATCTTTTCCAGACACTATCCGTCGGAAAGATATTATCTTTGTTGGTGATGAGTGCTTGCAATATTGCATCTTTTTCTATGACTGAAAGCATATCCATATGTAAAAATACACGCAACTTTCCAGGCATATCCGCTAAGTATTGGCAAGGCATTACGATTTCCATGATCTACTCCTATTAAGTAAAAGAATATACCTAGACAAAATCATCTAGTATGCTCCGTATACTACATTAAAAATTATGATTATGCAAGTCTAAAACTTACTAAGAAAACTATACAAATTAAAATAAAAAGTTAATTCTATGCTATAATTTATATAGTAAAAAATATGATAGGAAATCTAAAAGGAAAAGTTATAAGTATAGATGATAAGAGTCTAATCTTAGAAGTTGGAGATAATCAATCTGGGGTTGGTTATGAATTATTGTTGCCCCTTTCTTTTCTGTTAAAATTAAAATTAGAAGAGATTGTAAGCATCCCAGTGCATACCCATGTCCGTGAAGATCAAATAACTCTTTTTGGTTTTGAAAATAATAGCGAAAAAGATTTGTTCAGAAAATTAACAAGCGTTAGCGGTGTCGGACCGAAGTCCGCCCTTACTATGCTATCAATTGCAACACCGAACACAATTATCAGAGCCATAGAAAGTGGCTCAGCCGACAATTTTCCAAAGACTCCCGGCATAGGTAAAAAGACTTTAGAGAAGATGATACTCGACCTGCGTGGCAAGTTCGACCATGTTGCTTTTGAAAATGATACAGATGAAATGAAGAATGCTAAGCTAGCACTTGAGACTTTAGGTTATAATACTCGTGACATCTCTTCTGCTCTCTCTAATTTACATCCGGAATTATCGATGAATGATTTGATAAAAGAAGGTCTTAAGATTTTAAGTGGCAAGTAAAGAGAATAAAAAAACTCCCAAGCTTTATAAAAGTTAATTTATAAAATCTTGAGAGTTTGTGTCAGTGCATTATTAGCACTGAGTAAACTGTCTACCGTTCTGATAGACAGTACGACATGGCTTTGAAGCTATTGTAGGAGTGTTTACAGGTTGATGGTTATATGTACGACCTTCGTACTGATAACCACCCGGGTAAGCAGCTATAAAGCCAGGATGAGCAACCGAAGGGTTACTATTCTGTTGCTGTTGTTGTGCCTGGAAATTTCCACCACCTTGTTGTCCTGGATTACCGTTGGGAGCACATACACGACGAGTGCCTTGCCATCCAGTTTGATGAGTACCAGACCTGCATGGAGCAGCTTCTTGATTATTGCCATTTTGCTGGGACTGACCGTTGTTCTGCTGCTGAACAGCTGAACCTGGAGCACAGACACGACGAGTGCCTTGCCATCCAGTTTGATGAGTACCAGACCTGCATGGAGGACTCTCAGAAACGTACCCTGTCTGAGTGTTAGGGATCTGCTGTACAGCCGGTGAATCATAAGACTGGACCTGTGCCTGTGGTGCAAGCTGTTGTTGGTTGCCACCACCAATACTAATGTGTCCACGAACACCGTCTATAGAGACAGGTATTCTTGCTTGCACGTTTGGCATTGATCCGCAGCCAGTAACAAAAACAGAAATAGTAACAAGAGAAGCAGAAATAAAAGAACGTAACATTTTGAGTCTTTCTGGAAGTTAAACTTCCTAAAATTGTGAATGAAATGGGACCGAAACTTGATATAATTACCTTGTTCCGACTATGTATACAGTATATACTAATTATAATATTTGTCAAGGGATAGCTTTTAAATACTTTTTATGACTTTTAAAACTGTCTAAAAATTAAGCTTATTTTATAAGGTAAATCATGGAAACTAAATACATAAAAATACAAAGTTTTTACTAATTAAAAAAGAAAAGTTACTCTAATCCCAAAAACTCATTTTTGTAGCTTTTTCTAATGTTAAACTTATTAAGATTAAAGGAAGCTATCACGCCAAGAGCCATACATTCAGCCAAAAAGTGCGACCCACCATAGGACATAAATGGTAATGGTATGCCAGTAACTGGTAATGAGCCTATGTTCATCCCGATATTTATAACACTATGTATGAATATCCAAGCAAAAACTCCAATACTAATCAAAGCAAAAAAATTATCATTTTGACTACTGGCTATAAAAAGTGTGCGAAGTAATATGGTTAAGAATAGTCCCATCAAAATCACAGACCCAACAAAACCCCACTCCTCAGCAAAGGCCGCAAATATAAAATCTGTCTCATGCTCAGGCAGAAAGTTAAGGCGTGACTGAGTGCCATACCCCACCCCCTTTCCATACAGACCGCCAGACCCCACAGCTATCTCGGACTGAAAAACATTATAACCACTACCGCGTATGTCACGTAGTGGATCTACAAAGTTAAGTAATCTCTCTTTTTGATAATCTTTAAATACACTAGTCCAAAGTATGACTAAAGTAAAAATCCCAATCGCGCACATAGAAAAAAAATGCTTCTTTGAAAGTCCTGACATAAAAACCATAATAAACCAAATAAGTAACATGACCATGGCTGACCCAAAGTCAGGCTGTAGTAAGGTTACACCAACAGGTATAGCAGTATAAATAAAAGAGACAACAACATGCTTAATATATTTTATTTCTATGTGCCTCTTCGAAAAATACTTTGCTAACAATATAATCAGTGACAACTTTGCAAAGTCAGCGGCCTGAAGAGAAAATCCTCCAAAATTAATCCAAGCTTTTGATCCATTAATAGTTGAACCGAAAAGTAAAGTCGCAACTAGTAACATACTAGTTACAAAATAAAGAAATACAACACTCCTTGTATTTTTCAAAAAAGAAAAGTCTAGTCTAGAAATAAATAAAAATAAAATAGTACCTATTGTAATCCAAGTCATTTGCCTATAGAAAAAATTATTACTAGAATCAAAACTAGACATAGTAAAAAGTCCAAATAATGCTATTGATAAAAAAGAAAATAATAGAATAAAGTCTACTTTTTTAAAAAAATAAAGAGTCCTCATATTATTTATAAAAAAGGTAAGACATTGGAATTAGCTCTATGTTTTTAACTGGCACACCAACACTCTCTTTCCAAGAGAGATCTATTTCTATTTTCTTTTCAGGATACAAAGCTGTTATATCTTTTTTATTGTAACCTACAACATTATCCAAAGCATCTTTTAGTAAAATGAGGAGAGTTATATTTTCTTTTACAATTTCTTTGTAGGGTGAGGTGTATGCCAGACTTAACTTTGGAGTATTACTATCTTCAAATTTGTAATCTAATAATCTAACATCATAAGCACCATTGGTGTGATACATATCGTAATTATCCAAATTCACGAATAACTTAGTGATGTAAACACTCTTGTCTACAGTGTCTGGTAAAGTGTAATTATTTATTAGTATTGGTATTTGCTTAAAAGTGCTTGGGGTTAATTCTTTTTTAATACTGTCTAATTTGTTTCCATTACTGCCATATATATCTATATTCACTGTTAACTTTTTAGGTGATAATTTTATATTTTTATTATCGAGTAATATTAAAAAATCATAAGCTTGTCTATTATTTGCTTCTAATACACCTGCTTTAAATGCTTTAGCTAATTTTATTTCAAGCAGAGAGTAGGTATCCTTACACATTAATTCACAAGCTCCTCCACAATCAATACCACCTTCTGCACTATTTTGTTTTTTATCAAAACAAGTTGGTGCTGGAAATATAAAATCATATGACTTATAAAAAACAAAAGAGAATAGCAAAAATACTATACCTGAAACATAATATATTCTTCTTTTACTATTCCAGTCATTTTCTTTTTCTAGATTTATTTCTGGAATCTTCTCTGTTTCTTTTGTCAGGTTGGTATTATTTATAATATTATTAGCTTCTGTTTCCATATTTTTCGATATTTTAATTATAACATAATTTATGATATAATTAGAAAGTTAAATAAAGTAAAATATGCCCAGGTGCGCGCAAGAATATGATAGGGGTAGACGCACCAGTGAAAGATAATTATGCCCAGGTGGCGAAATTGGTAGACGCACTACCTTGAGGTGGTAGCGAGGCAACTCATGGAGGTTCAAATCCTCTCTTGGGCACAAGAAAATAAAAACTCTGATTTAGATCAGAGTTTTTATTTTCTTTATTTAAAATTATGCGTCTGGTGCCTCTTCTGTTCTCTCTTCACCTTTGAAGTCATCAGCTTTTAATTTTCTACGAACATCACGCATCGCTTTGTCACGAACATAATATAATTTTGATTTACGAGTCTTAGCATGTCTTATCACTTCTATCTTGTCTATATTAGAACTGTAAAGTGGAAATATACGCTCAACACCAACACCGCTGGCAACTTTTCTGATTGTAAAAGTTCCACCAACTTCATTACCGTGTTTTCTAGCTAGACAAAGTCCTTCAAAAGCCTGAAGACGAGTCTTACCATTAGCTTCCTTGATTCTTGTTGTTACTTTTATAGTATCACCACTACCGAACTCTATATCAGCTCTTCCTTTTAAGGCTTCTGGTATATTTGTTGGCACTGTTGTATTTACTTTTACTTCTGTGTTTAAGATTTCTTCTGACATGGTGATATTTTGATTATTGTTAATTAAGATTTAATTAGTTCCTACATATTAACATATTTTGAAATATTTATCAACTTCTATTTTCATGTCATCTGGGATTTTACTTTCTACTTTTATTTCTTGTTTTCTAAGAGTAAACTCTATTTTGTAAGCGTGCAACATGCTCCTTGGGGCCAAGGTAGCACCTTTTACTGACCCGTATAAATCATCACCAACTATTGGATGTCTGATGGCACGCATGTGCACACGTAGTTGATGTGTACGACCTGTTAGTGGGTATAATTCTACATAGGTGAACTTTTTGTCTTCACTTCTTGCTAATACTTTATATCTTGTAATTGCACTTCTTTCTTCACCACGAAAATCTTTACTATACATATCAAGCACAGATTTTTTTCTAAAATCACTTCTTGATCTTGCCATTGGCTTATCTATTATACCCATGTCATCACGAACATTACCTTCGACTATTGCTCTGTATACTTTTCTAATCTTATGCTCACGAAAAATATTCTTCATATCTTTGTAACTATCTGCAGTCTTACATATTATTAATACTCCGGTAGTATTTCTGTCTAGCCTGTGCACTATTCCAGGTCTACCCCATTCTCCCACCTCTCTTATCTCTGGGTATTTTTCATATATAATGTCTGACAGTGTTATCTCTACATTTCTGTCATCTGGATGTACCATGATACCAGGCCATTTGTTTATTATCATTATCCTCTCATTTTCAAAAAGTATTTCAAATTTAAAATCTTTATACTCATTCATTGGTAGTGCTGGTTTATAAGGAGGTTTGTTAGCTTCTAACTTTACTTCATTTTCATCATCAAAAAGACTTTCATCAAAATTATTATTTTGTTTTTCTTCTGAATTTTCTATGTCTGACCCTGTCTCTGTTTTTATGACGTCTTCATTCTCATTACTTATCTCCTCTCTGCTTGCAAAGTTTCTTTTCTTCCTCTCTTCTATTTGTAACTTAAACTCTTTGTCTCCTTTTATTTCTTTTAAGGTTTTTTTATTATCTACCGCGTCTATCTTTATGTTATTAGCAACTATAAAGTTAATCTTATCATTATATTTTCTAACTCCACGCATATTCCTTGCTTGGTCTTTTTTATTCAAATTGGTTCTTTTTATTTTTGCTTGCATAGATAGTGAAAATGTATTATAATAATAAAATAAATAAAGGTTTAAAGTATTTATTAAATTAATTTAATCTTATACATATAATACATTATTTTAGTCCATTTGTAAAGAAAGTCTTAAAAACTAATTTACAAAAATAAATGGGCGATTAGCTCAGTTGGTAGAGCAGCGCATTTACACTGCGAAGGTCGGGGGTTCAAATCCCTCATCGCCCACAAGATAAACAATCCCGATAGGGATTTTTATTTTTTGGGTTAAAAGTGTCTAAACACTTTTAAAGGGATTCAATCCCTCATCGCCTGCAAAAATAAAAACTACACTTATGTGTAGTTTTTATTTTTTAATACCTTTAATTAATAAATATAATTTTAATACAAATATTTACTAAATAGTTTTTAAATAAGCAAGCATAGTGTCTGCATCAGAAACTTCAAATGGATCTGTCTCACAAAGGTCAGAAAATCCAGCCTCAACAAATACATTTTTTATCTCTCCATTATCTACAAACATACTGTATCTCCATGATCTGTCACCAAATCCTAAATTATTTTTAGCCACGAGTGCCCCCATAGCTTTTGTAAATTCACCATTACCGTCTGGTAACATGAATACATTTTTAAGTCCTAAGTTCTTAGCCCATTGAAACATAACGAATGCATCATTAACAGATACACAAATCACAGTATCAACACCAAGTGCTTTAAACTCTTCGAACTTTGCATCGTAACCAGGAGCGTGTGTCGTAGAACATGTTGGAGTGAATGCTCCAGGCAGTGAGAACATTACAACTTTTTTATTATCAAATATTTCAGCCGTTGTAAGGTCTTTCCACTCAAATGGATTATCACCACCAAGAGTATCATTACGAACACGTGTTTTAAATGTAACATTTGGAACTTTTGTTCCTATTAAGTTTTCTTTTATCATATTTTTATTATGTCTTTATTATAACATAAAAATATATTATGAAGAACAAATCTTAAACCATTTCTCTTAACGTCTTTTCTAATATCCTTTTTTCTGATTGATATTTTTCTTTTACTTTTGGATTTGTTGTGCAGGAAGAGAATTCATCGCACTGAGCCATCATAAGGGTTATCAGTCCTTTTTTTATTGGGCTATTTTTTAATTTATTTACACCATTTTCTGATGTCCAGTCTTGTGTCACCTTGAACATTGTCTCTCTGTCTAACCCTATGACAAAGTGAGGTATGTTAAAAATCTTACCTTCATATGTCCCATCTGGAGATCTAAAATATTTTACAAAACCAAGACCATCTCTCTGTAACTTTCTTTTTGTGTATTGTATTTTTTTATCAAAAGAATTCTCACCTAGAGTAACATCTATTCCTATTCCAGAGTGTGCCCTATAATCACCTTGACCATGTTCTAGAACTAAATCATTACCTAAAAATAAATCATCATACAGCGAAGGTAACACTGCTGTCGTATCCTTACCGAACCACCCATGATTTTTAATGAGGTCGAATAACATAACTTCTAATATATCAGCCTGTATTATAGCTTCTTGTTCTCCATCTATCTGGGGGCTTGATGACGACTTTTCTATGTCCTCTAATTTTAATTTGCATTTTTCTATGTCAGATTCCAAGTCTACATAATCAAAACCAGACATGCTTATCCTGTTGCCCTCCCCTACAATATTTTGAATTTATTTATACGCAGTCTGATATACTGGGTGCATGGATTTTAAGACATGAGGATTAGCTTTGTGTATCATTTCTGGCAATAACGCTTGTGTCTGTGTTTTTAATTTTTGAAAATTATTCTGAGAATTATCTGGATTTATCATAAATAAATTATATCATAGAAAAATAAATATTCATGTGTATTTATTGTAAAAAGTTTTACAATTAGAATTATTAGCAAACCTTTATTTATTCCGAGTTTTATGTTATTATGTATCTTATCCATTTGTCCCCGTAGTTCAATGGATAGAACGAGAGCCTTCTAAGCTCTAGATCTAGGTCCGATTCCTAGCGGGGACACCAGAGTTAAAAAGTGAGATGTTCTACTAAAAAGAAAAGCGCGCCAAAGGCGCGCTTTTCTTTTTAGTAATAATAATTACATACCCTGAAGCAATATGACTTCTCCAATTTCTTTATTGTCAGTTTCTGTCTTTTTATTTTGTATAGAAACTTTAATTTTTGGCTTTAACATAAATATAGAAGTTGTAACTATTTCATATAAAGCATTGTTTATGTCTTCTGTAGAAAAATTAACTTCTGTTTTTGTTTTAAGGTTTTTCTTCAAAAGCTTTAAAATACTTTCATCGAATAAATATTTAGACAATGTTACAGGAGATAAACTATCTATTTTTTTCCAATACTCATCAATTTGATTTTTAGTCATAGCTTTTTTAGTAAGCATTTCAAAAACATTTATCGCCTTCTTAAAATCTATATCATTTTGCAAGTCTAAATCAAATACTAGTTTTGTGTATACTGGTTTTGCAAACATGACTTTATATAATTGAACCTGCTTTCCGTTTAAAAGCAATATCCAGTCTATGCCCTCCTCAGCAGCATATCCTAAAGACTGCCTCAAATGATTTTCATTTAGCTTCAGGCTTAGTGCTTTAACTTCTACTACCATCTTTTTTTTCTTACCTATCTGAACTACGTAATCAGCATAACCTCCACCAATTTCATATTCTGTTTTAATATCTTCATTCGGAGTATAACCTAAAACATTTTTTAAAAAATCATTTACTAAAAGTCTAGTACCAGACTCATTAAGCTTAGAATTATTCTTAAGGGCAGACTGCAAATCTTTTCTATATTGTTTTAAATGGTCTTGTAGTTTTAACATATTTTTAATCCTTAAGACTATCTAATAACTGCTTTATCTTATATGGCTCATTTATACTTTTAAGGTATATTTCTTGTCCGCCAGTTCCTGCAGTATCTATTGCAATAGAACCTGTTCTTGTGAGTAGTTTTTGAAAAATAGACTGAGAAATAAATACATTTGTTATCTTCGTATAATCTATGCTAACTAAGTTAGTAGATAACCACCCCCTGTGTATTAAAACCCTCTTATTAGTAAAAGCATATAGATTAGCTTTTTTCACATAAAAGAAATAGTAGAAAGCGGGAAATAATGCCCCTACAAAAAAGAAAGGTATAGTAAATAACCCTAATAATACGGTCCAAAAAGTTCCCCAGATATTAATATATTTATTACTAATTGAAAACTCTTCTTTTATAACCTCGTCTTTAGATAAGACTTTTTGCCAAACTGCATCGTTGTGTTTATTCATAAAATTTTGAGTGTGTTTTGTTTTGTTTTTTAAGTTAGGTATCAAAAAACTCCTAACCAGTATTTCGGTGATTGCTCACCCATAACCGTTTCCAGTTATGACACACTCAATGTAAAATGCTCTGATTAGGAGATCTTTATCATTGAGTGTGATTTTAAAACCGTATCTATAAAATTACTTTTATAGACCTTAGGTCTTGTATGCTTATACTAACATTTTTAAGAGATTGCTTCAACCTTAAATTACGCTTAAATACAAAAACATGCAATCATACATATTTTTGTATTCATTTTTATAGGGTTAAATATTTTACACCCTCACTACTTCAGCGCCGAGCGCAGCGAGGCGCTTTT
>JAYSVC010000033.1:0-13233 GCA_043718735.1 bacterium | reverse complement strand
AATCTTTCTATAGCCTCAGGAACCATTACTAATATATATTCTTCTAATGCTACATTAACTAATTTAGTTAATACTAATGGGACTTCTACTAATTTCTTCACTAACTTAATTAATGCCATTACTGCAACTTTCAACACTTTGACTGGAGGTAATATTACTGCTACTTCTTCATTAGTATCTAATGGCACTCTTTCTGTTGTAGGTAATTCGACACTATCCACTACTACCGCTACAAAACTAACCACTACCGGATTTCTTGGAGTTGGAACATCATCTCCTGCTGAAATGCTTTCTGTTGCAGGTAATGTTCTTGCAAATGGAACTCTTAGCTTGTTAGGCACAGCCACCTCTACATTTAATGGTGGACTTAACCTGGTGACAAGTACGGGGTGTTTCGCTATAAATGGCACATGTATAACCTCTGGTGGAGGTTCGGGTATTACATCTCTAAATGCTGTGACCGGAGCTGTACAGACTTTCATGACTGGTACATCTGGATCTGACTTTAATATTAGTTCTTCTGGTATCACTAATATACACACATTTAACATCCCCGATGCCGCCTCTGGCGCTCGTGGAGTTGTGACAACAGGCGCACAAACATTGGCAGGAGTAAAGACTTTCTCAAGTAATCCAATCTTCTCATCTTTAACTCAAGGATCTGTGCCATTCATTGGAGCATCAGGCATTGTTACTCAAAACAACGCACAACTGTTCTGGGACAATACGAATAACAGGTTGGGGATCGGAACGACTACACCAACACAAGCTCTGTCTATCGTGGGCAATATATTTGCCACAGGTGCTCTCAATCTATTGGGTACTGGAACATCAACATTTAGTGGAGGACTTAATCTATTAACTGCTAGTGGATGCTACGCAGTTAATGGTACTTGTCTCACACAAGGCATCACAAGTTTAAATGGTTTAACTTCACTGTCTCAGACATTTGCAACCAGTACAGCAGGTAATGATTTCAGCTTCTCATCTATTGGGTCAGTACATACTCTTAACATCCCAGATGCCGCCTCTGGCGCTCGTGGAGTTGTCACAATAGGCGCACAAACATTGGCAGGAGTAAAGACTTTCTCAAGTAATCCAATCTTCTCTTCTTTAACCCAGGGCTCTGTCCCTTTCATCGGAGTATCAGGTGCTCTTACTCAAAACAACGCACAACTGTTCTGGGACAATACGAATAACAGGTTGGGGATCGGAACGACTACGCCTGCAGAAGCACTACAAGTGGTTGGCAGTATCGGCTTATCAATTTCCGGCCCTTCTGCTTCCTATCTTAATTTTTCTTCAACAGGCACCAAGCCTACGTATTCCGAAGGGCGTCTGTTTTATGACAATACAGAAAAAGCACTTTCTTTCTTTAACGATGACAGTAACGTAACCATGAATCTGGGACAGGAAAATTGGATACGCGTACGCAACACCACAGGAACTACGATTGCGAACGGTTCAGCTGTTTATATTAACGGGGCGGACAGTGGAACAGGACTTCCAACTATCGCTCTAGCCAAAGCAGATGCTATCACTACCAGTGATGCTGTCGGTGTTACCACTCAAAGCATAGCCAACAATGCAAATGGCTATGTGACTGCTTTTGGGGTTATCCATGTATATGACACCTCTTCGTTCTCAGCTGGTGCCACTCTGTATGTTTCTGCTGCTACCGCAGGAGCACTTACTTCCACTCGTCCGAGCCAGCCTAACTTTACAAATCCAATAGCCCAAGTATCAAAAGTGGGAGCATCTGGAAATATATTTATTTCTGCCAAGGGTGCACGCTTTGGTGCCTATACTACAGGTGCGGTTGCTTTTGGTGGAAGTGATGGCTTTATCAAAGAAGATGCTACGAATTTCTTTTGGGACAGTATTAATCGTAGGTTAGGTATCGGTACCACCACTCCAACAGAAGCCCTTTCCGTTGCAGGCAACATATTTGCCACAGGTGCTCTCAATCTATTGGGTACTGGAACATCAACATTTAGTGGAGGACTTAATCTATTAACTGCTGGTGGCTGCTATGCAATAAATGGAACATGTCTTACTACGGGTATAACCTCACTTAATGGTCTAAGTGGATCCAGTCAGACATTTGCAACCAGTACAGCAGGTAATGATTTCAGCTTCTCATCTGTTGGATCAGTGCATACTCTTAACATCCCTGATGCATCCGCTACCGCTCGTGGAGTTGTGACAACAGGAGCACAAGCATTTTCTGGTATTAAAACATTTAACTCTGGAGTAAATCTCTCAACTGGAACCATAGAAGGTGCTGGCCTCGTCTCTTGTAATTCAGCAACTAGTAAATTATCTTGGAACTCTACAACCAAACAATTTGAATGTGGTGTCGATGGGGGTTCTAATGTAGTGTTAAGAAAAACAGCTGACCAGTCAGTGGGAGTAACGACAATGACTAATGATACAGAATTAACCTTTGCAATTGCTGCTAATGAAAAATGGGTAATACAGTATAACCTTCAAATCAACTCTCCTACTGCTGCTGATATAAAATTTGCAGTGACAGCACCAGCAGGAGCCACTTGTAAGGTCTCAGCATCTGATGTAGAAGGAGCCACTGCTGAGGCCAATCTCGGATGTGGAGTTGCTACTGGTCTGATTGCTGGATCAGGCCTCGATGATCCATTTGTTGTTAATGCGACCATTATCAATGGAGCAACAGCTGGTAGTGTAACGTTACAATCGGCACAATTTGCAGTATCAGGAGTTAACATAACAAGAGCCGGTAGTAACATGACAGCATTTAGGGTGACGGGAGCTGACTTGGCCGAGGTCTATTATGCAAAAGATCAATCTATTTCAGAAGGTGACATAGTTTCTATTGAAGGCGCAGGAATATCTCAAGTTAAAAAATCAAGCAAGGCATATGACAGCAAATCAATAGGTATAGTCTCAACTAATCCAGGACTTGTAATCGGAGAGATTGACGGAGAAGGTAAAGCGGTAATAGTCGGTCTCGCAGGACGTGTGCCAGTAAAAGTTAGTACAAAAAATGGAGAAATAAAACCAGGGGATTATATAACCACATCTGATATTGCCGGAGTTGGTATGAAGGCAACAGAGGCAGGACGTGTAATCGGTAAAGCTTTAACAGGATTAAGTGGACAGGCAACAGGTACAGTAGCTGTATTTATACAAAATACATATTTCGACGGTCAATACGATGAAGAAGATTATCTATATCTATTAGAGCAAATATCTACAACAACTAGTACAACTACGAATGTAATACAAAGTACATACAAGACAGTATTAAGCGACGCAGTAACAACAGCAGACAGATTCACACACCTTGTTAGAGTTTCTTTTGAAAAGTTAACTAATGTATTTTTAAATATGATACTTTGGGTAAAAGAAATTAAAACAGAAAAAGTAAATACAAAAGAATTATGTATTGATGGATTATGTGTAACAAAAGACCAGTTACAGCAAATACTTCAAAATTCAAATATTACAGTATCAGCCCCTGTGCCAGTTGTATTAAATACAAATACAGTCAGCACTGACAATACGTCCAGCACAACCAGTGCAAGCTCAACGGAGAGTAATATAAATCTGTCATCAACAGCAGACATGACAACAAATATGGATTCGTTCAGCACAGCCACTGCAAGCACAGAAATCATAACAGCTGCAAAATCAGAGACAACAAGCACAGTGTCAGAGCCAATCCCGGTAACAAGTGGTATGTTAGAAATTACCCCAGACTTAATCCCAGTGACTAATTAAAAACATGAAAGAAAAAAATATAAAAACAAATAAAAAGAAAATAAAAAGAATTAGTCTCGTTAGATTGATAGTGCTTGTTTTTGTTGTGATATTTTTTATATTTTCTTTATATGCGGTAACAAAAAAATCATTTAGTATAATAATGAACGCGAGTGAAAAAGTAACAAAAAATTATAAACAAAAAAAAGAAGATAAAAAAATTAGTGAAATACAAAAAGTAGAAAGAGTAGAAATAGAAAACATCATCTTAACAAAAGAAGAAGTTATAGACAAGGTAAATAACATAATAAAATTACCAAAAGGGGAAACTAGCCTATTTATCAAAGTAAAAGACCCTGTTAGTTTTCATAAAGTTTCTGCCATATATAATGATTTGAAAAAAGATGACTACTTGATAGCCTATCCTACACTCGTGATTATGTATGATGCTAAGGAAAACAAATTAATAAAGATGATAACTTTAAAATAATTTACCTATGATAACCCCTGCTATTTTAGAAAAAGATTATGATAAAGTTTTATTATTTTTAGAAAAATACTCCACTTTTACCAGAAAGATACAGATAGATGTTTGTGATGGTTTGTATGTAAGCAGTAAGACTTGGTTGCCAAATGCTTATGAACACATTAATGGATACAATATAGATTTAGAATTTGATCTTATGGTTTTAGATCCAAGAAGCTTACTTAAACATCTGTATGATTATGATGCAAAGTTTATAATAATACACGTATCTTGCTTTAGTGATTTAGAATACAGAAAAATATATACAGAAATAAAATCTCACAACAAATTAATAAAAGTCGGTCTAGCTATAAAATATAGCGATGATTTGAGTAGAGTATATGACAACTATTTATTTTTTGATTATGTGCAAATCATGGGAATAAAAGAAATAGGGGAGCAGGGTAAACCATTCGATAAAAATATTTTAAATAAAATAGAAAACATAAAAGCATTTTTAAATAAAAAAAATAGAGAGTCTAGTAATTTATTTTCAAATCAAAAATATATACAAATAGACGGAGCAATGAATCCAAATAATATAAAATTATGTAAAGCTGCCGGAGCAGATAGTTTTGCAGTAGGTAGTTTTTTTAAGAATAGTCAAAGCATAAAACAAGATTTTAAGGATTTGTCTACATTTTATTAGTAATTATTCTGTCACACTTTTTATTCTTATTCTGTTATATACAATAAGAGAGCATAAAACTTTACAGTAAAATCTTTGCCACTCTTATTAATATATAATAAATAAAAAATATGAAAAAAATACTTTTACCATTAGCATTAGGCTTAACAATGTTATCATTTGCTAGTGCTAACGACGATAATAGAGGGGAATATAATAGTTTTGCTAAAAGCTTTACAAAAGCATCTAGCACATTATCAACTACAACTATTGCTTGTGCAGTGAATGCTGTAGACAAAAGAGAGACAACAATACTGGCTGCTCATGACGCTATGTCATCTTCTACCAGAGCTGCTCTTTTAGCAAGAAAAGATGCTTTAAAAGCTGCTTGGGGTATTGCTGACAAAACAGCAAGAAACACAGCTAAAAAAGCTGCCTGGTCTAATTTTAAAACAGCATCTCAAAATGCACATAACAAAATGAGAGATTCTAGAAAAGCTGCTTGGTCAACTTTTGAAGCAGATATGAAGGTTTGTGGCATCAGAGATCATGGAGAAAAAGCTCACGTAGTTTCTAATCCAACCTATGCTTACTAGTTTTTCTTAGTAAGAAAAAGATTAATAAAATAAAAGCGAGGCCGTAGGCCTCGCTTTTATTTTAAGTTGCAATTATATTTTAACTCCCAAGCTAATAGGGCAGTGGTCACTACCGAAAATATTATCATGTATTTTTGCGTCTACAATATTTTTTTCAAGACTTTTTGATGTATAAAAATAATCTATACGCCAACCAACATTCTTTTCACGACTTCTAGTTTTCATATCCCACCAAGTGTATTGTATTTTGTTAGCATTTATTTTTCTGTAGGTGTCTACAAAATTATCTGTGAAGCTTTTAAGTGCTGTGCGTTCTGGCTCGGTGCAGCCCAGCTTGTCTTTGTTCTCTTTTGGCCTCGCCAGATCATTATCAGTATTAGTTGCATTTATATCTCCTGTAAAAATAACTGGTTTTGTAAAAATCCCTCCATCTTCATCTTTATGTTTCTTCTTTTCTAATTTTTGAGCCAATTCTAAAAAGTGTTTATAATATTCTAATTTGTATAAGTAATGCTCGTCAGACTTTCCTCCATTTGGAAAATAACAATTTATAAAATAAAACTTTTCAAATTCTAAAACTAATGTGCGACCCTCTTCATCATAAAAATCTTTTTTATTCATGGTCGCATGAAGTAGTGTGAAGGGTAGAGTGGTATATACAGCGACACCACTGTATCCCTTTCTGTTTCTAGCTGATTCAAAAACTGATTTGTATCCATGATAATTCAACTGCTCCTCTGTTAACTGTTCTACTGTGCATTTTGTTTCCTGTAAGGCGATAACTTCTGGCTTCATCTCAAAGATTTGCTTCAGTGTATCTTTTCTTAGTCCGGCACGTATACCATTTACATTCCAACTTATTAAGTTTATGTTTTTAATTTTCATAATTCTATTTTTTGTATTTTAATTTATTTTTTATTTAGTTAGTCCTGCTTTTATAAGACCGTCAAAAAGTGGATGAGTATTACCAGGTCTCGCCAGAAACTCAGGATGTGACTGTATTCCAATAAAGTATTTATTTTTATTTATTTCTATTATTTCCACTAGTCCAGAATCAGAGTATCCACTCACTCCCATGCCAGACCTTTCTAGGGCAAGGACATAGTCATTGTTAACTTCATACCTGTGTCTGTGGCGTTCTATTATTTTTTTACTCTTAAATATTTTATGTGCCACGGTTTCTTTATTATTAATTTTATCTTTTATATTACAGACATAGTCACCAAGACGCATACTGTTACCCATGTCACCACCTTTTAATTTTTCTATTTGTGAATGCTGTATGTCTATAATTTTATTTGTAGTTTTTTTATTTACTTCTGTAGTGTTTGCATCTGCTAATTTTAAAATATTTCGTGCATACTCTACAACTGCTAATTGCATACCATAACATATACCGAGGAATGGTATATTATTTTCTCTTACATATTCTATTGAATTGATTATACCTTCTACTCCACGACTTCCAAATCCTCCTGGGACTATTATCACATCATAATTTTTTAATTTACTTAAGTTACTTTCTAATTCTTTTTTATTTGCAACCTCAAAATCTAATGCATTTATCCACGTCAATTCTGGCTTTACATTTTGAGTGTAAGCACTATATTTTACAGCTTCTATTACTGAGACATATGAATCACTAATTACAAAGTCCCCAGAGTCAAAATATTTTCCTATTATTCCTATTTTTATAACACTACTTTTATTTACTTTTATTTTCTCCAAAACACTTCCTTCTTTTTTAATATTATTTATTTTCTTGATTTTATTAGCTAATTCTATTACTGGGTTTTTTAATATATTCTTTCCGTCTTTCTCTTTTGTATTTGTTTTATTTTCCAATAATAATTTTTTAATTATTATCTCACTTACTTTGTCTTTTTCAAAGTTACTCACTATATCATATATACTTTCTACATCAGGTGCTGATATTATAGACTCACTCGGCACGCTACACATCATGGCTATCTTATCTTTTCTTATTTTATCCAGTGAGTTTTTACATCTAGCGATTATAACATCAGGGAATAGTCCAACAGCATTTAATGCCCGCACTGCATGTTGTGTTGGTTTTGTTTTTATCTCACCTCCTTCAAATGGGGTAGGTAAGTATGAGACCATTACTGTCGCGACATTATCAGGGTTTTTATATTTTAGCATTTTAATAGCCTCTAAAAAAAGTAAGTTTTCATATTCACCTACTGTGCCTCCTATCTCTATGAACATAATCTCAGCTTTTTCTTTTTCTGCTGCTATATTTATCCTGCTTATCACCTCCATCGGTATGTGTGGCACTACTTGCACACACTTGCCTTCATATTTTAGGGCCCTCTCTTTTTCTATAACACTTTGATACACTCGCCCGGTAGTCATGTAGTTCTGTCTACTAAGATTAACATTTAAAAATCTTTCATAATTACCCATGTCCTGATCGCACTCGTCTCCATCGTGAGTCACAAACACTTCACCGTGCTCTACAGGGTTCATCGTCCCAGCATCCACATTAATGTATGGGTCTATTTTCATTGCGCTCACAGCATATCCTTTGTATTTAAATATATTAGCAAGACTGGCAGTAGTTATACCTTTTCCAACCCCGCTCATCACACCTCCAACGATAAAAACATATTTTAAATCTTTTTTCATAGATATATTATAGCAGATTTTTAAAATAAATATTATTTTGTGTTATAATATATTTATGAGTTTTGATATCGTTATTTATATAGTTATAGTTATATATTCTATTATATTGCACGAGATAGCCCACGGCTATGTAGCTTTTTTGTGTGGAGACAATACGGCAAAACATGCGGGCAGACTGTCTCTTAATCCCGCACCACACATCGATCCTGTTGGCAGTGTGATTATCCCTGTCAGTGCTGTGCTTATGGGTTTTGGAGTTTTCGGTTGGGCTAAGGGTGTGCCAGTTAACATGGCTAATCTTGGGGGAAGTAGATTAAAAGAGTTCTTTGTCAGCGCAGCTGGTATTATAACCAATTTTATAATAGCTACTTTATTTTTGATACTTATGAAAATCTCCAGCGTTTCTTTTGATAATTCTCTATTGCAAAATATTTCAGACACATTAAAAATCCATTCTGATTTATTTTTCAAAGTAGCAATAGTCAACATTGGTCTTGGTTTTTTTAACTTACTGCCTATACCACCTTTTGACGGCATGGGCATACTTCGCAGTATTTTTCCGAGTCTCAATCACAGATTTCAGCATTTAGAATATAATCCAGCGAGTATGATATTAGCTATATTAGTAGGCTCATATTTGTTTTCATTTATATACAGAGACATAGTTGATTTTATATTTAGGATTTTCTTCTAGTCTAAGAAAAGCGCGACCTTCGGTCGCGCTTTTGTTTTTTATATTCCAAACCAGAACTTAATTTTGATTTATAGTAATACCTATTTCTTTACAGCTTGTCGCCATGAATGATTTTACAAAAGTAGGACATTGCAGATTTATTGTTTTTTCTAAGCCACTAGTATTTTCTTTTAATCTAAAATTACAAGTCACATAACCATCATTGTTAGTGTCTTCACCTTGGCAGTTC
The DNA here is from genome assembly GCA_043718735.1 of bacterium. Taxonomy (GTDB): domain Bacteria; phylum Patescibacteriota; class Minisyncoccia; order Phycocordibacterales; family UBA5272; genus JAUPVO01. The sequence continues at coordinate 4,173 of JAYSVC010000033.1, read as the reverse complement.
TCGCCTGCGACTGAGTAGTCACCATACATCTTTGTTGAGTATTCCGTGCCGAGAGTGATACCGCGTGCTGAACGCATTTGATTACCGAGTATAAAGTAAGAATAAAAAGCTCCAGTCACTAACGCTAATAAGATTATTAAGAATAAATATTTTTTCATAATCCCATTCTATCACATTTTTGTTCATATATAAAATAAAAAACCACAACTGTCACTTGTGGTTTTGGTCTTACCTCCTTTTCTAGGTCTTAATATCAACTGGTGGAAAGGTCGACACTTCTTTATCAAAACCAGGGTCCATAAAGCCTTTTACATTTTCATGTGACGTAAAAGCCATCATGCGACTAGGAACGATAGTGGAGACAGCGTGTTTGTATACCATCTGTGTCACCGTATTACGGAGTAATATCGTATATTGGTCAAAGGATTCTATTTGCCCTTGTAGCTTGATTCCATTGACTAGGTATATGCTTACGGGCATCTTCTCAACTCGTAGTTGAGTCAGGAATGGGTCTTGTAACTTATTTTGATCTTCTTTGCTCATTTTGAGCCCTTTCTTTTTTGATTGTTAAAAATTGTTAGTAGTGTTTACTAAGCTTTTTAATAATATACTATTTATAGTTTTTTGTCAAGGTTATTTTTATACATTCTTTTGTGTTATAATTATTAAGCTTGTGAACACAATCCAATAATTTAAGTCGTTATTCCCAGTATAGGCATTCTAATGGGAGAATAACGACTTTGGTTGTTGTTCACAAGCACCCATTAGGGTGCCTATTTTTGTTTTTGGCACTCTTAAAAATTAAGATGACAAAAATAAAATATGATAAAAAATTTTAATAGTGAAAAAGAAGGACAATTACATTTTTTTAAAAATTTTAATATAGACATAGATGAAAATAATGTTTTAGTAGCAAACACTGATGGTATTTACAATGGTAACATTTTTGAATTTAAGACAAATATCAACAACACTCAGCAAGTGCTTTTCCAATCTATAAAATATTTATCTAGACAGAGACTTACAGGGAATCCAGTCCCAAAAAATATTTTATTAGTATCCTTAAACCAAAGTAAGCTTTATCTTTTTGATAGTCAGGATTATTTTTATGAGATACATAAAATATATTACGGTGGAGCAAGTAAAAACAATGAAGGTTTCAGCATAAAGAAAGATGGTCTGGAAATAGACTATTCTACAAGTTTAGGAGCGGATAAAGTTGTAAAGCTTTTAAAAGAAAATGATTTTACAAAAATTAAAATTGATGAGGATTGTATTGTCGGCTGGGCTGAAAAATATTATAAAGAAAATCCAACAGCTAAAAAAAGTGACTTTCTTGATGATAAAGACGGAGGAGAAATATATAACCCTATAAAATTAAAAGAATATATTTTACCTTTTACAGAAAAAACAAATATAAAGTTTAAATACTTGATGGACAAGTTAAATGATAATTTAACCAAAAAAGAATTAGGAGCATTTTATACGCCATCAGCATACGCTAAAAAAGCAGTAGAGCTTGTCCGTGATGCTATAAAACTTGTGCCAGAGGGGAACGATTATATAATTTTAGATAGATGTGCAGGTACAGGAAATCTACAAGCGGAACTTTCTGAAGAAGAATTATCGCATACAATAGTCAGTACCTATGAATATTATGAGTATAAAGTTTTATTGGAAAGATTTAATGGTAGAGTTAGACACATAATACCACCAACAGACGATAATGTCATTTTCTCTGCTGGTTTTGTAGAAAATGCAGATGCACTAAGTGAAAGTTTTATAAACAATGAAATAACAAAACAGTATATGGACAATCCAAAATGTACAATAATACTTTTCGAAAATCCACCATACAGAGATAGTAACTCGTCTCATTATAATGAAGATGTTAACCAAAAGAAGAATCAGTCTTATATAAAAACACAAATGATGAAAGAAAAACTCGGTGACCAGGCAAGAGATATATCTAATCAATTCATCTGGTCAGCTTTTAAGTATTACTTACGTCAACCTACAGACACTTATATTGTGTTCTCCCCAGTAAAGTATTTTAAAAGTCTGGGCCTTGCAGATAGAAAGTACATAAATGGATTTTTGTTTAACAGAAAATATTTTCACGCCTCACCAAGCTCCATATCTTGTATAATGTGGCAAAATATTTTTGAGAATAAAAATAGCTTTCATTTAGAAGCTTTTGGCATAGATAACAAGGCTACTGTTTCTGTAAGTGATGATACGATTGAATATGTTAAGGTGGTAAATATTAAAAAAGCCATAAGTACTTTAGATAATTTTTCTGATAATAGAAAATTTGCAGAAGACGTAGAAACAAAATGTTGGAGCAATAGCAATGGTTACGAAAAAGAAGGAAGCAAAGAAGGGAAACCTGTGTACAACAGTAATATTTTAGGGTGGTTAAGAGCAAAGGGTTATTCATGTGATCAGATGAATACACAGCTAGTACGACAAATGCTTTATATAAACAGAGGATTTTATTTGCGTACAGATAACTATCTTGAAAAACTTCCACTTTTTGCGGCTAAACTATACCCACAAGAAAGATGGTATGAAAAAGACGTCTATTTCACCACCTCAGACTGTGGAGATAAATATATAAAAGATGAAGATTTTTTAAAAACTTGTTTTATATTTACTTGCTTATCTAGGTATAATAAATGTATTTCTTTTACGGGTAGCGATAATAGGTTTTATAAAAATGAATTATGTTTTGATGCTGGTACACTCGCAAGTGAGCAGTTAAGTAAATATAAATTAAATGAAGATGAAAAAGAATTAATTAAAATGTGGGGAAGTGTTTTAATTGAAGCTAGAAAAACAGAAAAATATAATAACACTCTTTCGTATGGTCCGTATCAAATAGAAATAGAATTAAACACTTTTCATAAAGACGTTAATGATAAAAAAGTTTATCATTACCCGATCTTAAATGGAGAATTAGACAACTTGAAAAAGAAATTAAAAACTTACTATGCTACACGCATTACAGAGAAGTTATTTGAATATGAGCTTTTGAAATAGGAAAAAGTTTTCTGTAGCCTACCTCTTATTATGGAACTTCTCAAATTGGTCACGTAAAAACTTATTCGTAACATTCGTATATATCTGAGTAGTGGCGATGCTAGCGTGCCCCAGCATCAACTGCACAGTACGTAAATCAGCCCCATTATAAAGTAAATCAGTTGCGAATGAGTGACGTAATACGTGAGGGGTGCACTTTTTACTAATTCCTGCCTGCATGGCATACTTTTCTATACACCTCTCTACACTACGAACTGAGAGGCGGAGGTTTTCGCCGCGAGCGTAGCGAGCGGCCCCACGCTTACTGTGATCTATAAAAAGTGCTTCATCCATGTCCGTCCTATCTTTTAAATATCTTTTAATATATTCTTTTGCTTGTTCACTTATAAAAACCACTCGTACTTTACCTCCTTTTCCACGCACTGACATCTCTATGTTGCTAAGGTCTATGTTTTTATCTAGCGCGCATAATTCAGATACACGCAGACCAGTAGAAAAGAATAATTCTAGTATGGCCTTGTCTCTTTTTCCGTCTATTTTGTTTTCGTCTGGTGAGGAGAGCAGTCTCTCTAGCTCTTTTGTGGTTATGAGGTCTAACTCTCTTTGGCTGGTTTTTGCTAATTCTATTTTTTCTGGATCATATATGTCCACATCTCTTTTTCGGAGGAACTTAAAAAAAGCACGTAGGGCTATCATGTGATAATTCTGGGTTTTTTTATCTAGTGTTTTCTCTCCTATTCTACTTTTATTTATATGTTTTTTAACAGCGTCCGCTTGGGGTGTCGCACTTAATCTATTCAGGTATATTCTATATTCACGCATTTTTGAATCAGTGATGTCATTCATTTTTTCTGAGCCTAAGAATTTTATAAAGCGTGATATGTAATGATCATAATTACGCACAGTTAACTGGGACCTACCTTTTTCTATTTCTATATATTCTAGATATTGTAACTTGTGCTGGGTTAGTGTCATGTGTTATATTATACTATGTAAGTCACAGTAAACCAACTTTTAAAAAAGGAGTTTCCCATGATTGAAATGATTAATGCATTTAAAAAAATTAAAAGTCCAGAAATTAAAAAGCTTCTAATTGGCATATATGAAAAACCAATAAGTTTAGATGTAAAA
>JAYSVC010000032.1:0-41161 GCA_043718735.1 bacterium | reverse complement strand
CTTATACTGGAGCAGCGATAGCAGAATATTTTATGGCACAAGGAAAAGATGTTTTAGTTATTTATGACGATCTCTCTAAGCATGCCGTAGCTTATCGTGAGATGTCTCTACTCCTAAAGCGTGCACCAGGACGTGAAGCATATCCAGGAGATGTATTTTATTTACATTCAAGATTGCTAGAAAGAGCTTGTAGACTGAATACTGAAAATGGTGGTGGGTCAATAACAGCATTACCAATCATAGAGACTCAAGCAGGTGACATATCAGCATACATACCGACGAATGTTATCTCCATTACTGACGGGCAGATATTTACTGATTCTGGATTATTTTACAAAGGTGTGCGTCCTGCTGTTGATGTCGGATTATCTGTATCACGTGTGGGTGGTGCAGCTCAATCAAAACCAATGAAGAAAAATGCTGGTATGATGAAGCTGTCTCTGGCTCAGTATCGTGAACTTGAGAGTTTTTCTCAATTTGACTCGGACCTAGACCCGAAAACAAAAGAAACTATTGAGCGTGGAAAAAGAACGGTGGAGATATTAAAACAAGTTAATGGTAACCCTATGAGTGTAGGCCAACAAGTAACTTCTATTTATGCTGTTAATAATGGTTTTATTGATAAGGTGGAAGTTAAAAATGTAGTAGACTTTGAAAATAAAATGCAGACAAAATTAACCACATATCATCATGACTTAGAAGCAAATCTTTCTAAGAACTGGTCACCAGAAATAGAAGCAGAGTTAAAAGATTTTCTAAATATTTTCGTAAGCGAATATAAAGTATAAAAAATATAAAGTTTTATATAAGTAAGTAATATTTATGAATACTAAATTAATAAAGAGTAAAATAAAATCAACAGGTAGTATCAAAAAAATCACAAGAACGATGGAGATGGTTTCTGTTGCTAAGATGAAAAAAGCTGTGAGTATTGCTGAAGGTTATAAATCTTTTGGTATTGAAGCAAAAAGAATTATAAATATTTTAGGTGACCAAAGAGAGAAGCATGTATTATCTTCAAAAAAGAATGATCTTGCAATAAAAGATATTTTAATAATTTTAGTTGCTGGTCAAAAAGGTCTTTGTGGTGGTTATAACTCTAACCTTTACAGATACATTTATAAAAATTATGCCTTAGAAAAAAGTAACTTAAAATTCATAACCATAGGTAAATATGGAGAAAAAATAGCAAAAAAGTTTGATGTTAATAGTGGTACAGATAAAGAAGGAGGTAACATACTAGCTGCTTTTTCTGGAAAAGAATTTTTAGCAACTGATGCCAGGGTTATAATAAAAAAAATAATTTTAGAATTTAAAGAAAATAAATACAAAGAAGTTAAGTTGATCTTCATTGATTTTACAAATGTAAATACACAAAGTGTTACCGAGAATACAATGCTTCCTTTTTCTAAAGATACTCTTTCTGATAATAAAGGTAATTTAAATAATGAAGAGAAGACTGGTAAAGAAAATCTAAGCGATGATTTAGAATACACTTTTGAGCCAAATATTTCCGAAGTTTTTGAATATGCTGTAAGAGTTTTATTAGAAAATATTATACTAGGAAGTGTAACTAGGGGCAGAGCAGCTGAACACGCAGCACGTATGGCAGCTATGAAAACAGCAACAGACAATGCTGGTGACATGTTAAAAGAGTTAAAAACTTATTTTAATAAAGCTCGTCAAGCTGCAATAACCCAAGAAATAGCTGAAATCAGCAGTGGTGCGATGGTAAGTGGTAAATAATTTATACTATAAAAACAATAAAAGTAAATACTAAAAGATTTTAGATTTTTGTTATAATATGATTAAGAATATATGCAAGAAAACTTTGATACAAAAGAGTTAGAAAATAGGATTTCAAATATAGAAAATGAAATGCAGACTGCAGAGTTTTGGATCGATAAATTATCATCTCAAGAAAAAGTAAAAGAGTTAAAAAATCTAAAACTAAAAGTAGGCGGAGAGAGGGTGTTAGAAGAGGGTGGGGCAATACTAAACATTATTTCTGGAGCTGGTGGTGATGACAGTGAAGACTGGGCAAATATACTTTTTGAAATGTATAGAAAATATGCTGAGAAAAACAACTGGTCTTTGTCTATTTTACATGTTCACAATAATGAACATGGAGGCATAAAAAATATAACTGTAGAAATTACTGGTAAAAATGTCTACGGTTCGCTTAAAAATGAATCTGGTGTGCACAGACTAGTTCGTATATCACCATTTAATGCAAATGCAAAGAGACATACTAGCTTTGCAATGGCAGAAGTTTTACCCATAGTCGGTGACGAAGTAGAGATAAATATTAGACCAGAAGATATAGAAATAACTACACAAAAAGCAGGTGGTCCCGGTGGGCAGAATGTAAATAAGCGTGAGACAGCAGTGCGTATAGTGCATATCAAAACTGGAATCAGTGTTCATGTTGCAGAAGAGAGGTCACAAGAAGCTAATCGTGAAAAAGCTTTAAAATTAATAAAATCAAAACTTTATAAATTAGAGCAAGAAGAAAAGAGGGGAGAGAAAGAGGGTAGAATGATCAGTAAAACCACAGAAATAGAATGGGGGAATCAAATACGTAACTACGTTATGCATCCATATAAATTAGTAAAAGATGTGCGTACAGGAGTAGAAACTAGTGATATATCGTCTGTTCTCTCTGGGGACATAGAACCTTTCATTGTGGCTGAAAGTGCGTTATAATTATAATATAAATATGCTTTACTTCGAAAACGTCACAAAGGAATACGCTGGAAAAAAAATACTAGATAGTGTAAACATAAACATAGAAAAAGGGGAACTGGTTAGTATTGTAGGTCATTCTGGGGCTGGGAAAACTTCACTTATAAAATTACTACTAGCCGAAGAAAAACCAACACATGGAAAAGTTTCTTTTCATTCCACTTCTATACACACACTAAAAGGTAGATTGCTCAACGACTACAGAAGAAAAATAGGTGTAGTATTCCAAGATTTTAGATTATTACCTAACAGAACAGCTTATGAAAACATAGCTTTTGCCATGGAGGCAGCAGGGAAGAGTGATGCAGAGATAAGGTCTGATGTTCCTCATGTTTTAGACCTTGTTGACCTAAAAGATAAACTACATCACTTTCCACATCAGATGAGTGGCGGAGAAAAACAACGTGTAGCCATAGCCCGTGCCATAGTTAATAGGCCAGATATTATAATTGCGGATGAGCCGACAGGCAATCTGGACCCAGTGAACACTTATGACATAGTTCAAATCTTTAAAAAGATAAACGACTTAGGAACTACTGTCATCTTAACCACTCACAATAAAGGAGTAATAGATAATCTGGGTAAGCGAGTCATAACCATGGACGGTGGAAAAGTCTCTCGCGATGACAAAAATGGTAAATACATCATTTAGAAAAAATAATTAAAAAAATATATGCAACTTTTCAAAAGAATAATAACAGCAGGGTTCAACGGTTTTTACAGAAATAGAACAATCTCCATCTCTTCTATTTTTATACTAGTAGTAACTCTCTCCATAATAGCTAGTATATTAATGTTCAAAGATGTTTTCAATAATTCCATAACACAAATTAAAACAAAGGTAGACATAAGCATATATCTTAAGAGTGACGCTACAGACGCATCTATTATTTCAATAAAACAAAAACTTCAAAGTATAGCATCTGTAAAAGATATTAATTTTGTCTCAAAAGAAGATACTTTAACAAAGTTTAAGGAGCAATATAAAAATGATGAAGCAACAATAAAAGCGTTAGAAGAAGTTAACACAAATCCTTTTGGTGCCAGTTTTCAAGTTATAGCAAAGGATACTACAGATTATAATGATATTATGCAAAAAATAACTGCAGAGAATTTTCTAGGTGATGACAGTAAGGACATAGACAAAATAAACTATGTAGATATAAAAGATAGTATAGAGAAATTAAATAATCTTATAACTTGGTTCAATACTTTTGGTATAACCATGATTATAATATTTATATCTATGTCACTTATGATTGTTTATAACACTATCAGACTTGCTATATTTACTTTCAAAGATGAGATATCTGTGATGAAGCTAGTAGGTGCTAGTGATATGTATATACGTGGCCCATTCATAGTTGAGTCTGTTCTCTACGGTGCTATAGCTTCACTAATAACTACAATTATATTTTATCCTATTACAAAATATATCACCTCTAAGACTGTAGATTTTTTTGGAGGGTATAGTATACATGCATATTATTTGGATAATATACCATTAATATTTTTAACTCTATTTGTATCTGGGACTTTGGTGGCTATTATATCTTCTGTGCTTGCAGTTAGAAAATATTTGAGTGTTTAAGAAATGGAAAGCCTAAATCTTATGTAAATAAAAAAGCGACATATTTATGTCGCTTTTTAGTAACTTTTTTGAGTTACTATTTTGCAAGTGAGATTACAGTACAATGTTCACCTATTTCATACATAGATACTGGAAATTGAGTTTTTCCAAGCAAGTATATGTTATTTCTAAAATAAATGTTCCAACTAAAAACAGAGTTATTGAAAAAGACATGTCCATTTTCTGTGTACAATACGTAGGATCGTGACTGTATACCTTCTTTTCTTTTCTCAACCAGTCCTTGACGGATCAATGAGGATACGATTTCTAGGATCTCAGCCGGCCTAACAAAAGCATGTTTTTGAAATTCATTTTCATCGGATATTTTGCCATCTCTACTGAGAGGGTAAAAGTTTAATTTTACTTCACCGGACAAAAATTTACTATTAACAGCAATATTTTTTGTTACTGCTGGATCTGTCCAAATTAGTTCATTCTGGTTGCCATAAGTTTTTATAACTTTAGCGTATTGATCACTAAGAAAGAACTGTGAAGTTGGGTGTTTATCATTGTCAATATTTACAGTTAGGGATGCAGTAGGGTTGAAAAGTGTGCTCATTTTAGAACTCCTAATTATTATATGTACAAAAGACTAAAAACAGAATTGTTACTAATCTATAGTAAACATAATATACTATATTTATATTTTTGTCAAGTAGTTTACTTGTATACTAAAAAATGGCAAAAGTAAAAAAGTTTAGAGAAAAATAATTAGAGATGAAGGTTGATAACATCTTATATATTATTATTTTATATAATAAAAAAATAACTGAATATAAACAAAAGAGGAGAGTGGTGAGGTTGTAATTAATAAGGTTTATTATATTTAGCCACATCTTAGTCTTTTTGTTTTAAAAGGTTTATTACATACCTGTTGTCGCACAATATATCTTTTGCGACTATCTATACTTTAAATATAAAGCCTTTTAGGAAGGCTTTATTTCTGGGCATTAACTTTGGTAGCTTTTTTAATGCACGGCCTTGTGTAGCTTATAGGCTCCATAGATAGCGCTTAATATAAATATTAATACCAACATCAAAGCAAAACTTTTTAATTCTATTCTTATCATTTTTATATTTTTATAATTATAATTCTGTAGCTAATTTATTTTAAATCTCCATACAGAAACTTTTCCCATAACTGTCCACCTGTAGACTTACCCACAACAAAAGTTATAAGTATGGCGATTATTATTTGTATGTAGCTGAGGGTTATCATATTTAATATTATACTATAACTTTTTAAAAATAGCTAAGTGGGTTAAGGTAAGCATTACGAGGTGCTATAGGTATACGCATATATGTGCCACATGACTTTGATTTATATTCTGTGGGACCAGCAACATGCACACCTTGAGTCGCATAAACAGTAAAATGCAAATGAGGACCTGTACTATATCCAGTATTACCACTTAAGCCTATCTTTTGTCCTGATGTTACAGCTTGTCCTTCAGATACTGAAAAACTTGACATATGAGCATATAATGTTGTTAATCCATTATTGTGTTTTATTAAAACCCATTTACCATAAGAAGCTCCTCGGCAAGAAGTATCGCTATCATCCACACCCATAACTACACCATCTGCAGCTGAATACAATGCTGTCCCTATGGGGACAGCAAAATCTATACCGTTATGACCTGCTCCATTATATACCTGGGGATTTTTAGTAGAGAAGGAAGTGTTACCAAAATATTGAGTTATGTTAATTTTTTTAATAGGATAACTTAGTATGCCATTTCCTGTTTTAGGCAAAAGATTAATATTTACTATAGCTTTTAATTTTGATTCAAAGTCTAGCGTTTCTTTTTCTAAACCTTCTTTTATTTTTTTTCTTTCAGCTAATTTCTTTTTATATATATCTTCTTTTGATTTGGTTTCTTTTAACAATCTATCATTCTCTGCCCTAGTCTGCTCTACTAATTTCTTCTTATCGCTAAGCTCTTCTTTTTGCTCTTTTAAAATATTATATTTGTCCTCATAGACTTCTTTATCTTTTTCTAATAAACCTTTTATTTCCCTGGCATTTGTAGTAGATTTTTGAAGGCTATTCTTAAAGCTTTCAGCGTTGTTAATTTCTCCAGATATATCGCTCAAGGTTTTTTTACCTAAAAAAGTTAACATATAATTATCTTCATCTTGAAAATATCTAATCTCTTTTAATGAAGATATCATTCCATGTTTTAGCTTTTCAAGTTTTTGATTTGAGTCTTTTATCTTATCAGACACTTTATATATATCATATTCTGTATTTTTTATTTTTAAATTTGCAGAATCTATTTCTAAATTAAGATTTTTTTTCCTAGCTTCTAATATTGACAAAGCTTGCTTCAATGTTCCTGCTTCACCTTTAGTATTTGCTATTTTTATATTATACTCATTTATTTCTTTTTCTAGAGAGTCTAATTTTGTTTTATTTTCTTGTATTTGTTTTGCTAAGTCCTCTTTTGTATCTGCCCTAGAAACAAAAGTGGTCAGTGAAAATAAGACTGATAGTAAAAAAACTACAACTATTAGTCTAAAAGAAAAGCTGTTGCTAGTATTTTTATTACTATTTAAGACTATCTGTGAGAATAACATATCTCAATTATCTCATTTGCTATTATTTCTGCACCATTTATATTTGATATGCTTTTACAAGCATTTACCATTTTTTTATATTCTTCTTTATTGTTTAAAACTTCTGTAATTATGTTAAGTAAAAGGTTTGGAGACAAATTATTTTCATTTATAACGTGTGACATACCTTTTCTGTAAAATACATTAGCATTGCTGGTCTGATCTCTACTAACTTGTTGTGAAATAGGCACCACAATAGAAGGCAATTGCCAATTAGCTACTTCAAATAAACTACTTCCTGCCCTAGTTACAACAATATCTACAGAGGGGTATATTTTTGTAAAATCTAAACTACCATACACTGCATAAGCTTCCGCATTATAGTCTTTTAAAATAACACTTGTTCTAGATCTTATGTCCTGAAGATTATCATCCCCTACTTGATGTATAAGATTATATCTACCTAGTATTTGAGGCAAAATAGCAAGTACAACATCATTGATCTTAGAACTACCAGTAGATCCACCTATAACTAAAATATTTTTTCTAGGGTTCTCATTATATTCTCTATTAAAATCTTTTGGGGCTGTATACTTTTCTAATATTGGCTGACCTGTAAAAGCAATATTACTTGAATCCTTAAAATACTTTATAGATTCCTCATAAGAAACAGCGATGCGATATGCGAATCTAGAAACAAGTAAAGAGGCTCTTCCTGGTATACTATCACTATCGTGCATGACGATGGGTATTCTTAGTATAAAAGCGGCAAAGCAAGTAGGTATACTATCATAGCCACCTTTTGAAAATATTACATCAGGATAGATAATGAGTAGTTTAAAAAATGCTACTATTACACCAAATCCAATCTTAAACATATCTGTAAAATTTAAAAAAGAAAAGTAAAGTCTATTTTTCCCACTAGGAACCCAAGAGTGTTTTATGTTTTTACTACTAAGCATTTCAGGATAAATATTTTTAGAAGAAAAATAATACTCTGTTGGAAAAACTAATTTATTTTTATAGACCAACTTCCTTACCTGTTCTGATACAGCCATAAGTGGGTAAAAATGTCCTCCTGTTCCTCCTCCTGTGTAAATTATTTTCATATATATTTTTTAGTTAATTGTAGTAATATTCCCATGATAATAAAATTTGAAATTAATGAGGTTCCTCCTTGTGAGAAAAAAGGTAAAGTATCTCCTGATAAGGGTATTATTTTTAACATGGAGCCAATATTAAGTAAACTTTGAAAGAATAAAACTACTGCTGATCCTATTATAACATTTTTTATAAAAATATCTTTTATTAAAATTGATTTTATCATCAAGTTAACAGATAAAAAACCAAATAGAAAAACTACAGCTGCAGATCCTAAAAAACCAAATTCTTCTGAAAATACGGCAAAGACTGAGTCTCCTGCTGGTTCAGGTAAATAATGGAATTTTTGTATACTTTTGCCTAGTCCTCTGCCAAAAATACCACCATTACCAATAGCTATCAAAGCCTGATCAGCCTGATAAGATATACCCTTACTATTGCCCCTAAATCCTGCATAGTCATATATTCTATTTCTAACATAACTGTTGAGTGATACATAAAGCAAAGCAACAAGAAGACCTATACCTATAAAACTTAAAACATGAGAGACTTTACTCTTAGAAGTAAAAAATATTACAGTAACAATGGCTCCAATAACAATTAAAGTCCCGAGATCTTTTTGCAAAAACATAGCTACAGCTACAGGACCCATTATTAATAAATAACCTAATAACGCATATTTTATGTCCATTATTTTACTATCATATTTTTTTAAATACCAAGCTGTCATAAGCACTGTAGATATTTTTATCAATTCTGCTGGCTGCAGTGAGAATCCGAAAACATTTACCCATCTAGTCGACCCACCATGAGCGATCCCCACACCTGGTAAAAAAACTAAAAAAGAAAGAAGTATAGTTAAAGCGTAAATGTAAGGTGAAAGTTTATACACATACTTATAGGAAAATAGAAAAGATACACATAATAATATTATTCCAATTAAGTATGCATACATCTGACTCTCTATCATGCCATAAAACTTTATTTCATTTCTATTTAAAATACCAAGTGAAGCTGAAAAGAAGGCTATGGCTCCTAAAAAAATAATAGCTAAAAAAGGAAGTAAGGTACTTTTACTAACATGGCCAATCTCTAATTTGTCGTATATTTTTTCTAGCATAGTTTTTTTATAGGAAAGATAATAATACACCTGCTATCGCACAAAAATAAGCTATAATCCAGTATCTCATCGAAACTTTAAAATTAGGCATACCTTTTGCTTCAAAGTGGTGATGTAATGGTGCAACTAGAAATATTTTTTTACCTCTAAACTTTTTAGATAATAATTGTATTATAGTAGAAGCAACGGTAACATAAAGCAAAAAACCTATTACTGGCAGGTAAGCTATCCCGTCGGTTAAATACGCTATAATAACTACAGTTAAAAGTAATGGGGTCATGCCAGTCTCTGTATTATAGAACTTTGCAGGCGGAATATTGAACCAAAGAAAAGCAAGTATACCTGAAACTATAACAAAACAAAGTGTGGCAATGTCATACTGATGACGAGTCAAAGCTATCACACCGTAAGCGCTATATATCATCATCATAACCCCACCAGACAAACCATCTACACCATCTATTATCCCTCCTGCATAAGTAGCCAACATCATAACGATTAAAAGTGTTGCAAATAAAGAAGCTGACAGAAATATTTCACCAAAAAAAGGAATATGTATGGTATGCATGTCTAATTTATATATAAACCAATAAGAAACAAACATTGAAATTAAAAATACAAAAAATAATCTGACTTTTAAAGATAGTCCTCCACCAACATAAGCCCCTTTTGACTTAAAATACTCTACTACAGACAAATCATCTATAGCTCCTAATATCCCACCAAATAAAAGAGAAAACAGTGGCAACCAAGTCTGAGAACGAGAAGTAAAATCTAATTTACTTAATATCTCAAAATTAAACAATCTACTAAAACTGTAAAAAATTGCAGCAGTAATGAGCGCACTGAGCCAAATTATAAGCCCCCCCATTCTAGGCACTTTTACTTTTTCATCATTATGAAGCATGGCAGATATAGGAGCCTCTTTTCCATCGATAGATTTTGCAACATTTTTCTTTTTCCATATTTCATTTTTAACTAACCATCTGTGTATGGGAAAGCTTATAAATATACCAACCGCAAAGGTTATAATAGATGGCAATAATATACTTAATAGATTTATCGGGTTCATAATTTTATTTTCTTTACTTATAATTATATCACTATTTTAGATAATAATTAAGAAGTAATTCAGTATCTTTATACCTACCTTCTTTTGTAGACCCCAGCACCACTATTGCGAATCTCTCTTCTTTTGTAACTTCATATATAGTAACCAGATTACCGCCAGCCATATCAGTAAAGCCAGTTTTTGACCCTATCAAAAAAGGTATCTTCTCAACTATATCATTAGTATTTTTAATCCCAGAAAACATAGATCTTGTAGTGTGGCTTAAAATTTCTGGGTTTTTATCATAAAATAAATTAATTAATTTGACTACTGACATAGCACTACCATAATTACTTGCAGTCATTTCTATTTCTTTTTCCAAATCTTCATCTATGTCTAGTCCTGATGGATTAACATAAGACATATTTAAATCATTTTTTTTAGCTATTTCATTCATTTTTTTTATAAACTCCGTACTATTTGGACAATTATCAGCTATATAGTCTGAGCTTTCATTGTTCGATGCGATTAGTAACCTATCTAGCTCTAATTTTAGTATGTCATTACAATTTTCAAGTGCTACATAAGCTGTCATTAATTTTGTAATACTAGCCAATGGCACTTTTTCATTTTCCTTCTCCCCGATAATTAATTTTTTATTAGTTAAATCATATATAACATAACTTCTTGCTAAAATATCTTCTTTTTTAAATACTTTTTCTATTTTAATGTTTGTATTATTTTTAGTAATAGCATCTTTTTTTCCTTCTTTTTCATTTTGAAACATCAGTAAAGTATTTTTCTTATAATCTTCTTCAAAAATATTCTCTTTAAAATTAAATCTAAATTTCTCTTTAAAATAAAAGAAACATAACGAAAAAATTAAACTAGCAACAAGTGTACCAATTAAAAGATTTTTTTTCTGTATATTATCTTTTTTTATTTTACGCATATTTTATAAATATTCCATTAACCATTTAAAGCTTCACTTAGTTTTGATTTTAAATTAGTGTTTATTTTTTCATAATCTTTTAAGTCTTCATTATTAGATATACCCAATATCTTAAAAGCTTCTAAAGTAAGAAAATACTTTTCTCCTATTTTCTTTACTAGTCCACGAGTTGACAGAGCTCGAAGCGTCTGCACAGACTGCACTCCACGTATAAAAGAAACTTCTTGCACTGTTGTTTCTTTTAGGTAGGCAACAATAGTTAATGTCTGCAACTGAGCAGGGGTTAAATCTTCCTCTACTTGCACTTTAAAATAAGTCTCTAATATTTTTGTATAGTCAGGAGATGTAGTCATACTGAGGAATTTAGAATTATTATTTTCACTTACTATTAACTCTAGACTTAAGTTATTTAAATTATTTTTAATATTCTCTATACTATCTTCTACTTCTTTCTTTTCTATTTTATTATCAGTATTTTCAGATAATATTTTGCAAATACTCAAAATATCCACCCCCTCTCCACTAGCAAAAATTATATTTATGATTTTTTTTTCTATCTCTTCTAATTGTTTTACTTCTTTTTTCATATTTCTTTTTTCTCTGTTATATTATACTACACTTTTAGTTCTTTTTGAATTATTATTTTTACTTATTTATATACTATTTATACTTATATCACCATCATTCTCTTCTGCATTTATCTTTCCATGGCGAAGCAGCTCTAATAAGGCTAAAAAGCTCACTATAATATTCCTCTTCACTTCTTTTTCAGTACCACCCATACTTTTTGCAAAATCCTTTAGACTTGTCATGCTTTCACTGATTCTACTTATCATTTTTTCTATTACATCTTCTAACTTTATCGCTTGACGCACTGCTACATTCTTCAACCTTTCAAAATTAGGCATTTTAGCAAGGGTGAGTACTGCTACAGAAAAAATATTTTCATATGTCACTGAAATAGGTGTGAATATTTTTTCTACTTTATACTTCACTTCTTCTCTGCTTAATAAGACACTCTTTCCCCATATGTCTTTTATATTTTCTTCAGCTATTTTTAACTCTCTATGTAATTCTAATTTCTTTTCTAATGTATTTACTTCTTCTTTCTCATCATTCGTATATTCCATTTGAGGTAGTAGAGATTTTGCTTTTATCAGCATAAGTGTGCTGGCAACCTGTATAAATTGTGATATGTCTAATGGGTTTACAGTTTCTAATGTCTTCACATAATTAATGTAGTCATCAGCTATTTGAGACAAAGAGATTTCTGATATGGTTAATTTCCTAGATTCTATTAACTCCAAAATCTTTGTATATGGACCTTCGAATCTACCTTGCTTCACCGCAAAAGTATTTTTATTATTATCTATATTTTCTGCACTTAAATGCATTTTACTTAGATTTTGAAACTCTTCTAATGTCAGCTCTTGGTCTTGCATGATGTTATTTTGAGATATTTTATATTAAGCTAATTATAACATAAAAAGAAAAAAGCAAATAAGAAGTATTTCTTATTTGCTTTTAGAATTAACTAAGTGTCGAAGGAAGCTGTTTGCAATTGACCACTAGCCCATCTTTCAAATTTTGCACCTTCTATCGCCCTTTTTACAAAATGAGCAGTTTGAAAATGAAAATCTTTACTAAAAATATGAGCATACTCTGAGGTATTCCTCAATCTTGAAAGTAGTTTTAAGTTACTTTTAATTTTAGATCCGTCACAAGTTCCGAGTATGATGTGCAGGTCTAAGCTTGCGTCATTATTAGAAACAAGAGAATCATAATAACTTTTTCTTTCCCTAATTATTGCTTTTTTGAAATGCTGACTGGTTGTGTTCAGTCTAAGGCACAGTATATTTTTATGAAAATAAAAATCTGCGACAGAAAGAAAGAGTCCACCATTGAAGTTAAAAAAATGATTTATATTTGCATGCCACTTACTTCTGTGTGCCCTGGTCATAGCTTTCTCTTTTGACATTTTTACTGGACCAAGTAAAGTAACATGATCACGCAGTGAGCTGTCATTTAAAACAAAGCCTTCTAGGGTTTTACATAAAACTGTCTTTAATATATCTATTCTAGTCTGATCTGTGTTGTAAGGCAATAAGACTAAGACTGATTTCACTATTTCTATCTCTGGAAAAAGAACATCTTGCTTTAAGTTTTGCATTTTTGACTCCTAATTAAAAGTTAAAAACAAATACTTTTTAATACTAGCATTTATGAGTCTTTTTTGCAAAAGCTTATATTCTTTACTTGACTTTAATTACATTCGATGCTATTATATAAGTTCGTGCATTTGTCTTAATTATATTAACTTTTAATTAAAAACAAATGTATTTTTAAAACCTTAAAAAAGGGGAAACATGTTCATTTCAAAAAAAATCTTACTGCTGGCAGTATCTGCTACGCTCTTCATTACTGCTTGCAGTGATGAAGCTCCTGTAAAAAGCAAAAATCCGACAGCTTCAGGACAAGTAACAACTTCTGTGTCGCCAAGTGCAGTCGTCAATACTACCCCTGTAGTAAACATCAAAACACAAGTAACTTTGGCAACAGCAAAAAAACACACTGTAAAAAAAGATGAGTTTTTAAATGCTATTGCTGACCGTTACGGCGTTGAACGCGAAGCGTTGATTCTTGCCAATGCAAAAATGTTGATTGGCGAGTATGAAGATGCTTGCGAGCGTGCTCATAAAAAAGTGCACAAAAGCAAAAGTCTGTTCTGTAATGAAAATTACAAACGCTCATGGTCCAACACTCTGTTGCCAGGTTGGAAAATAAAAATCCCAGTGGCGCATAACACGTCATCAGACATGACGACTGTGTTCGGAGCTGAAAAAGTTGCAGCGATTAAAAGTGCTGTGGCAGGACTAGCCGAGAATGATTCACTTTCAGTTGCACTTGACGTCTCAGGGTCCATGGATTCAAAACGACAAATGGTAGCCCAGTATGTCATGGACACACTAAAAGCAAGTGGTAAAAAATTTGCTGGACTGTATGTCTATTCATCTGAAGTTCGTAGCATTAATAATGCTACTGATGATGTTAGTCTGCGTCAAGCATTAACAGCTTCTTACAGCTCAGCAACTGTTTGGTGACACTTCGATTGAAAACACTCACAAAGCACTAAAATATGTTTTTGCTGATAAAAAAGCAACACATGTGTTAGTGATTAGTGATGAAGTTGGTGATGACTGGAACTGGTCAACAGTAAAAGACATGAAAAATGTCATTGCTGTCTGCGTGACTAACCACTCTGCGTTAACTTGTACTGAAAGCTTTAAAAAGCTTTCAAAAGAAGCTACTAACTCTAAGTATATACAACTGTAAATACTTAACTAAAAAGAATTTTAGCTTTAAAGCCGAACTTGGAAGTTCGGCTTTTTTTATTACAAAAATTATAAAATATGCTATAATGTGCTTAAGAAAATAAATTATAAAATTATGGAAATAGAAGCAAACAAAACAGCAAAAGATTTAGATGGTAAGTATTATGTAACAGTTGGAATGGAAGTTCATGCTGAAGTAAAGACTGAGAGTAAAATGTGGTGTGCTTGTAAAAATGACCCCTTCAACTCTGAAGCAAATACTAATGTCTGCCCTGTATGTCTGGCAGAACCTGGAGCATTACCAGTGGCTAATAAAAAAGCGATAGAGTCTATAATAAAAGTTGGTCTCGCTGTTGATGGTGACATTGCTAATTTTACTGAATTCGACCGTAAAAATTATTTTTACCCTGACATGCCAAAAGCATATCAGATAACCCAATTCAAATACCCTGTTGTTAGTGGTGGCAAATTAGCAGGAATTGATTTGACCCGCATACATATGGAAGAAGACACGGCTAAGAGTGACCATGAAAAAGGTTTATACACGTTAATTGATTTTAATCGTGCTGGTGTGCCACTGATGGAATTAGTGACTGAGGCCATAACTTATAATTCAAAAGAAGAGGCAGCAAAAGCATCAGCTCAGTTTTGTAGAGAATATCAAAGACTACTGCGCACACTAGGAGTTAGTGATGCAGACATGGAAAAGGGACAGATAAGATTCGAAGCTAATATCTCAATTACAAAAGACCCAAAAGTATTCGGCACCAAATGTGAAATTAAAAACCTTAATTCTTTTAACAGTGTAGAGAAAGGAATTATGTATGAGGTAGATAGGCACACTGACATGTTAGCAAAAGGTGAGACGATACTTCAGGAGACTCGTGGCTGGAATGAAGTAAAATTAGAGACTTTTTCTCAAAGAAAAAAAGAAAATGCAAATGATTACAGATACTTTCCTGATCCAGATTTACCAAAGATGTATTTACATGAAATATTTGATATAGAAAAAATGAGATCAGAACTTCCAGAATTACCAAATATTAAAGACAAAAGATTAGCTGATTTAGGGTTGCAAGAAAAACAAAGATATTTATTATTAGAGAATACTACTCTTGCAAATTATTATGATAATGTATGTAAATTGCTTGATGACATTTATAAAAATAGCCCAGAAGTAAAGTTGTTAGCTGCTAATTATTTATTGAGTGATATTGCTGGTATTATGAGTAAAGAAAATATTACTAACCTGCCTTACGAAAATCACTTGGCAGAAATAATTCAAATGACTCATGAAGGTAAACTGTCTTCTCGTGGAGCCAAAGATTTATTGTTGGTGATAATGAAAGAGAAGTGTGATATTAATTTGAGTGTGGAAGAAAAAGCTAAAGAATTAAACTTGATACAAGTAGTAGACCCTGAAGCTAATAAAAAAATAGTAGAAAAAGTAATAGCTGATAATCAAAAAGAATGGCTTGAATACCAAGCAGGTGCCATAAAATTAGAAATGTTCTTCGTTGGTAAATGCATGAAAGAAAGTGCTGGGTCAGGCAATCCAAAAGCCTTTATTGATATTATTAAAAGTTTCTAAATTAGATAATACAAAGTAAAAATAATTATGCATAAATTAAAAATCATAATAGTAGACTTAGTAAAAATCACTTTTGCTTTATCTTTTATATTTTTAATATTGAATAATAATTATGTTAGACCTAAAATAAAAAAAGGGTCTGGATATTTTAAAATAGAAAAAAGAGAACATAAATTATTAGCCGGTATAACTGGACACACTTTTCTAGAAATGCGAGATGATGAAGATAATGTATTACATCAGATACATGGCCTAGCTACTGATGAAAATGGTAATGCAAAAATGATTGGTGATAAAAAAACAGATAAATTAAAAGTTTACATATTTGATTATGACTTATACAAAGAGACTAGGAAGTTAGACATAGGTGACACAGGCATAGAAATAGCATCAGGCACAAAAGATTATATAAATGTAATCTGGGATCAGGCAGCAGTTTGCAGAGAAGATATAAATAAAGAAGATATATCTTATCCAAGATACGGTTTTAATTTATTTTCAGAAACTAAAAATAGCAATAGTGTAACTGATACACTCATATCTTGTATGCAATTAAAGAATAGGGATTTAGGAATATTCACCCCAGGTAAACATAAGCAACTTTTAAAATAACCTTTAATTTGTTTTTGATAATTCTAAAATAAGATTATCTCCAAAGCTTTTAACTGACCTGTCATCAAAAAGAGTCAGTGTTAATGGTTTTATTTTTGTGTCTTTTTCAAAAGCTTTTACTTTCTCTTTTAATTCTGTTTCACTTACTAAGTCTGTTTTAGATATAACTACTATTTCCCTCTTTTTACTCATTTCAGGATCGAACTTTTCTAATTCATTTCTAATTATCTTGTATTCTTTTGCTGGATCTTCTTCGTTAGATGCGATAAGATGCACCAGTGTGTTAGTTCTTCTAATATGTTTTAAGAACTTTATTCCTAGACCCTTTCCATCACTAGCTCCCTCAATTAGACCTGGTATATCAGCCAAAATGTAATCATGATACACTCCAAGATTAGGCTCGAGTGTCGTAAATGGATAATCACCAACTTTTGCTCCAGCACGAGTGACCGCGTTAAGTAGTGATGACTTGCCAGCATTTGGTTTTCCTATGAGTCCTACATCAGCGATAAGTCGTAACTCAATATCAAAAGTAGCTGACTCACCTAATTGCCCCCTCGTAAACTCTTCTGGTGTTCTGTTTGTACTCGTCTTAAAGTTCTCATTACCAAGACCACCGCGTCCACCTTTTAAGATTTTGATTAATTCCCCATCATTTGAAAGGTCATAAGTTATGTCATAATCACGATTATATACTATAGAACCTATTGGCACATTCATTATCAGGTCACCAGCATTAGCTCCATGCATACTCCTCTTCTCTCCTCTGTCACCCTCTTTAGCTGACCATTCTGGTTTTTGTCTGTATTCACCCAGTGCATATACGTCACGTATTACACGCAGGTATACGTCTCCCCCTTTACCACCGTCACCACCAGCAGGACCACCATAAGGTATACCTTTTTCACGTCTCCAACGCACCACTCCATCACCACCCTTTCCGGCGCTTAATTTTAAAGTTACTTTATCTGTTAACATATGTGTTTTTGTTTATATTCTATTTTT
This sequence comes from bacterium, assembly GCA_043718735.1. GTDB lineage: Bacteria > Patescibacteriota > Minisyncoccia > Phycocordibacterales > UBA5272 > JAUPVO01. The sequence goes on along the minus strand of JAYSVC010000032.1, from coordinate 23,463 downwards.
ATTTTTAGAATTTTTATTACACTTATATTAACATATTTTTTAAAAAAAGTCTAGACAAAATAAAAAAGCAAGATTTCTCTTGCTTTTGTTTTTATGTAAAATACTTTTTATACATTAAATATATCTTACATAGTTAATTTAATTTGAGGCAAATAACATATATAGTGATGCCAAAAAGGTAAATCACTTTGAAGCATAGGGTTATCACTTTTCATAACTTTAGTAAGACTGTCCAACGGATTAAGCGAAACAAGTGCAGTGATATCATCGTTGTAGCAGAAATATAAACCTTTATCATTTACGATAAACATAAACTCTGCCGGTAGATCAGGGTTCAGTTCACACAGTTCTATGCATTCGATTTCTGTTAATGAGCGAAAATTAGGCTGTAGACTTGGTCCATAATTATGCCCAAAAGTGAAAAGCACTACTTCTTTACCTGATTTCAAAGTAACTTTTTGCTGGGCCTCTATTTGCTCATCACTAAGTATTTTTGGATTTTCTGCTTCTCGCATAGCTAAAATTTTTTTACCTGCTTCATGTCCTGCTTTTGCAGCGGGATTTTCATTGTGCCCTTCCTTTGCTTCTTCGATATTGTTCAACATCATTAGTACAGCACTTAGATTTCTTCTACTTGGTTCATAAGTCATCTTGATTCTCCTTAAAATAAAATTAATTAAAATGAACAATTGAAAATTAAATATAACATATATTTCATATAAAGTATACAGTGAATATTTTCTTAAGAATAAACTTGCAAAAAGAAAGATAATGTTATATTATAATAAAGCTTTGAAAATAAACCTTCAAACTAAAATCTTTAATTTAACTAAGGAGTTCAAAATGGTTCAAATGACAGAAGGTAGGAAAATATTACCAAAGAAAAATAAAGTCTTCGCTGTTTATAAGCAACGGTGTGTGGCTGTGACTGGAATAGTTGATAGCGAAATAATTTACCTTTATGCAGCTACACTAAAAAAACTTTCTGAGTATCTCCTGCCTGTGGTAAAGGACGAATTTGATGGGGGTGCCGAGTTCAGAAAAGGCACTCCTGAAAAAATTGCCATTATTGATATTGGTATTATGGGTGAGTGTGATTATCGTGAAGTTCTCTATGCTACATTTTTCTCAAAAATTAACATCATGGAAACTGACTTATCATTTCTAAAAGGAAAGTATAGTGAAGAAGCTTTTAAAATAACAATGATTTTAATTAAAAATAGACTATATTTTCTAGGAAAGAAATTAGACCCTAAATATATTAAAACCAAATGGTCTTAATGTTTTAAATTAAATAAAAAACAAAAGCAGTAAATATTACTGCTTTTTATTTTCGTAAAAATTACTATTATTTAAACCTTCTTAAAATCTCTTCCTTTCCAAGTGTTTGAAAAATAAAATACAAATTTGGAGTCTTCTCTCTCTTTGTTATTAGTCTTCTCATTATCATCATCATCTCTCCGAATTTTATATTATTAAACTCTTCTTTTATTTTTGCATATTCTTCTTTCATAAAAATCATCCAATCTTCTAGTATCGTATCTTCTTTGTAATTTATGTCATTGTTTAGTATTGATTTTATTTTCTCTAATATTTTCTCATCACATACGAAATCAACTTTTTCATCCTCAAACAGATCTTCAAACATATAAAAAACATTAGACTTTACACAAGATAAATTATATATATCTTTTCTAGGATTCTCTGTCTCACGTTCTATGTTTAATACTTTTTCTAAATATGGTATATCTTTTGATATGATATTATAAAAATCTTTATCATTTATTTTGGACCAAGAAAGAACTTTTTCTGCAATGTCTTTTGATGACATGTTCGATATAATATCACTTGAAATATTATTTAATTTTACAAAATCAAGTAATGGTCCACGGCTACTACGCTTCATCTCATCCATATTCAAAACATAATCATCTATTTTGTATGCCTTATCTTTTTTATCTGAAACATTCTCTGTAAACCACTCATCAAAATTAGGATTAGCTAATCTGTACAGATATGCAGTCACAGCATCTGACGAATACCCCTGATCAGTGTAATAACTCATGCTTGCTTCTGGGTCTTTTCTTTTAGATAATTTTCTAACTGTATTTTTTATACTTCCATCTTCTAAAACTTTTTGTTCTGTTTTATTTATTGGCATTATATGTCCATATTTTGGACAAGGTAAATCAAGAGCCTTCCAAAGAGAAACGTGTTTTGGTAATGAAGACCACCACTCTTCAGCCCTAGTTACAAAAGTTGTACCCAATAAATAATCATCAACAACATGCGCAAAGTGATAGGTTGGAACACCATCACTTTTAAGCAAAACAAAATCTTCATCATTTTCAGGTATCCTGTGCTCACCCAGAAATTCATCTACGAATTTATTCTTGTTATTTACATCACCACTTGCCTTCATGCGTAAAACAAACTTTTCCCCATTGTCAATTTTATTTTTTATTTCTCCAAGAGAGAGGTCACGATTGGTAGCATATTTTCCATATATGCCGGGACGGACCTTACTTACTGTTTGTATCTCACGTAATGCATCTAATTCTTCTTTTCTTATGAAGCATGGATAAGCATTACCTAAATCAACCATTTCAAATGCAAAAGCCTTATACTGCTCTACTCTTTCTGACTGAACATAATACTCATCATATTTTATACTATAATCAAGCAAAGTGTCTATAATTATTTGCCTTGCACCATCCATCTCACGCAAAGAATCTGTATCCTCGATGCGTAGACAAAAAGTTCCGCTTGTCTGTCTTGCTATTTTAGAAGATATAAGCGCCATGTAAACCAGACCAATATGTGGGAATCCTGTTGGAGATGGAGCAACACGTAATGTCTCAGCTCCTGAACCCATTCGTCCTGCGAGCTTACGAGCTTCTAATAATTTTAGACGCTCAGCCTCAAAATACTCTCTATTTTTTTCTACACCATTTGCAATATTTGGGAAAAGTAAAGCTGCTATCTCTTTACTATTTGTAGTATTTTCTATTATTTTATTTTGATTTTCTTGTGTCATAATATTCTTTATTTTTAAATATTTAATTATATAAATTAATCTTATTTTTATTATAACAAAATAACTTTGTATTTAATACTTGCTAAAAGTTATAATATAGTGTATTATATAATTTCCCATGAAAGTGTGAATGTCTCGCACTAATATTAAAGGAGAAAGCACGTGAAAAATACACATTTTAGTTCATATGCAAAAGTTGCCATAGTTGGATGTCGTCACTGGCAGACAAAAATGCATCGATTGTATGTGCGTCTACAAAAATGGTTTAACAAAACTTTTAAAAATGGCATCCTTTCACTTGTTGAAGTGCTGGAAAACAATCCCAACAAAACCTCAGCAATGAATCATCCCCGCTGTCTCGTTTTGGTTTCTGGCGTAAACAATCGCCAAGCAATCGATGAATGGAAGAAGCTTTTGATTAGAAATTAAAAATCAAAACTAAAACACAAATCAAAACAGCTTCACAATTTTTTTGTGAAGCTATTTTTATTTTAAACACTAAACTTATCTATGACTTTTTTAATCGCAATAAAAAATAAATCAATATCTTCTTTTGTATTATAAAAATAAAAAGACAATCTGGTAACAGCTGATACTTCTAACTTTTTCATAAGTAATGCTGCGCAGTGATGACCACTTCTAACACAAATATTATTATCAGCTAGTATCTGTGCCACGTCATGAGCATGTATTAATTCTCCACTATTATTTTTAATATTAAAAGATATTATTCCAATATTATTTTCCAGATTTTCTTCTGAATAGATTTTTATATTATTTTTATTATTTCTATTTTCTTCTTGCTTTAACTTTTCATGAAAATATTTTAATAATTCCTGATTGTGATTATATATATTATCTAATCCAATCTTTTCCAAATAATCTACAGCAGCAGCAAAACCTATTACAGCAGGGATATTTTGCGTCCCTGCTTCAAAAGCTTTTATATCACTCCTGTAATTACTTTCTAACTCATTAACAACGCCCACCATACCACCACCAACATAAACAGGTAACATGTCGCGACTGTATAATCTCTTTAAAAATAAAACCCCAACTCCTGACGGTCCACACATTTTGTGTGCAGAAAAGTAAGTCGCATCACAATCCAAATCCTTTAAATTAATATTTATATGTCCCGCTCCTGCACTGATATCTAAAATAGAAAATGCGTGTGATTCTTTACATTTTACTACTATTTTTTTTACATCTTCTTTTTTTAAAATTAATCCGGTAACATTACTAACTAATTGTAGAGAGGCCAGCAAAGTTTTTTCTGTTATCTCTTTTTCTAACTCTTCTAAATTATTTAATATCTTTATTGTTAGATTATTTCTCTTTGCATATTCTTGTAATGGCAAAAATTCACTGTGATGAGTATTTACACTTACCAGTATTTCGTTTTTTGTTTTATATAAGTCTGGATATTTTGCTAGATGTTTTTCTATTAACGTCATAAGCTTGTTAGAACTGTCAGTTGCTCCACCAGTAAATATAACTTCATCATTTTCTACATTTAAAAAGTTAGCTATCTTTTTTCTAGCTTCTTCATATTTTGAAGTAGATATTTCTTCTATTTTATACAATCCCCTATCTATGTTTGTCTTATGATTCGTATAATAATAATTCATAACATCTAACACCTGATGAGGGGTTTGCGAAGTAGATGCATTATCAAAATAAACTAGGTTTTCTCCAGTTTCTTTTTTGTAATTATCAAATATTTGAAAATCTTCTTTGTTCATGTCTTACTTGAGATTATAGCATATTTAACTATTTAAAAAACTCTCTACTATTTCTTTTTCTATATCTTCTTTTTCATAACCATGAAGAGCTAAGTAATTTTCTTTTTCTTCATTTATTTTAGTCACAGAGAATGAGTGCGAACATTTAAAATTATCTCCCAATATGCTTAAGCTTGGCTCTGCATCCACTTCGCTACCATCATTAATTTTTAAAAACTCTGCTTTTTGACTTCCTGTTCCACTTCCATTACAGCTCATTATATTTGATCTATATATTATTTTTGCATTATCACCTACCACACATTTTGTTTTTATATTTACTTCTATGTTTTTATTTTGCGCTGAGACTTCGTGATATATGTCAGAACAAATCCTAGGAACATTTTCTTCATGGGTGGCGCCTTCGGCGCCACCCACCATACCACTCGCCTCTATATTTATTTTTATGTCATCACGAGTGCTAATACATTTTATATGTATTAGCCTGTTCGTAATATTATGCTTTATGAAAATATCTCCATCACAATATATTTTATATATACCACTTTCAAATAAAACAATATCTCCTGCAGTAGTCATTACTTTTTCTTCATAATCTTTTAAATTATATTTTGTATTTACTTTTAAGCCGTAGTTAGTCATGGATACTATGTATTATATTTTATAAATAAAAATAAATCTTATAACTATTATACCATAATTCTAACAAGACTTGCAATTATAATTTGTTTATTGTATTATGTTTTTGTAATTGTTCTTTTAACCAAAACTCAAGGAGAGAAAAAATGTCCGACAAAAATAAGAACCCCACTAACTTACCTGCTATTTTTAATAAGCGGGACATGGAAGCAAAATCTTCTGATGAACTACTCATCGTAAAAAAAGCCCATGAACTTGACCCTGCACTCAGAAAACATGGCATTATCAAACCATTAATTGATAAGTTCAGATCAGTAGCTGACGTCAGTGGGTCCATGGACTTATACTTTAACAATGGATTCGTGCAAATTGCTACCGAGCGTGTCATCACCCTGTCTCATCGTCTACTTAAAAATGAGAATGCAGAAGTTGATTGTATTGGTCTCGGTAATGTTGCTAAAAATATTGGTAAAATTACTAAAAATCGCTACGGTTCAGCTGCGGCACTTATCAGGTCTAATTTTGAAAATGAGGAACGAGGAACTTTGTATCTTCCAGCTATGAAAATGGCTGTCGGGGGTGGAGACTTGTCTGATGTTATTTACATTAGCTTTATAAGTGATGGTCAAGATGAAGGTAATCATAATGATTTTATTAATTATGTTAAAAGCATAAAAAATAAAAAAGTTTTTGTCCAATTTATTGGACTGGGTACAGAATATGACCCACGTACCGGTGGTAGTATCGGTGAATTTTCTACTTTAATAGAGTTAGAAAAAGAGTGTGACTATGTAGGATTTTTCTCAATGAAAAATCCTAAAATTACAACCGAAGAAGATGTGTATGACAAGATGCTTTACAAATTCGCCAAATGGGCGAAGCTTAATGATATTATCGATGTGTTTGGAACTGAGCAAATTGGTTTGATAAAAACATCTGGCTTGCGCGAAAAATATTTGGCTATAAATTAAATAGAATAAAACCCCACAAATTAATTTGTGGGGTTGTTTTTATATATTTTGTATCACCTTTTTAAAGTCTTTAACCTGAACTTGAAGTTCACTATCATTAACATATGCTATACCAGCTTCTTTACGTGATGGTATGTTAAATAATGTCTGCAGTCCCATAGATAGTAACACGCCTAGCTTTTCGTCTACTTTTGTACCACTCTCATTATTAACTTTTCCTGTCTCTCTTACATTTTCAAGTATTTTTTCCAAAGCATCAGCATTCAAGACCATTCTGTCATATGGAGATATTTTATCTTCAACTGACTTTAATTTTAAATTAGCTTTTGCTATGCGAGTCCTGATTTCTTCTAATTTCTTAGCCTCTTTGTCAGCCTCTTCCCTTATTGCCAATATCTCAGCTTTTTTCTTTTCAACTATTTTGTCGAACATATCTAATTCTGAGGCTACGTCAGCTTTGAACTGATCCTCCTTTTTTGTTATTTCAGAAAGAAGTGTAACCTCTTTCACTTTAACAGATTTTGGTTCAACTGTTTGAACTAAAATATATTGAAGATTGGCCAGATTTTCTAACGTGCTTTTCTTGTCTAACAACCTAGTCAATTCTTCACCGGCGACTATTGTTTGTCTTTCTAAATCTTTTAAGAGACTAGCTTGATCTGAAATATGAACTGGTAAAGTTTCTGGATTTTTATTAAAAATAATAATCATCAATTTTTCAAACCAATTATATTTTGCATCAATTATAATTCTAATAACCATTGGAGTTTTTAGAAACTGTGAAAAATCTGACGATGAATAACTTGAAAAAGATTTATTTAATTTTGATAAATATTTACCATCAAAATCAATAAGTAATGTAGATATTTCTGATAAAAGTACTGAAACCTTGTCACTTTCTGTAAAAAATTTTTGTTTTTCAGCTTCCGCTTCTACTATCTTACTTCTAAGAGAGTCAGACAACTCTGAAACTTCTCTCTCTGTATTTATTACACCAGAACAAAGCTCATGAGCCAAATCTTTATCTTTTCTGACTAATGCCTGAGCAAATCTGAGTGAAGTATCTCCCTCTCCACCACCATCAAGCAACATTCTTAAGACTAATTTTTTAAGTTTTTCAATATTTTTACTCATCGATTTCTCCTTTTAAAGGTTAAAAATTACTTCCTCATACTACACTATTTAAATGTTTTAGTCAAATGTTTATTTCAAAAGTTTTTATTTTCCCTGTGTGACCTTTTAATAGCTTCACACTACTTTTACTTGTAATTATCATGTATTTATTGTATTATGATTTTGTAATTGTTCTTTAATCAAATAGGAGAATTAAAATGGGTATCTATAGACAAATAGAAAATCTTGAAAACAAAGCAAACAGAGTCTACACTCATGTTCTGGAGCAAATACAAACACATTTTCCAAATAAGAAAATATTGATTTGCAAAGTAAATCTTATTGAATTAAAAGAGAAGATATATACGATTTGTAAAAATAGAAATGAAAGCAAGGGTGGGTGGTATACCCCTCAAACAGAATATAAAATAAATTGGTACTGTATTGTAGATAATCTAATGTATTCATTTATTATTACCACATCCCCTGCACTCAAAAGTTATACCATGGTTATTTCAGATATTGAGCAAACAACTTTGGAAGCTGATACATCTACTCCATCTCAAGCTCTACCAACCTATTGAACTCAATAGCATATTCAATAGGCAGTGAGCGGATTATCGGTGATACAAAGCCACCAACAACTAATCTGTAAGCATCTTCTTTTGAATATCCATGACTCATAAGGTAAAATAATTCCTTGTCCCCAATCTTGCCAACTGTCGCTTCATGCGTCACGTTGGCATTTTTATTTTCTATTTTATTCATCGGTAATGTAGTGCTACTACTCTTTTCATCTAAAATTAAAGCATCACAACTTACATAACTTTTTGTATTCTGAGCAGACTTTGCAACCTGAACAAATCCTCTATAATTAGAAACTCCACCATCCATACTCACACTTTTACTTTTAATTACAGATGATGTGTTCTTACCTATATGTATTACTTTTGATCCAGTATCCTGATTCTGATTCTCACCTGCGAATACTATGCCCAGACTTTCTGATTTACTGTTATCACCAAGTAATATAGAAGTAGGATACAGCATAGTGACCTTTGAACCCATGTTGCCATTGATCCAATTTATCTCTCCATTTTCATATACTATACTTTTTTTTGTATTGAGATTATATGTATTCTTAGACCAGTTCTCTACACTTATATATTTTGCTTTTGCATTTTTGTGTACAAATATCTCAACACATCCAGCATGGAGACTACTAGCATTATATTTTGGAGCACTACAACCTTCTATATATTCTACACTTGCCCTCTCATCTACTATTATTAATGTATGTTCAAACTGCCCAGCACTGGGCTCATTCATACGAAAATATGCTTGGAGTGGCATGGAAGCTTTTACACCTTTGGGTATATATATAAAAGTACCACCACTCCACACAGCACCGTGCATAGATGTAAACAAGTGATCACCAGCAGGCACACAATCAGTCATAAAATACTTTTGCACCAGTTCTGGATACATGTGCACGGCGGTATCCATATTTTCAAATACTACTCCTTGCCTTTTTAATATCTCTTTTACTTTGTGATACACAACACCACTGTCATACTGAGCACCAACGCCACCCAAGTATTCATGCTCGGCTGCCGGTATTCCTAATTTATCAAAAGTGTCTTTTATGTCTTGTGGTACATCAGCCCAAGAACTTTTCTCATCAGTTTTTGGTGATTTATAATAAGATATTTTTGCAAGATCAAGTCCACTCAAATCAGGTCCAAAATTTGGCATTCCTTTTTCTTTTAAAATATCATAAAAAGTAACGAGTGCAGCCAGTCTTTTTTCCAACATCCAAAAAGGCTCATTTTTCTCATGACTTATTTGTCTTACTAACTCTTCTGTTATTATGTTTTTTACTACTTTTGCCATTGTTATTAAATGTCTAATTAGCAGTATAACATATTTGCATTATTCTGCAGATATGCTATTATGTATACATGCAATCACTCGTTTTAGCTACAAATGTGATATTATCTGTAACATTAATAGTATTAATCCTTATACAAAGGTCTAATACTGACGCTGGTGGAGCCTTTTCACAAGACTCGGCGACCAGCTTCAAACGTCGCGGATTAGAATCAACAATATATAAATCAACAACAATTGTTGCTGTGCTTTTTGCTTTATCGTTAGCTTATCATGCTTTTATTTAATATATAAAGACAAGGTTAAATAACATAGATCACTGCCATAAAAGTCTACTAGCTTTATAAATGAGTCACTTTGCAATCATAAATATATGATTGACATAAAACTATTCAAAGAAAAAAAGATACTTGAGAAATTAAAAATCTCACTTTTTAATCTACCTCCAGAAAAGAGCTTTTACTCTGGTTCTGCTTTTTTTCTATGTGGTATTCTTATTTTGGTTTCTGCTTTATACTTTCTAAGCAAGCTTACAACACTCACCCCCTCTAGAAATCAAACTATTTCTATTGCAAGTATTGGTAATTTTAAATACTTTTTACCTTTTTACTCTCATTCAGACATTGATAATTTTGTCAGTAGTTTACTTTATTCAGGAATATTAAAAAAAGATATTAATAATAATTACATAAATGACTTAGCAAAAAATATAACAAAAGACGATACTGGTACAAGGATAAATATACAATTAAAGGATGACTTAAAATTTTCAAATGGAGAAAAAATAACAACAGATGACATTATATTCACTTATGAATTAGCTACTAATATACTAATAGATGGCATCAATCGTGTAAAATATGAAGGATTAACTTTTGAAAAGATAGATGAAGAAAACTTTATACTTAATCTTTCTAAAAATTTTTCTAACACAAATGAAATATTAACCTTAGGCATAATCTCAAAAAAGGATTATGAAGATGAAAAATTTGAAACACTTAGCTCTTCTCAAAAATCTCTTTATAGTGTAACTAGCGGTATATACAGAATAGATACAGTGGAAAAAATAGATACTAGTATAAAAAAAATAAATCTAATAACTAACAATAACAAATACGCTATTCCTTATTTAAAATATATAAATATAAATACATACAAAACGTATGAGGAAATGACAATAGACTTAGAAGACGGTGCTGATGCAGATATAATTTTTAATTCAAATAAGGACACAGAAGATTTTACAAAAATAAATCATGTAACTCCAAAGATAACGGCCCTATTTTTAAATGGAAATAAAAAAGATTTATTAGCTAAGAAAAAAATAAGGGAATCTATATATTACACGATCAATAGAAATGAATTAGTTACTTCTATAGAATCTAAAAACATTCCAACTTTTGATCTTTTTCCAGCTTCGGACCTTAGAAGTGACTTAGATAAGACACCAGAGACGGAAACTGTGTCTACTTCTCCAATAAATATAAACTTAACGATAGTTGACAATGAAAAACAAAATAAAATAGCAGAGTCAGTAAAGGAATCTTTATCTAAAATAAATATTAATATCAATATAGTAAAAGAAAGCCAAAGTGAAATATTAAATAACATAATCAAAAACAGAGACTTTGAGATACTTCTCTACTCTATAGAGATAAACAACCCTGAAGACTTGTATGCATTTTGGCACTCTAGTCAACGTAATGCCCCAGGACTTAACATTACAGGATATACCAGCACATCTTTTGATAAAAACTTAACACTAATTAAAACCTCCTCTTCTACTGAAGAAATTAAAAACTCTTTAGAAAATATGAAAGAAGAATTTTATTTAGAATATCCATATATACCACTTTACACCACTACAGAATATTTGGAAATAAAAAATGGTTTAACCTTAGAAACCCCAAAACAAATATCAAATAAAAAAGAACTAAGCGGAGATATACTGAACTGGCATAAAGAAAAAGAAAAAATCTGGTCAATCATAAACAAATATCAAGAGAAAATTACATCAATTTATAAATTAATACATTAAACAAAAATATGCAAAATAGAAAACCATTTAAAAAATTTACACAAAATAGCGACCTACTCGAAAGAAAAGGTGGTTATGTAGCACCTTTAAAAGAAGGTAATTTACGTATTATAAATCTTGGCGGAACTGAGGAGTGTGGCAAGAATATGACAGCCTTAGAATACAAAGATAGTATAGTAATAGTGAATGCTGGAGTCCAATTTTCAGCATCTAAAATGCCAGGTGTAGACTATATAATCCCCAACACAAGATACTTAGAAGAAAATATAGACAAGATAAAGGGAGTAATAATAACAAATAGTAGCTTAGAAAACTCGGGAGCTTTACCATTTTTAATAGAAAAATTATCTATTAAAAGAGTTTATGGTAGACTATTTACTAATACACTTATACAAAAGAGAATGGAAGCAAAAGGTATAAGTCACAATACGGAATTCGTTCCAGTAGAAGAAGAGATGATTATGAACATAGGAGATATAGACATAAACTTTATAGCCATAAACCATACTACTCCCGACTATTTTTCTATAGCTGTAAAAACTGAAGGTGGTGACATAATATACACTAATGACACTAAAAATATAAAAGATGCATTTAATTCTACTTCTAAGAACATGCTTTTGATAGCAGAATCAATGAATACAGAAACTGGTGGTAAGTCAATCACTTATTTAGATGTTAAGAATGATATAGAAGAGACTTTTAAAAGAGCTACTAAAAAAATAATTGTTTCTACTTTTGCAAATAACATTTTTCACATTAAAACTATTTTAGAAATATCTGAAAAATTAAATAAAAAAATAATATTAGACAGTAACACAGTAAGCGAGAATATTTTATCAGCTCAAGAGACTGGCTTACTTGGTGATTTAAAGGATTTAATAATAGATGTAAAAGATATAAATAAATATAAATCTAGCGAAATAGTAATACTAAACACTGGAGAAGAAGGTCGTGAGGATGTTAATCTTACAAAGATAGCTGATGGCAACAATGACAATATAAAAATAGAAGAAGGAGACGTAATAATAATAGCTACGCACCCCATAATACACAATCAGCGCTCAGCACAAAACTTAAAAGATAGTATCTCGAGATTAGGAGGTGTTATAAAACATTATAAATATGGTGATATACTTATGAGTAACAGTGCTAATTTTGATGAGCTCACTGATTTACACAGAAGCATGAATCCAAGATTCTTTATCCCTGTTTCTGGTTGCCACTACATGTTGCGTGTGCATGCTGATATAGAGAGAAAAATAGGCACTCCAGAAAATCATATTATAATACCTGATAATGGTATGGTTATAGAAGTTAAAACTGATGGATTACGTATCTCAAACACTCGTGAAAAAGTAGAAAGTGAAATAGTGGTAGTAGACGGAAACAAAATTGGTAAATTACATAATGTAGTAATAAAAGATCGTGAGACCCTTGGGGCTCAGGGTGTATTCTTCGCAATCATATTACTTGATATGCGTGGACATAAATTAAAAAAGACTCCTGACATAGCAACGCGTGGCTTTGTATTCTTAAAAGAGTCACAAGACCTTCTAAATGGAGCAAGAGTTATTATCAATGATATCATGAATGACTACTTAACTAAAAATAGACACATAGAAATAGATGACTTAAAAGGTGAATTACAAATGGTCTTACAAAAATACTTAATGACTAAGACAGCAAAAGAGCCTGTAGTTATACCACTAATAATAAAAGTATAAAATAAAAATTAGCATTAAAATAAAAAATAAAAAATATGAACAATTTTAACAAAAAAGCAGTACCAGCTCCAAAAAAAGAAAATAATTTTTCGAAACAAAATAGTTTTGACAGAAAGCCCCCTGTAAAAAAAGATAAAAAATTAGTACAGCCAGTATTCGAATCTCGCATGGGAGAACCAGACGAGACTGCGCACATACCCGCCTTAGCTGATGGTGACATACGTATCATACATCTTGGTGGATTAGAAGAGATAGGCAGAAATATGTCTATGGTGGAATACAAAGACACTATTGTCATAGTTGATTGTGGTATACAATTCTCAGAACAATCAACACCGGGAATTGATTTTATATTACCTAATACAAAATATTTAGAAGAAAGGGCAAGTAAAATAAAGGGAGTATTCATAACCCATGGTCACTTAGACCATATTGGTGCTATACCCTATATTATGCCACGTATCGGTAATCCGACTATTTATGCCAGAAACTTTACAAACTTAATGATTAGAAAACGTCATGAGGAGTTCCCTTATCTTGAACCATTAAAAATAAATGTAATTGAAAAAGGTGGCAGTGTTACTGTTGGTGATCTAAAAGTAAACTTTTTTGGTGTATCACATGCTATACCAGATAGTATGGGTATAATCATAGAAACTCCATATGGTGACATAGTACACACCGGTGATCTCCGTCTTGACCACATAGATGGCATACCGAGTGAGCGTGAAGAAAAGCAATATGAAGTTTTCAAAGATAGAAAAACTTTATTACTTATGACTGACTCTACTAATTGTGAGAACCCTGGATTCTCTATTTCTGACAGTATCGTATATGCAAATGTAGAAGCAGCTATTCGTGACACTCCTGGAAGATTAATTATTTCTACTTTTTCTTCACAGGTGGAGCGCATGATATTCATGCTTAAGATGGCGGAAAAATATGGAAAGAAAGCAATTGTAGAAGGCAGAAGCATGAAAACAAATGTTGAAGTTACTCGCCTAGCAGAATTACTTGATGTAAAGCCTGAGACGATGATAAGTATAGACCAGATTGATAATTATCCACCTAATAAATTAATAGTGTTAGTAACTGGTGCGCAAGGTGAGGACTTTGCCGCTCTAGGGCGTATTGGATTAAAAAATCATAAATATATAAAATTAAATAGATACGACACCATACTTATGAGCTCATCTATTGTGCCTGGTAATGAACGCCCAGTACAAAAATTAAAAGACAATCTCTCACGTCAAGGCGCCCATCTAATACATTACAGGACTAGTGATGTTCATTCATCAGGGCACGCTAATGCTGGTGAATTAGAATGGATACATAAAAAAATAAATCCAAAATTCTTTATTCCTGTTCACGGTTATCATTATCTTTTAACTATGCATGCTGAGATAGCCATGAAGTGTCTAGGTCTACCAAAAGAAAATGTAGTAATACCTGACAATGGCTCAGTGGTAGAGATTAGGAAAAATGGTACAGAGATAGTCATATTAAAAGAATCTGCACCACGCGACCTATTAGTTGTAGACGGGACAAGTGTTGGTAAAGTTTCTGATGTCATATTAAAAGATAGACTTAACCTTGGCGAAGAAGGCGTGTTCTCTATTATTGTAATCATAGACAGTGCAACGCATAGAATAAAAAAATCTCCAGACATATCATCACGTGGATTCATATACTTAAAAGAATCACAAGAACTACTGATGGATGTGCGTGAGCAAATAAGATTTGTAGTTGATAAATACTTAGATAATAATAAAAATCTTAACATAGACGAACTAAGAGATATACTAAAAAAAGAAATTAGCATATTACTATTAGACGCAACTGCAAAGAAACCACTGATAATTCCGATTATAATTAGTATTTAATAAATAAAAATACACAGAATAAAATCCAAACTCAAAATTTGGGTTTTTTCTATGTTATAATTATGAAAGAATAAAAATATGTTAGACAAAAATAAAAAGAAACATTTACTGATGATTAGTTTTATAATATCAATATTATACGCCTTACATTTTGCGATACCTTTATATGTGACCTCCACTTACTTGGCTAATTTTATAGAAACTTCTTACATTGGTGTTGTATACAGTTTTATGGGGTTATTTTCATTTTTACTTAGTGTATACCTTGGTAGGTTTGTAAAAAAATATCACAGTTACAACACATCGCTTTTAATATTGCTTACTGGCTTTGTCTCTACTCTTAGTTTGTCTTTTTTGACAGAAACTTGGATGGTTATTCTGGCTTTTGTAATTAGTAATACCTGTAGCTTTCTTTTCTTTTCTATACTTAATTTTTTTATTGAAGAGTTCGATAGCGACGGAAAAACAGGTGAAACCCGTGGTATATTTTTAACATTAATGAATGTTGGAATCTTGTTTGCAGCCCTATCTGCTGGTCAAATATTGTCCCTTTATTCTTTTTCTGTTCTTTGGATTGTTAGTGCATCATGCCTAATCCCAATATTATTTTTAATAAAACAAAATTATGCTCATATCCCTGATCCAAATTTTAGGAATCCAAGCATGCTATCTGCAGTTAAACATGTAATGCATAACAAAAATCTTTTTGCTGTGTTCTTGGCTGTTTTAGCTATGGAATGTTTTTTTGTAACTATGGCCATATATGCACCAACTGTTCTGAACAATAATTTGAATATTAGTCTTGAGACTTATCTGTCTTTCATTTTACCTTTTGCACTTATTCCATTTGTTATTTTTCCTTATCAACTTGGAATAATAGCAGATAAAAAATATGGAGAAAAAGAGATGTTAATAATTGGTGTTGTAATGTTAATTTTGATTAGTATTATCTTTCCAAATATAAATAATGTTAGCCTATTTACTGTTGCTATCTTTTTATTTATTTCTCGTATAGGTGCCTCACTAGTTGAGAGCATGTGTACTATTTATTTTTATAAAAAAGTAAATGCCGGAGAGATTTCTATCATTGCCCTGTTCAGTAGTGTCAGGGTAATTGCTTACATTATCATGCCACTAATTTCTTCCATCATTCTTTCTTTTAGTTTACCCATTGCTTATATATTTTATTTTCTTTCTTTAATGTTTATATACTCACTGTATAAATTAAGAAACTTAGTAGATACAAAATAAAAACTAAAAGGATAGAGAATATTAAATATTTGCCAAAGTTGTTATTTTGTGATATTATATCTAAATGAAAATAACTATTACGAAAGAAAATAGAATAAATAAAGCCCTGCAAGAAACAGGCTTTTATTCTCGTCGTGAAGCTGACCGTCTAGTAGAATCAAGGAAAGTCCACATAAATGGAGAAAGAGCTGTCGTAGGCCAAATACTAAAGGCTGGTGATGAGTTAGAAGTTCGTGCTGGATCAGCTTTTATTACAAAAGAGTTACGTTATGCCCTATATTACAAACCAGTTGGTGAAGTAACAGAAGTTAAAAACTCAGAAGGATTAAAAGATTTACATCCAGTTGGTAGACTAGACAAAGAATCAGAAGGATTACTTATGTACACCAATGACCCGACACTGACCGAAGAGATGTTAAATCCTGAAAATAAAATTGAAAAAGAATACAGAGTGAAGACTCGTGAAAAGATGACACCACGCGTGGAAAAGATAATGCTAAGCGGTATGTATACACAAGAAGCACAATATGCTCCTGCAAAAAAAGTAGCTATTGAAGATGGTGGTCACTACGTAAACATAACATTA
This sequence comes from bacterium, assembly GCA_043718735.1. Taxonomy (GTDB): domain Bacteria; phylum Patescibacteriota; class Minisyncoccia; order Phycocordibacterales; family UBA5272; genus JAUPVO01. Next base: position 6,583 of record JAYSVC010000032.1, on the reverse strand, counting down.
ATAGAAGGTAAAAAACATGAGATACGTAGAATGTTAAATGCTTTAAATATTACCATTGTAAGTCTACGAAGAGTCAGAATACATAATATGAGACTTGGGGCCATGAAGCCAGGATCATTTAAGAAAATAGATAGACCTGATTTAAGTTAGAAATAAAAGGCCGAGCTTCGCTCGGCCTTTTATTTCTAGTAACTATTTCTTAACTACTACTTTCTTTGCTTTTTTAGTTTCTTTTCTGTGTAAATCTCTTCCTTGTTTTGACATATTTTATTTTTTAATATTTATTTCTTTTAATACTTTTATACATTAATTATAATCTATTTTTAATTATAAAAATTATCTTATCCACAACAGAAAATAAAATACTTTTCTTTCTTCTTAGTCTTATAACTTTCCCATTTTTATCTAAATTATTTTTTATATAATGTAATACTTTTTCTTCTACTTCTTTATAATTATTAGTATCAAAAAGTTTTTCTCGCAACTCTTTTGCTCCATCGAAACCATTCACATAGGCTTTGTAATGCTTCTTCATGATGGAAAAACTTTTTATATCAGCAAGTTTTTCTTCAAAAAGTTTTGTATGCTCTAGCATTATTTCCAACTTTTCCTTTAAAGAAAACTCTAAATTATTTTTATATCTTTCTACGTTAAATAACCAAGGAGTGCCAAATACCCCCCTGCCTATCATCACTCCGTCAAAATTATATTTTTCATATAATTCATTACTTTGTCCTATATTTTTTATATCACCATTTATAATTAAAATAGTTTCTGGGGAAAGTTTTTTTACTAATTCTTGTATCTCATTTATCAGTTCAAAATGGGCTGGCACTAGTGACATTTCTTTTTTTGTTCTAAGGTGTACAGTAAGAACTGGCACATTACATTCTAATATTTTCGGTAACCATTCTTTATGCTCTATTTTATTAAAACCAATTCTAGTTTTTACTGATACTGGTATTTTATTTTCTACACCTCTTTGAGCCGCACGTATAATCTCTTGGGCCAAGTCTGGGGTGGTTATGAGGTGAGCTCCTGCACCTTGCTTATCTATTGTATTTACCGGGCAACCCATATTAATGTCTATTCCGTCAAACCCCATTTCAAGACACAGTTTTGCTGCACCTTCCATATTTTCTGGCACACTGGTAAACAGTTGTGCTACTATTGGCCTCTCTATTTCAGAATATTCTAAATCTCTTTTCAAGGCTGTGCGCCCTTCACTCATAAGTCCATTACAAGACACAAACTCAGTCCATGTTACGTCAGGTCTACCGTATCTTGCTATCATAAGGCGAAATGCCGCATCAGTTACATCCGCCATTGGTGCCAATGTATATATAGGCCTATTTTCTTTTTTTGCAGTATCGTACACTTTTTCCCAAAATCCTTTTATCATAAAAACATGATAACATAAAAATGCTTTTGTGTGAAATTAAATTACTTTAAATTATGTCTGTGCTCGTAGCTTTTTCTATTGCAGGCTCTTCTTTTAATTTATAAAAAACTTTTGCACCAAAACGAAGATCTATGTACTCTATTTTTTTTCCTTTTTTTATCAGTTCCTCTACCTCTTTACTCATGTATACACTCACAAAATTAATCCAAATGTTTTCTAAATTATCTTTTATTTTTAATTTTATGTCAAAATTAGACATCTTTTGTATGTCCACTCTTGCTTTACTTTTAATGTCCTGAGAAACATTTAAAGTAATTTGATTACTGGTAGTTGATGTTTTTATTTCTAATGTCTCTAGATTTATTTTTTTTAATTTATTTACAAAAAGACTTAGCCATAATTTATCTTCGTAACTTAGAACCCTCTCTCCTATTGTTGTTGGCAAGATTATCTCTTCTTTTTTATTAACATACTCTACATAATTTTTATTAAAAATCTCGCCCCATTTTACTATTTTAAATACGCCATAAATAATTACCAACACCATAAAAACCCATATTAAAACTTTTAAAAAGTATTTTGATTTTACTTTAAAAGCTTCTATTAAATCACTGATATCATGTTGATTTCTAATTTTCATATATTTAAAAATGATTTTAATTATTTATTTATAGTATATTTTTATGCTATAATACTTACTATATATAATAACATGAAATTAAAGATTTATAACACAAAAAGCCGGCAAGTTGAAGATTTTATTCCCATAAATGAAAAAGATATTAAAATATATTCTTGTGGACCTACTGTGTATCACTATCAGCACCTCGGCAATATGCGCTCTTACATATTTGCAGATATTTTAAATAATACCTTGTCAGCCATTTATCCAGAATCAGAAATAACTCATGTTATAAATATCACCGATGTTGGTCACTTAGTAAGTGATGGTGATGATGGTGAAGACAAGATGGAAAAAGGAAGTAAGAGGACGGGTAAATCCACTTGGGAAATAGCAAAATACTACTCAGAAGACTTTTTAGCTTCTTTAAATCTTTTAAATGCTGGCGATAATGAATATATAAAATCAAAAGTAAAAGAAGGGGAAAAATACTCTGTAGAAAACTATAAAAAAGAAAAATTAATTAGTGACAAGTTTACTTTTGTACGTGCTACTGACTATATAGCTGAACAAATAGCTTTGATTAAAAAGTTAGAAAATAAGGGTTATACTTATGCTACTAGTGATGGTATTTATTTTGACACTAGCAAATATCCTGCTTATGCAGACTTTGCAAAGTTAAATATTTCTGGATTAGAATCTGGAAAAAGGGTTGAAGATGTTAAGGGAGAAAAGAAAAATATTACAGACTTTGCCCTATGGAAGTTCTCACCACAAAATGAAGTAAGGCAAATGGAGTGGGAGTCACCGTGGGGTGTAGGATTTCCGGGTTGGCACACAGAGTGTGTAGCAATGAGTGAAGGAATACTGGGCAAGCATTTTGACATACATACTGGTGGTATAGATCATGTTCCAGTGCATCATACTAATGAGATAGCTCAGAGCGTCTGTGCTCACAGCGGTGAGAATACAGAGAATCAATTTGTGAATTATTGGATGCATAATAACTTTTTAAATGATGTGAGCGGTAAGATGAGTAAAAGTAATGATGAGTTCTTAAGATTACAAACTTTAATAGACGCAGAATACTCCCCTTCTTCTTTTCGCTACTTATTACTAACTACAAGCTACAGAAAAGAATTAGATTTTTCTTATGATTCACTAGACGCGTCTAGTAATGCTTTGAAGAAGTTACAAAAATACATGCACGAAGCAGCAAAAGACGTAAATAATATTATTGATGCCACAAAATATAGAATTAGCGATGATTGGTATGAGAAGTTTTTATTATGCTTGTGTGAGGATTTGAATACCAGTAAAGCATTAGCCGTTATGTGGGAACTGATAAGTGACAGAGAAGCTAAACACAAATACTCTACTATTTTAAAAATGAATAAAGTTTTAGGTCTTGATTTGTCTTTTTCAAAAGATGTAAATGAGTTAAGTTCAGATGACCAAGAAATAGTCGATGATTTATTTTCAAAAAGAAAAGCCGCCCGTGAGTCAAAAGACTGGGCGACTAGCGATGAGTTGCGTGAGCAAATCAAAGCTTTTGGTGTGGAGGTAGTGGATTAAATGCTTTTATTTTTGTTTTAATACCTTCTTTAAATACTTTCCAGTATGTGAGTTTTTGTTATTAGAAACATCCTCTGGGGTGCCGTGAGCTACTAAGTTACCACCGCCTATTCCACCTTCTGGACCAATGTCCATAATGTAATCAGCATTTTTAATAATGTCTAGATTATGCTCAATCAACACTACTGTATTACCCTTATCTACTAATTTGTTTAATATTTCTATTAGCTTAGCGATGTCATCATAATGAAGTCCAATGGACGGCTCATCTAAAAGGTATATAGTTTTTTCAACATGTGGCCTGTAAAGTTCTGAAGAAATTTTAACTCTTTGAGCTTCTCCACCAGAAAGAGTGGTTGCGCTCTGTCCTAATTTTAGATAACCAAGACCCACATCATTCATGCTCTTTATCCTATCATGCACTGCTGGTATATCTTCAAAAAAAGTAAGCGCTTCTTCTACTGTTAATTCTAATATTTCATAAATATTTTTTCCTTTCCATTTTACTTCAAGAGTTTCTTTCATAAATCTCTTACCATTACAAACATCACAAGTAACGTAAACTGTTGGAAGGAAATGCATCTCTACAGCTATCTCACCGTTACCATCACATGCTTCACAGCGACCACCAGGCACATTAAAAGAAAATCTACCAGCTTTCCAACCACGCAGTCTCGCCTCCTCTGTCTCACAGAATATATCACGTATATGACCCCATGCCCCCGTATAAGTTGCTGGATTACTACGTGGTGTTCTACCTATTGCACCCTGATCTATTAAAACTAATCGTGACAAGTATTCTGATCCTGTAAAGCTTTCACAGTTAAAAGTCTTAGCACTTCTTTGTCTTTTTTCTAATCTAGCTTCTAGATTTCTATTTATTATTTCATACATTAAGGTAGACTTTCCAGATCCTGATACACCAGTTATTACACTCATAACTTTTAATGGAACTTTTATATCCATATTTTTTATATTAAATGCGTTCGCACCTTTTATACTTAATTCACCATGTTTTTCACGTCTGTTTTTATTATAAGGGATAGACACTTCACCACGAAGATAGGCAAGAGTTCTAGATTTTGACTTATTAGTTTTTGCAGTTAACAAATCTTCCAAGTAATCAGCAACAATTACTTGTCCTCCATGCACTCCTGCTGCTGGGCCAATCTCAACCATAAAATCACTGGCAAAAATAGTGTCTTCATCGTGCTCTACAACAATTATAGTATTACCCATATCACGCAGTTCAGTCAAAGTTTTTATCAGCCTGTCATTATCTCTCTGATGTAAACCAATAGTTGGCTCGTCTAAAACGTATAATGCCCCAACTAACTTACTTCCCAATTGTGAAGCGAGTCTAATTCTTTGAGCCTCACCACCGGAAAGTGTATCAGCACGTCTATTAAGTTGCAGATAATTAAGACCTACATTTAACATGAACACAAGCCTACTTTGTATCTCAGCTATTACAACTTTTGCTATTTCTTTTTCTTTGTCAGTTAGGTTCAAATTATCAAAATATTTTCTTGCATCTTCAATAGACAGGTCAGTCACATCAACTATGTTTATTTTATTCTCATCGTCAAGAAAAACATTCAAAGCTTCTTTTCTTAATCTCTTTCCATTACAATCTTCACATGGGTCGAGGGCTCCCATGTATTTTACACCAAGACCATTACAAGATACACACGCTCCATAAGGTGAATTAAAAGAAAATAATCTAGGCTCTATCTCAGGGAAAGAAAAACCACAATTAGCACATGAGAACTTATTACTCATAATATTCTTCTCACCAAGAATATCGAACTCAACCAGACCTTCACTTTCTGTTACTGCACGCTCGACAGCTTCATTCAGTCTCATTAAAGCATCCTTATTCTTGTCTTTTAATTTGAATTCATCTATGGCTATCTCATCCACTATTAAGCTTATCTCATGCTTTTTATTTTTATCCATTTCTATTCTTTCTCTTAGACTCTTCCTTTCACCATCAATCATAATCTCGGTATAACCCTTTCCTAGGAAATCATAAAGCATTTGATAATGCTCGCCCTTTCTTCCACGTATAATTGGAGATAAAATGACTACATTTTTATGAGAAAACTCTACACCCATGACAGACTTTTTTATATCCTCGTATTTTACTTTTTTTATTTTCTCTAATACAAAATTAATTATCTCTTCATTACTCAGTCTTTGTATTTTACTTCCACAGTCAACACAGTATGGCTTACCAACTCTCGCATACAAAACTCTTAAATAGTCATAAATCTCAGTTATGGTTGCAACTGTCGAGCGAGGATTTCTACCTGCTGATTTCTGGTCAATAGAGATTGCAGGTGAGAGGCCGACTATTTCGTCTACATCAGGCTTTTGCATTTGATTTAAAAACTGTCTTGCATAAGCACTCAGACTCTCAACATATCTTCTTTGTCCTTCGGCGAATATTGTATCAAAAGCAAGTGAAGATTTTCCTGACCCCGAAAGGCCAGTAAAAACAATCATCTTATTTCTTGGTAATTCCACTGTTATATTCTTTAGATTATGCGTTCTAGCACCACGCACTATTATTTTCTCTATTTCTTTACTCTTGCTCATATAAAACTTTTTCTTATATACATTATACAATAAAAAAGCTTATTACACAATATTAAAAACCCTTAAAAATACTTTGCTTTATTCTATATTATTGTTATAATTAGTATTATGATATTAGAAAAAATAGGTGCATTAACCTCAAATATAGCAAATGGAATGTTCGGTAAGACTCCAGAAAAAAGAGATCTTTATGGGGTTGGTAACAGCTTTATAAATAAAGTAACAAATAAAAGACTTGTAGTTACAGGAAGATTTAACGGAGTTGTGGAATTTGTAGAATCAGAATTAAAAGATGGTTTTAAATTTGATTCTATAAATTTTGTGAATATAGAAAAAAGTAAAACTCCAATGGAGAATTTTGAAAAGACGCTTTTAGATCTTGG
>JAYSVC010000031.1:0-13813 GCA_043718735.1 bacterium | reverse complement strand
GAACTAAATAGAAAAATAACTAAAAAAATAGAAACAAATCCTATATATTTTTTTAATATATTAAGTTTTTTATTTAACATACGGCCTATCTAAAGAATCTTTAGATTCATAACTAAAATTATTTATAATTACCGGCATCCCACTTGAGTTCCAATTAGAAAGTCCCCCTTCTACCCTCTTTATATTTCTATATCCATAGTGCTCTAGGTAGGAATAGGCAACTCCCGCTAGCCTACCACCTGTGCACATTAGATATATTTCTTTGTCTTTATTTTTAGGTAAGTTGATCCCTTTTTCATTTTTAAGACCATGAGTATCATCGTAAAAATAGTGTATCGGCAAATTAACAGATGAGGAAGCATGAGCTAACCTAAACTCTGACTCAGATCTAACGTCTACAATTACATACATCTCTGGATTTCTTTTGATATTTTCATAAGCTGTTTTTGGGTCAATATCATTTATTTTTGGATAGAGATAATATGAATTATATCTTAAATAATTAAAAGAGAGAGCAAGAAATAATCCTACAAAAAAAGAAAATAAAATTACAAAAATATTTATCTTAAAATTAAATACGTTTTTTTTCATAGAAGATTAAATTATTTCCAACCAAAAACTTCAAACATATTTTTAACAGCTGGATTCTCAGTAGATAATTTATATACCCCAGAATATCTTAACTTAGCTTTTTCTACATCACCAGAAAGATTTGTCTGTATCATTTTACTTAATGGTTTTGAAAATAATAAAGTTAGTATCTCTATGCTCTTATCTTTATTATAGCTTGATAAGAAGTTAGCGTATGCTAACATAGAAAATTCTTCTGTTATAGTTGATTTTTCTATTACAGATGAACTGATAGCCTGCTCATACGCTTTTTCGATATCTTCATTTTTAAAGTTAATATAATCCTTAAAGAGATTCATGTAATTAGCTTTAGAGAGAAATGAATTAGGTTGTAAATGTCTTGTCCCCGAGAACTTACCTATCTCTTCTATGTTTCCATCTATAAGGTAAAAATATTTATCGTTAATAGCCTTAGCACTAGTGGTTGACTTGTCACTTTTACTTAATTCGTAGGTAGCCAAATAGATAGTAGAAAGTGCAAAAGGTTGCATTTTGTATATTTTTGTATGCATATCAAAGAGTATATCTTCTGAACTTTTAGTAATATATTCTTCTGGGGAGTTGTAAAAATTTTCTAAGATTTTTACATTTCTTTCTCCATTATAAAATTGAGTTACTCTCAATAGAGAATATGCACGAGTAGAGCTAGGATATAAAATATTGTTGTAGATATTTTTATATTCTTTTACCCCTCCCATAGTATCTGTTTTGACTGTTAATCCAGCTAGAGCTACATCTATTACTGATTTTATTTTTATGTCTGAAGTTTTTTCAAAAGCTAATCTGTATTGAATCTTGGCATTTTCATAATCTTTTTTCGATTCATAATCTAAGCCACTGAGATACTCAGGTAAATCTTTTGCTTTTTCTACTAGATCAACAGGCTTAACCTTAGTATAATCCTGATTATCTTTGTCTATTTTATTTTTATAGTCAATAATAAAGTAAGAAGAGAAAAGAATCCCTGAAATCGCCACTGTCCATATTATTATATTTTTTATATTTTGCATATTTTATATAGAATTATATTAACCAGCACAACAGTCACCTCCTCCTCCAGCCCCACCACAACCTCCATCACCATACCACTCAGCCTGAGTCCAGCATCTGCCACCATAAAAATAAAGTCCAGCAGGACAGGAAGTTATTGTATCTGCTGATGATTTTTGTATATTTAAATAAAAAAATACAGATACGGCGACCACAAGGGTGATTGCATAGGAAGAATAGATTTTAATTACTTTATTGTTCATAGGTCAATTATATCACAATAAAAACACAGAAGAAGGACTTATGCACAACTAAGATAATTACTGCTTGGGCCAATCTAAAATAATCCAATCATTATGTGAGAATGGTTTGTAGTGAAGTAGGCATACATTTTCTTCATCTATGATGTTCTTGTAATCTTCACCATTAACAGAATGGTAATACTTCAAAGAGATTTTATTTACAGTTGGAAACTTGCAAGAATTATTAAGTCTGTACCACTGAAGATATGGGTCGCAATTATACATAAATACATCCTGCACCCAATAATTTTCTTTTATTACACCATCTTTAAAACTTATTTTAGTGTTCGAAAAACATTTATGATTTGCATCATACATATAAAAACCATATTTATATCCTTCTCCTGTTAATTTTGCATCACCTTTTATAAAAAATGGAATTAACTGCATGGTGAACATGAGCAAAATAACTATTATAGGCACATAATCTTTTATGTATTTATAATTTAAAGTAAAATCACTTTTCTCAAAATAAAAAAGTAGCCAAAGAATTGGTATTATAAGTAGTGGGAATTTGTACCCTACAACCAGAATACTGTACATGTGAAATACAGTTAACAGGGCCAGAGAGGTGTGACGAAAGATCTTTATATTGCTAAGTAAAAAAGGTGGTATCAGAAAACATAAGAAAATAAAAAATAGTCCTACATACTGAATCAGAAAGTCTGGAAGCAAAGGTAATCCATTTTTTATAGAAGAAAAAGCAGTTCCATAGAAATAACCAGAGTCTAATTTTATTAGTCCCGCACAAAAATAAAATCCAACAAAAAGAATTCTCAAATAAAAGATTTTATAAATAGAAAATACAAACACTGTGCCAAAAAGTAAACCTAAAACACTTGAGTTTCCCTGAGATAAGTATGTTAAAAAATACAAATAAATAAATTTATAAAGAAGTAGTAAAGAAATGAGAACCATAAATTTGCCATATCTTTTAGTAAATAAAAAATAAATAGCTAGAAATAAAATAAAAAATAAGACTAGATAGAAAATATTATGACCAGATGTAAACTGTATGTTATCAAAAAAATACAATTTTGTACAGCTCTTAAAGTAAGGTGGACACACCGCTAGATTCTTTACTGCATAACTTATGGATACATAATTTTCACCTATCCAAATGGATAGAGTGATTAACAAATCAAGTATCAGAGACAGAGCTAATATAAAAATATTTCTGTCTTTAAAATTACTTCTTTTTTCTATAAAAATTTTTACATTTTCAAACATAGATATATAATAGCATAAAAAAACACTCTTAACATTTTTAGTGTAAGAGCGTTTATCTTTACTTATCAATAGGTGTACTTGTATATACCGTTTGCTGTGTCAGCCCTGTAACTTCCTGTTTTTTCTTTCAAATTGAAAGTAGCTACATAGTTAGTCAAACAGTTTGCTGGCACTGTAAGTTTTATAATATCTCCCTCCAGAACACCAACAACAGAAGCTTTTATTAAGTTGCAATTTGAAGAACCATTGCTCCAAATTGTAAACTGACCAGTAACTTGATTGCCAGAAATCATGATTTTTTCAAATGCAAATTTCTGAGTTGAAGAGCTTGATTTGCTTATCCACCAGCCTTCAATGTTTTGTGGTGACACAAAAGAAGACTGAGCTGCTTCTGGTGCTTTTTGCTCAACTTGAGCAAAAACAGAAAAAGTTACTGTTGCAAAGAGTGCCAAGATAACTGTTTTTAAAAAGTTCATTTGATTTCTTTCTGAGAGGCTTGCTCTCTAAAATATTCATTAAAATAAGGATTTGCGACATGCATTTCTCTTAATTTAATTACCTTTTAAGTATATCACTAATATAAATATTTGTCAATAGAGAACATGTGAACATTTCGGATAACTAAGCATTAATAAATAAAAAATCCTGATTTGTTTTCACAAATCAGGATTTATACAGTATCTCTATATCTAGTTTATTGAGCTTATTTTCTTACAACGAATCCTGGCAATATTTGCAATGCACCAAAAGCTTCATCATGCACATAATGCGCTAGCTTTTTGTATCCAGCAGCATTTGGATGCATACCATCTTTTGACAACATTGCTTCATCGTCGAGAATACCAGCAAAAGCACTTGGAAGATATATAATCTCCTTATTTCCAGACATCACCTCATTTACCGAGGATAATGATGCGATAGTTTCAGGTGATTTTTTAACCTTTAGATCCTCAAAACCTAACACCAATAGCATGACACCCTCTTTACTCAGAGTGTCTACAATGTGGCTAAGATTATTTTTTGTTTCTGTCGGACTTATGCCTTTCAAAACATCATTTGCTCCAAGCGCAATGAATATTATCTTTGGCTTGAGGGCCAAAATCTGTGACAAGCGCTCTTTTGCATCACGAGTAGTGTTACCACTGATTCCCATGTTGCAAATTTCTTTGCCAAGGAGACCAGAGAGGACACTTGGATAGCTTTCATCTTTACTTGCACCCATACCCTCAGTAAGACTGTCACCAAAGGCAACCACATCACACTGGGTTTTCTCTTCTGCTTTTGCAAACTCTACTGCCACCACTGGTGAAGCTGTTTTATTTGCATTTACAAAAAAAACTTGGGACACTTCTACTTTGGAGTAGATAGTTTTGCGAGCATTAGACTCTGCATACACTTCACCGCGCCCTGCTGAGATGTAACTCATCCACTTTGTCTTTTTGAATAGACCAAAACTGACTTCTGCATCACCAACAGCCACTATCTCGCCACCAACTTCAGCTTTGCCGATGGTTGTATATGAGTACTTGCCGACTGTCGGAAAGCATGAGTACAGTTCAGCAAAGACTGTGATGTTGCGAGTGATAGTTACACCTTCAGCTGGAGACGAACAAAGATGCCAACCACATTGATTTGGATTTTCTGGTGCGACGAAGATTTCTTTTGGTACTAGCTCTTTACACTTATCGGTGTAAACCACAGTACCAGAAGTCGTCTCACGTATCTCACCTTTGTATCCGAACACTTCAGAGTCAAACACCGGCACACCATTTTCATGACGTGCTACTGTCATTGTTTCTTCTGCGCGCTTGATAGTAGTAGCGTCTTGACTTAAATTGAGGTGTTTGACCTCGCTTTTCCAGATAGAGCCAATAGCTGGGACAGTGACTTCTGCTATTGCTACCCTAGGCGACAAGGCAAATAAGGTTATGAGAGTTACTAAACTAGATAGATTGTAAAAGGACTTTTGCATTATGTTCTCCTTAAATTAAAAAAACAAAGTTAAGATAAGATTATCATCTTAGTATCTTTATATTATACACTTTTAAATAGATTTGTCAATAGATAACTTTTAAATACTCAATGCTATTGTGGATAGGTATCAAATAAGCTAAGCAAAATAATGCTAAAATAAGAAAATGAAGTTCAGTAAACTAAATATCTTATACTTGTTTGTAATGTCTACCCTGTCTTTTGGCCTATACGTATTTGTTAAAAGAGACACTATTTATTTTTATGTAGCCAGTAAAGCCTTTGGGGGAAAAGTAAGTATAAAGATTTTAGATAAAAATTATAGTCAGACTTTTTATGACTTAGACCTAGCTGAATATTTTTTTATCAAAGCGAATGAAAAAGAAAAACCAGAACAATGGGTTAATTATCAGCTCAGTCGTGTTAACTTCATTCGTGGTGACCTAAACAGTGCTGTGAACTTTGCTAATAAAGAGTTAGAACTGTACCCTGATAATTGTCGTACACATTATGTGCGGGGACTCGCCTATGGATACATAGACACTGATGAGTCTCTAAATCAAGCCATATCCGATTTTGAAAAGTTCAATACTTGCTTTCCTAATACTTGGGCTGGGCATAATGACCTCGCTTGGTTCTGGTTCAGAAAAGGAAATATGGAAAAAGTAATAGAGGTAATAGAGATGGTAATAGAAAAAAATAAAAAAAATCCATGGTTAGAAAATACTTATGGCACTGCCCTAATGAACGTAGGTGAATATCAAAAAGCAAGAACAGCTTTTGACTCGGCAAGAAAAACTGCAGAATTGATGACTGAGGAAGTCTGGGGTATAGCCTACCCTGGTAATGACCCCGTAGTATATAAAAAAGGATTGTTAGCAATGCGTGAATCCATAGAAAAAAATATAAATGAGCTAAATAAGCTAGAATTACAAAAGAAAAAATAATTATAAAGATTAGACACGATTCTAATAAATAAAAAGCTATGCACAGCTTTTTTATAATTATGATTTTTATAAATTATTTTAATAGTATAATAGATATATGAAGAAAAGCTTACATAAAATTAAAAATAAGATAAATTATAATAATACTTTGATTTTTGTTTTTATACTCTCTGTATTATTTTTAATATACACAGTGAACATGAGTAACAAAAATAATGTAGCACCAGAAGCAGAGCTTCGCTTTTCAGAAGTCTCTAAAAATAATAAAATATCAGGCTCGGTATTACCCGCTAGCTGTGAAAGCCATCACTTGGTAGCTAATGGTGATGGCAACTACAGTGGCTGTGCGACTCCAGTATGTGGAGCAACACATTGGAACTGTGATGAAGGTAATCTTGGTGCCTATCAGGAGTATTCTGATGTATACAACTGGTGGTGTAATGGCCCGATACCTGGAACGAATCTACTTTGCCAAGAATGGAAATATGTTGCCCCTACTCCGACTGTGAATGTTTGGTTTACCGAGTAACATAATCCACTAATAAGACTGTTACGAGGGTATTATTTTTGATTTTCTATTTAACTTCTATAATTCTATTAAATAGTGGTTTTTCTGGCATTTTATTCTCTTTTATGTGATTATGCATATCCATGGATGTGCGAGGCATAAAGAAATACAAATGATGTCCAACACTTAGTAAATCCAAAACACAATTCCTGAGTATTTCTTTTGCTTCTTCTTTTTTTTCTTCAATTTTTATGAGTTTGAATGGTTCTGTTTTTTGTATATATTCATCGAGAGTCTTTACTTTTTCTGTTACCATCTTTACGGCTTCATTTATTTTAAAATCATTTAGATATTCTAAATACTTAGCATTCATTTTCTCTTGCTCTGCTTTTAGCAATATGTCTTCAATATCTACAGCACTCAAGTATGTGGATGACAATTTTAATACTCTATTAACCTGATTACCGACACCATTTTGCAAGTATGCTGTGTAGGCATTCTGTATGCTGTCCATAGTAACATCACTATCTTCATGACTAGAAACTTCATGACACAAGACAAACCTTAACACTTCTTCTGCATAGTTTGTATGATTCTTGTATTTTTCTATGATCTCAAATGGACTAATGACATTGCCGAGACTCTTACTCATCTTGACCCCACCACTAATAATAAATCCATTTATAACTATCTTTGTACTGCTTGGTATATTTGCAGCCATCAGCATCCCCTGCCACATAGCTGACTGTTGACGGAGATTATCTTTTCCGCAATACTGCACTACCTCTCTTTTTATGTTGTCATCCTGTAGCCAATATTTTGCAAAATTATTTTCTTTTTCATCTACATAACCATCAAAATCTAATGTGGAAATATAACTAGTTAATGCGTCAAACCACACATACATGACGTGATTGTCGTCGCCCGGAACTGGTACACCCCAAGACATTTTTGATTTAAGTCTTGATATAGAAAAATCTTGTAAGCCACTATTAACAAAAGATTTTATCTCATTGAATCTAAAATCAGGAGTCACAAAAGTGTTATTTTCTTTGTAAAGATTTTTTAATTTTTCTTCGAACTTACTCCAGGCAAAAAAATAATTTTCTTCGTCAATTAATTCTAATTCTCTGTTACTGTGTAGCGGGCACTTGTCATCAACCAGCTCGCTGTCTTGCTTTTCTAATTCGCAACCAACACAATATTTTACTTGATAGTTCTTTTTATAGATGTAGCCATTTTCATTACAAATATTCCAAAACTTTTCTGCAGTCTTGATGTGTTTTTCATCTGTTGTTCTAATGAATCCATCATTAGTAATATTAAAAGCTTTGATTAATTTTAAAAATTCTTCTGCGTTTTTATCTACATATTCTTGCGGGGTTAGATTTTCTTTCATAGCCCCCTCATAAAGTTTTTGACCATGCTCATCAGTGCCAGTATTAAAAAATACATCATACCCCTGAGCGCGCTTCGCGCGCGCAATAACATCGGCCCTGATTATCTCCATCGCAAAGCCTATGTGTGGCTCAGCATTCACATAAGGTAATGTAGTAGTTATGTAAAATTTCTTTTTAATGTCTGACATATTATTTTCTAAATTATCTATTTTTCTAGTTACTTGTTTTTTATTTTTATTTAATAAAGATTATTCATATCTTATTACTTCTCCTCTGTCTTCGCTGGGTATTTTATCATTTAAAATATCATTTACAAGCTCCATCATAATGGCAGCCATTGGCACCGCTATGACTATACCCCAGAATCCTGCAACCTGTGCCCCGACTATAACTGAGATTAGTATAATAATAGCTGGCACACCTATGACGCTATTCATTATCTTTGGGGTAATAATATAATTCTCTAATTGATTTACTATTAAAAATACTGCTGTAACCATTAAGGCTAAGGATACATCTTTTGTAAAATATGCTGTAATAATTGCAGGAACGGCAGAAATAATGAGTCCGACTACTGGAACTAACTGACCAAGAAAAGCAAGTAATGCAAAAAGAGAAGCGTATGGAATTTTTAATATAGTTAAAGGAATAAAAATTAATATCGAGACTATTAAGGCAACTATCATTTGACCTTTTGCCCATGAACCTATTTTTGCCTCACTCCTAATCCAGAGATCAAGTATATACTTTTCGTAGAACTTTGGAGTAATTAGTCTAAGAAAATTCTTAATACCATCATCCTGAACAGCTAAGTAAAAAGAGAATATAAGTGTTAAAAGGAAATTAATAAGATTACTAATTAAAACTCCGGTGGTAGCAGCTACTGAACTGGCACCCACTACTCCGTTTTTAATTACAGTTAGTATTTGTCCTTTTGATATTGTTTTTGAGAGCTCGCCTATAGAAGTTGAAAAATCTTTGAATCCTAAGTCACGGCCAAATATTCTAAATTGCTCTAATATGCTAGGTAACTTAGCAATAACTCTGGCCAAGTCATCGGCAAGGGCCGGTAAAGCAAAAGCAGCAAAAGCAGCCACACTACCAAACAAAATAATGAACACCGAAGCCACAGTCACAACACGAGGTACAGAATATTTTTGAAAAAACTTTGCAATAGGGTCAATAGTTGAAGCTATAACCAATCCTACCAAAAGAGTAAGTAGTAACTCTCGGAAAAAGAATATAGAATACGCAAGTGCTAGCCAAAGCATGATGCGAACTATTGAGCCATTTGTGATCCTATAATTTGTAACGTTATTATTAGTGTTCATATTTTTATTATCTATATTATTTATAACATAATACTGATAATTTTACTAGGAAAATCTGAGAAATATATGTTATAATTATATATATAAAAATACAAAATTATGATAAAAAAGTTTACTATAAAAGAAGCCTTCTGTGCTGGTTTTGAAAAGATGAAACAATATTGGACTATTGTTTTAGGAGCGGGATTATTAACATTAGCTGTTTCTGTTCTATTTGAAATGGTCAACAGTATGCTTACTGGTGATAAATACTCTGAGCCTTCTATCTTAGCTTTGTCACTTTCAATTATAGTGTCTTGTGCTTCTGCAGCTTTTTCTATTTTGACATCTTACAACATGATGAAAATGTTATTTAAAATGAATGATGGTATAAAACCAAAAGTCATGGATATTTTCCACTATAATGAAAAGGATTTAAAGAAAATAGCTTATTGGTTTCTGGCTTCACTACTTTACGGAATCATAGTGTTTCTGGGTCTCATTTTATTAGTGATACCTGGTATTTATTTTGCTATCAAGTATGGATTCGCTTTGTACCTTATGATAGACAAAAACATGGACATAAAAGAAGCTTTCCACGAGTCAGCAAAAATGACAAAAGGACAAGTATGGCATCTTATTGGTTTTGGTTTAGTTTGCTTTTTTGCTGTCATTGCAGGACTGTTACTTTTAGTAATTGGACTCATCCCTGCTTATATCATAGTAATGTTCGCTAACATATACGTATACAGAAAATTAACTACGAGTCACAGCCACACGACTCATAATCACACAGAAAATACTTTAACGGCTTAAGCTTTTAAATTAAATCTCCACCATAAGAAGAGAGCTTAACCTCTCTTTTTATTTTGTCTTCCAACTTTCTGGCTATCATGTTAGACTCTATATTATCCCCAAATAACTCTACCTCTTCATCATTCTTTATATTAGGTAATAGTATGTCTACAATGTGGTCAACAACTTGAAAACCATGATTATGTATTTCTTCATAACCCACTTCTATTATCTTTTCTTCTTTATTTTCTAAGATATATCTTATATTATTTTGATTTACATTTATCTTCATATTTTTCTTTTACTTAGATATATTATAACCTATAATGTTAAAATATTATTTTAGTATTACACCATTGGTCAGCACTTGCGTTGGACTTAATAGTGCGAATCTTTCTATCTCTGTATCACCAACCATTACTTTTTCACTAGCAGCCATGATCATGGCCTCACTGTACTGTCCCATTATTTTTCTTGGTTGTAAATTAGTTACGAATGGAAATTGTTTTCCTATTATGTCCTCAATACTTACGAATTTTCTAATACCAGAAAACACTGTACGTGTATGTGCCTCTCTTTCTGTTAGTCCACCCTCACTCTCTATTTCTTTTGACTCAGCAAAATCTACTTTTAATTTTAATAACTTATCACTACCCTCAACTACTTCTGCGGATATTACCGTACCTAGTTTTATTTCTACTTTTATAAAATCATCTATACTTATGTGTGTATTTATTTCTTCACTTTCTTTTTGTGTTTCTAAATTTTGTCTTATTTCTTCTTGCATATTTTTGTATTTATTTTTATTAAAAATTATTCTTCACTTTCTTCTTCATCACTTTCTTCTGCATATTCTTTTGGCTTTACTTTATCCAAATACCTTTGTAATATAAGAGCAGCTGCAGCATCATCAACATTGTCTTTTGCTTCCGGTTGGCGTCTCGCTTCTACTGTAGTGAACCATTCTTTTTCATATATTATCTTTACTTTGAGGTTTTTTTCCTCTAACTTGGCAGACAGTTCATCACCGAAAGATTTTGCTTTTTTGGCGACAGGATTTTCTTTTCCATCTTGATCCAAAGATAAACCCATAACAACAGCATCGATACCACATCCCTTTACTATTTCTAATGTGTCACGAAGCAAATCTTTGTTATTTTCGCTAATCATCATCGGGAAGGCTAATTTCCCTTCTCCATCACTCTCTGCAAAACCAACTTTTTTTGTACCGTAATCTATACCTAAATATTTCATATATTTATATTATAACAAAAAAAAGACGCGGCGCAAAGCGCCGCGTCTTTTTTATTTTATTAATGTGTACAACCCTCTTCACATGTGTGAACATCAGTTACTGTTGTTACTGTAGTTACTTTTGTCACTTTTTCTGTTATCATACTTTTAATTTCTGGTATAAAAGATTTAAGATCTTCGTCAGAAAGTGTGCCGTCAGCTAATTTTGCTTTTACTGCTTCTGGTAATTTGTCCATGATGCCAAATTTCTCAGCTACGGAAGTTATATTGCTAACATTTATATCGTCA
Organism: bacterium; assembly: GCA_043718735.1. Taxonomy (GTDB): domain Bacteria; phylum Patescibacteriota; class Minisyncoccia; order Phycocordibacterales; family UBA5272; genus JAUPVO01. The sequence continues at coordinate 2,188 of JAYSVC010000031.1, read as the reverse complement.
AAATTAATAACAGTCTCTACAGCTGTTGCTGCCATGTCACTTACTTGTGCTGTAACTGTTGATGTAACGTTATTTATAACATCACCAGTTGCAGGCACGCCCTTGCTGCCGAACAATCCTTTTAAAGTTTCTAATATATTCATATACTTATATTCTAGCATTTTTAAAAAAAATATGCTATAATTTTATACACTGGAAACAGTAAAAATAATATGGAAGTGTACGAGTGGCAAAAGAAATAGTGGCACCGTGTGCTTACAAAACAATATGGAAGTGTGGCCGAGTGGCAAAAGTTATTCTGGGGCACCTGTCTTGAAAACAGACATTCTGTTTTCTAAAAAAATAAAATAAATTAGAATAAAATTAAATATGGAAGTGTGGCCGAGTGGTTTAAGGCACCTGTCTTGAAAACAGACGACCCTAAAGGTCCGTGAGTTCGAATCTCACCACTTCCGCCAGAAATTGGAATTTAAATTTCCGTCAAAAATCAACACCCTAATAAAAGGGGTAACTTTGTTAGGCTTTAGGAAATACGCTCTGAAGAATTATATAAAGCTGCGGAAACAGTCTGGAATTCCGATGTGATTGACTTTACTGATGGTAGTGATGATATTTATAAACTCCACATGCAATACAGACCAGCTACCCTACTAATAATGGGACTAGGTTTAGAAACATTGCTAAAAGGTTGTATCATTTCCAAAGAACCTTTGTCATTAGGTGATTATTACCCAAAGAAACTTTCTACCCATAACTTAAATAGCCTGTATGAGTTAGCAGGATTTAATCCGGACACAGAAGAGAGAGAGTTTTTAAATCATTTAACAGCAGCAATTTAATGGACTTCAAAATACCCTATACCAAAAGAAGAATCTCCTTATGGGACAAAATTTTTAATGCGAAATGATGGACACTTTATAATTTTCAATAAAATATACAGTAAGATTTTAAAAATCTTAAAATAAAGAAATTTATCTTAAAATTATTTTATAAATAAATACACCTTCACTTAAACCTCAACTCGTAAAATCTTTTCCATCTTGCGTCCTTTTGCCAACTGATCCACTAATTTATCTAAGTATCTAACTTTTTGAGTTAAAGGATTTGTGATATCTTCTATGCGATAACCACAAATGATTCCAGTTATTAGGTGGGCATTTTTATTTAAAATTGCATTTTAAAAAAATATTTAAAAAGTTACTTTTTCTTTTATTAAATCTTCTAACTTCTTTTTGTCAAAACCAGTTAACCACTCTATGACTTCATTCAGTTCTTCTTTTGTTCTGCCTTTTCTCTCAACCTTAACTACATACATAGGATATACAGTAGCAAAAAGCATATTTTGGAAACGCTGGTCGTGAGTGTTGTTCTTGGTCATATTTTTTTAATTTAAATTTTATTTATTATATATAAATAATAACACGATTTATTACTCAATACTTATTAACAAGCTGGGTAATAAACATGTAAATATATGATATTGATATGCTATAATTTACATTAAGATACATATGAAGAATTCTTTCATTAAGCAACTACTCAGCATTTTTGGCTTACTACTTTTGACGTTTCCAATACTCTCTATTAACACAGCTTTTGCTGCTCCAAATACCCTTGGTTACGAAGGTAGTATCTCTAACAGTGCTGGGATACCTCAGAGTGGTCTACATACTGTTCGCGTACGTGTTTATGATGCTCTGTCTGCTGGTAATTTACTTTTTGATGAGACACATACATCTGTCTCTGTTTTAAATGGATACTTCTCTGTGGCTATTGGTTCTGGATCTTATAATGGCGGACTGTACTCCAATCTTTCTGAGCTCCCTTTTAATACTCAATACTTTATAACCTTAGATATTCCAACTTTATTAACTGGTGAGATGTCTCCTCGTATTCCTATTAATGCTGCTGCTTACTCTTACACTTCATATGGACTAATCTCTCAATCATTAGCCCCGACAAGTGCAAAAGCTGGTGAACTTTATTTTGATACTGATGACAAGTCTATTTATGTTTATAATGGCACATCTTGGAATGCTCTTCTCGGCGGTGGTGGTTTACAAACTACTGATGGATTAACAGAGGGTCTTACTAACCTCTACTACACTGACACTCGTGCAGACTCTAGAGTAAGTAGTTTATTTAGTGGTTTATTTAATAGTAACTTAGCTGGTAAAACAACAACAAA
>JAYSVC010000004.1:0-2092 GCA_043718735.1 bacterium | reverse complement strand
TACTATCTTTATTAATTTTTAATTTTGATTTTAATGCATCGTTATTTTCTTTATTTAAGCCTTCATCATTGTCGTCTTTTATTAGTGATACATCACGTATGTGGTCCAGTGCCCAGATGGTGTTTCTAATTACTCCTGCCCTTTCGAATCGTTCTTCCTTAGCTGCAACTTTCATTTCTTTTTCAAGGTCTTTTTTTATAGTCTCTCTTTTTCCTTCGAACATGTCTTTTATATGCTTTATATTATTTTTATATTCATTTACTGTAATTCGCCCGCAACATACACCGGGACAAAGTTTTATCTGTGCGTTAAAGCATGGCTTATCCCGCAACACATCAACTCCTACTTCGCACCTGTCTCTGTATGGAAATATCCTCCTGATTATCTTTACAGCATCTTTTATCTGATTTCCATTAGTGAATGGACCATAGACTTTGTCTATTTTTTCCAAACTAGAATCTTTTAAAAATCTTTTTTCATAATCACGAGTACGCATAATCAAAACCCTTGAATAATCTTCCTTGGTTATAACTACACAATTATAACTCTTATCATCTTTTTCTTTTGTGTTGAATACTGGTTGATGTTTTTTTATCAAAGTATTTTCAAGAAGCAATGCCTCGAGCACACTTCCAGTTTTTATAAAAGTAATGTCTTCAGCTGCAAGCACCATGTTAACTATTTTAAGCCCTCTGGTATTTTTTAAGTCAGGTGAAAAATAACTTTTAGTTCTATCTTTTAGATTCGTCGCTTTTCCTATGTATATAATATTTTTTTCATCATCATAGAAAAAATAGACGCCGGGTGTGTCTGGCATTTCTATTTTATCTATGATTTTCTTGTAATTTTCCTTTATCATGTAAAAATATCCTATATTATACTTAATTTATATATTAACATATATTCTAAAAATAGCCCAGCCCTTGTATTGACTTTTTATATCTTTCTGTGTTATAATCATGACTTCACTGAGTATATTATAAATCCTCGGCACAGGGCCAAAAGAGATAATCAATGCTGGTGAAAGATAGAGATAATAATGAATTCCTTACCATATAAATTGGCGCAAATGAAAATTGCAGACAAAGCTGCTATCACCCCAGAACACTTTGACCAACAGTCAAAGCAACTGGTAGAGAAAGCAAAGGCTGCGATGAAAACTTTGACCAAAAAAGAAAATGAATTGGAGATGGCATGCTGAAAGAAACTGAACCGCAGATAAAAACTTCACATAAAAAATGTGAACAATGCTCGGGCAAAATGAGTTGTGAATGTGTTGGTCAGCCAACCTTTAACAACAAAAGAAAGTCTGAAGATGGCAGAACCCTAACCCCTGTGCGTTGCGATAATATGCTACGCCAAGAAGAAGGTCCTTACATCCGAAGTTAAGTAAAGAATCAAAACAAAATATCCCTCATGACAATGTCGTGAGGGATTTTATTTTGGGTGGTTAATTAGAAGAGAGATCCTTGAGTACTGTCTCTGCTTGCGAAGAGCCTATACCTATAAATTTATATAATTTATTATCTATAGTAACCAGAAGAGAAGGAGTTTGCACTATGTCTAAAAGATAAGCTTCTGCTTTTGCAGTGTCTAGGAGCTCAGAGACTTCATCTTCTTTTATGCATTTTTCCATACTATTTTTCTTTTCTGAACTAAGATTTTGGTTTTTATATACCTCTGATTTAAAATCTTTATAGCTCATTTTATCCACTTGATAACTTGAAATATTTTTAAAATAAAAAAGGTAGTCTTCTAATTTTGTATTTTTGTAAACACATAAATCTAGAATCATTTTTTCTTTTGCTTCCTTAAATGACTGATCTAGATAAAGGGGTCTTAATGTATAATTAAAGTTACTTATTAATGAACTACTGCTAGCAAATATTTTTATATGTAATTTTCTACACTGGAAACAACTTATATCATAATATTCATAAACTGTTATTTTGTTTTTAACATCATAATTTATAACTTTATCATATTTTTTTGCTCCTGAGACTGCATAATAATCCCTATTTAAATCTTCTTTCGGAACATTTTCCACTCTAGAGATTAGATGATTTTCTTTTATTAACAAATAAGAACTAAA
>JAYSVC010000030.1:0-41309 GCA_043718735.1 bacterium | reverse complement strand
CTGTGGCTTATGGGGGGTTGATTCCTTACGTAATACAAGCTATAAAAGAGATTGTAAATACAATGGGGGAGTGGAGGGAGAGTTTTAGTAGCAAGACTGTAAACACAGACAGGTTATGTGTGGGTCAAACATGTTTGAATGAGAGTGAAATAAAAACCATATTACAAAGTATAAATACCACTAATCAGAATCAGACCATAATCACAGATTTTACTACATCATCAGTAACTTCGTCAACCACATCAACGATAATAGCATCGACAACAGATAGTACAAGTGCCAGCACAGATCAGATTATAGTAGGTAGTACAGAAGAGGTTGCTACTACTTATACAGAGATCATACTTCCTGAAGTGGTAGTAACTCCTGTAGTAGAATAAACTTTTGTAGATGTATTTTTTAGATTTTATTTTAAAAGAATATCCTCACAATAGCTCTTCGCTTTTTCAAAAACTTCATCACAGGTCAAGTCACTAGTGTCTATGTAGAGAGCATCTGGGACTAATTTTAGTGCCCCTATATTCCTGTTTTTATCAGCATAATCTCTCTTTTTCATTGTTTCTAACAGGTCTTCGTATGTTGCGTTTATATTTTTATCTTGCTCATCTTTTAATCTTCTCCTTGCTTGCACTTCTGGAGTTGCATCTAAGTATATTTTTATTATCGCATCTTTGAACACCTGACTAGTCATGTCTCTACCTTCAGCTACTAGTCCTGGAGATTTTACTTGTGATCTTTGAAAATTAAAAAGGGTAGACCTTAACTCTGGTATTGGACTTATGATTGCAGCTAATTTTCCAACTTCTTCTTTGCTGATTTCTGGCCAGACATCAATATCATTGATTATAACTTTTTCATCCAAAAAAATAGGAGACAAATTTGCTCCTATTTTTATAATATTTTTATGGTCTTCAAAAGAAATATCTTTTTGTTTTGCTGCATAGGCAGTGAGTCTATAAAGTGATCCAGAGTTAAGATAATTAAAATTAAAATGTTTGGCTAATTTTCTGGCGATAGTTCCTTTGCCGCTTGCTGATGGTCCATCTATGGGGATGATGGGAATATTATTTTGCATACATTAATTATAGCAAGATATAAAAGATAAATAAATATTGACTAACTGTTTTTCTCTTTTACTGCCTTTTTATAATGTTTTAATTATTTTTGTAAGATATGGATTTATGTTATAATAATCTTAATACACAACATAAATATGGAAAAAAATGATTTGTTAATAAATAAAAAAGCCCATGCTCACCCCATAACACTAGCTATAGATAGTATAACTAGTATATTTTCTAATATGGGTTTTGATACTGAGACGGGTCCAGAACTAGAAGATGAGTGGCATAATTTTGATGCACTCAATGTTGCAAAGTTCCACTCGTCACGTGACATGCAGGATACTTTTTGGATAAAAGATAAAAAAGGTATTGATAAATATGGTGAAGAAATGGGTTACGTGCTTAGAACACATACCTCAGGAGTGCAAATCAGAACCATGGAAAAAGTTACAAATGAAATAAAGAAAAGAGTAGAACTTGGCGAAGATAGAGAAAAATTAGAATCAGAAATGTTTCCAATAGCAATTTGTGTACCTGGAAAAGTTTTTCGTAATGAAGCGACAGACGCAACACATGAGGCACAATTCCATCAAATAGAAATGTTATATGTGGGTAAGGATGCTAGTCTCGCCATGATGATAGGAGTCACTGAAAAGTTTTTCTCAGACTTTTTTGGAACCAAGTTAAATATTCGTTTACGTTCATCTTATTTTCCTTTTGTTGAGCCGGGGAATGAGGTTGATATGGAATGTTTCAAGTGTAATGGAACTGGAAAGAAAAAAGAAAACACAGAAGAAAATTGTAATGTTTGTCGTGGTTCAGGCTGGATAGAAATTGGCGGGGCGGGTATGGTGCATCCTAATGTCTTACAAGCGGGAGGAATTAACCCAAAAGAGTATAAAGGATTTGCTTTTGGTTGTGGAGTAGATAGGATGGTTATGATGAAGTCTGAGCTAGACGATGTGCGTGCACTGTATAATGGTGACCTACGTGTAGTTAATCAATTCTAAAATCATCATTTACGTTTTAGTTTTTTTGTGTTAGAATAAAAACTCAGATTATTTTCTTCAAAGAGTTCTTTTAAAATATTTTACAAGGGGATAAAAATATCAGAAAATGCAATAATTAACAGACCGTCTATTTCTTTACCTGAGAAATCAGTAAAGCCTTCAGAGTATGCAGTTTTTATACGAAGTGAAGGTTTGTCTTTTGGTACTAAAATAATAATTTGGCCAGCTTTTTGTAACAAGTTAGCAGCACTTTTTCACAAAGAGTCAAAGCTAGTTAAAGATCTCATAAAGTATGTGGTCCATTCTGGAAAAGAGGAAATCGTTATTGAGTGCACAAAAGAAATCGCTGAGACATTGGCACACAGAGCTAATCAAATAGTTGCGAATCATAGTTGCACAGTAACAGTGTTTTTTATCTAAGAGTGTAGAATAAGCAAAGCGCGACCTACGGTCGCGCTTTTTATACAGTTCTTTAATAAAATAATTTGTATTCTAAATTATTTTTTTATATATATTATTCTTCGCTTGGTTCTTCATTTTCTTCTGGATCTACTTGCCCAGCTTCTACTGCCTCACCTTTTTCAAATTTTAGCTTTATCTCGTCTTCTAATTTTTTACTAATTAACACATTTTCTCTTAAAAATGTTCTAGACGCATCATAACCACGGCCAAGTTTTTCCTCACCATACATATAACTTTGTCCTGATTTTGAAACTAGTTTAAACTTCTCTCCGAGCGCTAACAACTCACCCTCTTTTGAGATACCTTCGTTATATATGATATCAAATTCTGTAACTTTAAATGGTGCAGCTACTTTATTTTTTATAATTTTAACTTTTGTTCTTGCTCCTACCACGTCTTCACCTTTTTTTATTTGTGCAGTTTTGCGTATGTCTATACGAACAGAAGAGTAGAACTTAAGAGCTTTTCCTCCTGGCGTTGTCTCAGGATTACCGAACATCACTCCTATTTGCATACGGATTTGATTAATGAAAATAATAACTGTCTTACTTTTATGGGCTATAGCAGTTAATTTTCTTAATGCCTGACTCATTAGTCTCGCTTGCTTACCAACGTGATGCGCACCCATGTCACCTTCTATTTCGTCTCTTGGGGTTAATGCTGCTACTGAGTCTATGATTAATACATCTACTTTTCCACTACGAACTATCGATTCTGCGATTTCAAGTGCTTGCTCGCCATTGTCTGGTTGTGATATCAACAATTCATTTATATTCACCCCTAATTTTTTTGCATATTCTGGGTCCATAGCGTGTTCAGCATCGATGAATGCACACAGTCCACCCATCTTCTGTGCTTCAGCTATTACATGTAATGTTAATGTAGTTTTACCTGATGATTCTGGTCCGAATATCTCTACTATACGTCCACGAGGAAGACCTCCAACACCGAGTGCATAATCTAAGCCAATAGAACCTGTAGGTACCACTTCTATGTCTACTTTTGGAGCACTACCCAGCTTCATTATTGCTCCCTCTCCGAATTTATCTTGTATTGATTTTAATAATGCATCACTTCTAGAGCCACTATTTGCAATACTTTTGTCATTGTCTGCTTCTCCTTTTATTTTTTTCACCACCACTTTTTTTGCTTTTTTAGCTAATGCCATATTTTTTAAGTTATTTTTATTTATAAATCTATATTTCTAATATATTAATTTTATCATGAAAATACTTAGTAAAAAATATTTTGTGAACATATTGACGAAATGAAGAATGAGTAGTAAAAGTTTAAATTAATTTGTTCTCATGTGAGAATATAAAAAATCTAGAGCTAATTATTTTTTTATGCTATAATAAAATACAGATCGTATAGATCAAAAGGGCGGTTAGCTCAGTTGGTAGAGCGCTACATTGACGTTGTAGATGTCAGGGGTTCGAATCCCTTATCGCCCACAAATAAATAAAAAACTATGGAAAACAAATTTTGTACTCAGTGTGGAAATGTATTGGTTGCCAAATCTAAATTTTGTAGCCAGTGTGACAGCATTCAAAAACTTGTTGTAGAAAAAGATTTAACCCAAGATAATTTAAAAGGGGTTAAAGGATGGCTTATATTACCAATTCTAGGCTTATTTTTTACTTTATATCAATTGGGTCAGTCCGTATATTCTTCTTCACTGTTGTTTGTGGACGGCCTAACTCAAAATGTTCTCCATATAGACGGTATAGTTGTTGCTACTGGATTTCAAATAGTTACTCAGTCTGCAATATTTTTTTACATTCTATATCTATTTATTTTGATAGAAAAAGACTCTAAACATTTTCCCAATTTTTATATTTATTTTTCTATAGCTTTTGTTTTGTCTAATTTCATGGAGATACAAATGCTCACCTCTGTTGTTTATCCAAATGAAGAAACTCAAAAACTTTTTATTGGAACCGATCTATACAAACCACTCATACATTCAATGGTACAAATGTTTATTTGGGGTATATACATGAAAGTCTCAGAAAGAGTAAAACATACTTTCATAAAATAATGTAACTATGCAAAGACTAATTTTCTCACTTTCTCTTGTCTTTTTTATTATTGGACTTTTTTACAATATATCTAAAATAGATATAAATAGTATTTCTAAAAATCAAAACAAAACAGAGTATTCAAAGCCAGAAGAAAAGCTTATTATAGAAGGATATAATAGTACTTTAAAAATAAACGAAAACAAATATCTCATAGAAAAAGCAGAAGGAAGAGAAGAGACTAGTCTCGGACTGTCGGGCAGAGTGAGTATGTGCAGGGAATGCGGTATGTTATTTATTTTTGAAAAAGAAGACAATTATGCTTTTTGGATGAAGGATATGAATTATGATTTAGATATTATTTTTATTGATATTGATAAAAAGATAGTAGAGATACATGCTAATGTAAAGAAAGAAGCGTATAACAAAGTAGAGCCAAATAAATCAGAGAAAATTAGAAACACGCAAAAAGCAAAGTATATCTTAGAGCTAAATGCAGAAGTGGTGCAAGAGAAAAATATAAAAGTCGGAGACATGGTGCACTTCTAGTACATTTTTAAGTATTTTGTAAGTAAATTGACAAAAATAATTTATAATGTAAAGCACTTGATTTTTCTTATTTAAAAGTGTAGTATATGCTTATGAGTATATGGGGAATAAACATAAAGAAATATAGCTTATTTTTGATGGACACATCAATCTTTTTGCTTTCCTTATATTTTGCTTTATCCATAAGGCGTTTAGAGTTTGTAAGTGTAAATTATTTTATATCACACATACCTACATTTTTAATTATATATATTATTTTTGTAGCAGGTATGTATATTATGGGCATGTACGAAGTGTTGCAAATAGGCTCAAGATTAAAAAAAATTAAGAGCATTATTTATGTTACTTTTGCAGCAGGACTTTTTGGGACTACATTTTTTTATTTATTTCATAATGACTATACTCCAAAAACTGTATTAGTTATACAGCTTGGACTGCTTTTAACTTTTTCATTTTTATTACGTCTCATTTCTGACTTTACAAATAAAAATAAAATAAGGTTAGCCTTAATAGGTGCAGGAAAATATAAAGACGAAATAGAAAAAGTAATAAGAGAAAATAATAGCTTTGAGATAGATAACAGTGTGCAAAGTCTAATAGAAGATTTTGACAAGTATTCAGAAAAAAATGTCACAGACATTATTAAGAGTAAACATTTGAATATTTTAGTTTTAGATCTTAGTGATATAAAAATTACAAAGTTACTCCCAAGCATATATGATATGTCAAAAGCTGGCATAAAAATAATGGATATAAGCGCATTTTACGAGTTCATCTTTAAGAAAACTATGTTGTCCAGTATTAGCTATAATTGGTTCTTTAAGGAGGTGAAAGTAGATACAAAAATATATGAAGTAGTTAAAAGAAGCATAGATATAATTCTGTGTATTCCTATTTTGATAGTTTGGGCCATATTACATCCATGGGTGTGGTGGACCATAAAAAAGGGTGACGGAAGAGAGGTGTATAGTATTCAGGAGCGAGTGGGAAGGTATAATAAAAAAATATTTATTAAAAAATATAGAAGTATGACTTTTACCGATGCAGGAGTATGGCATGATAACAGTGTAAATAAAATTACAGAAGTTGGGGCATTCCTTAGAAAGACCAGAATAGATGAGTTGCCTCAGGTATTTGCGGTGTTAAAAGGTGATCTTAGTTTCATTGGTCCTCGCACTGACAATGTAAACCTTTGGAAGAATCTGGAGACACAGATAGAGAATTATAATTTGCGTTACAGTGTGACTCCGGGACTTTCTGGTTGGGCTCAGGTTAATATGGATTATCAGCCTCGCACTGTTGAGGACACGAGAGAGAGGCTCAAATATGATTTGTATTATATTAAAAATAGATCTATTATTTTAGATATTATAATTATACTTAAAACTATCAAAACTGTTTTAAGTAGAGAGGGCAGTTAAGAAAAAAATAACACAAATGACGAAAATTAAAAACGGCTGCTTTACTGCAGTCGTTTTTGTCTTAAAGTTAATTAAAGTCTGATAATTCAGTGTTCAGTTTCAGTCCATATTTTTCTAAAGACTTTTCTATTTTTAAACAATTTGTTTTACCGATACCACTTAAGTTTTTAACTTCACCTTTTGACATCTTACAAAGACAACACATGTTTTCTATCTTAGAAGCAATCAGGCTATTTATTATTTTTTTAGATAAAGCTAGTATTTTAATGCTTTTTGGCAAATGAGACTTTCTGCGACCATCTAACTTATTTTTAGAAACACTTTTACTGGCAGTAGCTAGTCGTTCCAGGTATTTTTTTTGACCTGAAGTTAATAGCTTTGGTTCGTCAGTTATAATACTTAACCAAGTTGTCATTGTTTGATACTCCTATTTTTTGTCACTTTGTATAATTACAAAAGATCTTTTTTATTATACACTATATTATAATATCTGTAAAGTGTTTATCTTTTTATTACTATGTTAGTATATAAATATAAAGCACTGAAGAGACTAATCACCTCGGAGCTAGGGAAGAAGTTTAGATACAACTCTTGTTAATATTTTCAAGGGCAAAATTTAAATAGTAGAACCCATAAATAAGTTAAATATATTTTTAAAAATATATTTATAAAACAAGGTGGTACCGCGACAAATTGCAAAAGCAAATCGCCCTTGAATAAAATTAATTTATTAGTTTTACTCTTGGGTGATTTTTATTTGTAAAATCCCACAAGATTAAAAAGCTATTAACCTAAAACCACTCAGTAACAAATATGCAAAACACAAATCAAAATAATTTAAATATTAAAAAAACAATAAATGAAAAAGAATTAGAAACACTTAATTTTTGGAAAGAAAATAAAATCTTTGAAAAATCTGTTGAGTCTCCTGCTGGATTACCACTAGGCAGTAATGAGATAAAATCTTTTTCATTCTACGATGGGCCTCCATTTGCAACTGGATTACCACATCACGGACATATACTTGCTGGCACCATAAAAGATGTAATACCAAGATACAAGACAATGCAGGGTCACAGCGTGCGTCGCGTCTGGGGTTGGGATTGCCACGGACTACCTATAGAAAACCTTATAGAAAAAGAATTAAATCTAAATAGTAAAAAAGAAATAGAGGAGTTAGGTGTTGGTAAATTCACTGACGCTTGTGCTGACAGTGTTATGCGTTACGATGCAGAATGGAAACAAATAGTTCCGCGTCTCGGGCGCTTCGTTGATATGAAGAGTGCATATAAGACTATGGATTGGACTTATACTGAGAGCGTATGGTGGGCATGGAAAAATTTATATGAAAAAAAGTTAGCCTATGAAGGGTATAAGATAATGCATATATGTCCAAGATGTGAGACACCACTCGCTCAGTCAGAAGTTGGTCTCGAGTATCATGACATTACTGACATGACAGTCATAGCAGAATTCAAATTAAAAAATAAAAAATATAACAGTAATGATTTGTATATATTAGCCTGGACCACTACACCGTGGACATTACCAGGTAACACAGCTCTCGCTATTAATAAAAACTTAGAATATAGTATAGTTAAAAATGAGAACAAATTTTTTATAGTGGCTACTAAATTAATACAAAAAGTCTTTGAAAAGAAAGGCGTTTTTGAGGTCGTAGAAAGTGTCGACATAAATGAATACATAGGGGAAAGTTATGAGCCAGTATTCAATAGTTTTAACAATGAAGAGTATTTGAATAAATTAGAAAATAGTGAGAATATCTGGAAAGTGTGGCACGCAGACTTTATTACTGACGACAGCGGTACTGGTATCGCTCACGAAGCGCCAGCATTCGGAACTGAGGACATGGAGCTAGCCAAAGAAAATAAGATACCAGTAATAAAGCATGTGTTGATGAATGGTCACTTCGTAAACGAAGTGGAAATTGATTTACCAGCACTAAAAAATCTTGTGGTTAAGAAAAAAGATGACAGCATGTCTACAGATATAGAAATAGTAAAGCTATTAGCTCACAGCGGAAAATTATTTTCAAAAGAAAAAATAGTACACTCATACCCGTTATGTTGGAGATGTAAGACACCTCTACTTAATTATGCCACTTCTTCATGGTTCGTAGATGTCCCTAAAATAAAAGAGAAGTTAATATCTGAAAATCTGAAAACTTCTTGGGTCCCTTCGCATATGCGTGATGGACGATTTGGCAAGTGGTTAGAGGGTGCTCGTGAATGGGCAGTATCAAGAAAAAGATATTGGGGTGCGCCATTACCAATATGGAAAAATGCAGACGGTAGTGAAGTATTTGTAGCTGGCTCATTAGAAGACTTGGCGAGTAAACAAAAATCAAATAACGAATACCTAGTAATGCGTCACGGTGAGGCGATGCACAATGTTCATGGTCAAGAAAAATATGACTCGAGTGGCGACCCAGAAAATCACTTAACTGAAAATGGGAAAAATCAAGTAAGAGAATCGGCAGAAAAATTAAAAAGTAAGAATATAGATGTTATATTCTGTTCCCCATTCCTAAGAACGAGAGAGACTGCGGGCTTGGTAGCAGAAGTAATAGGTTATGATAAAAGTAAGATAATTTATGATGACAGATTACGTGAGCATGGACTGGGAACATTAGATGGTAAATGTTTTGATGACACTCATAAAATAGTTTTTGAGAATCATGCAAATGATCTTAGTTCAAATGAATATGGATTAGAGAGTTATAACGAAATGAAGATAAGAGTTGGTAACTTAGTAATGGAGACTGAGAATAATTTTAAAGATAAAAATATTTTAATGGTGACTCACTTGGGATTAGTGAAGGCAGTAATAGCCAATGGCCTAGCCAGGTCAGACAGTCAGATAATCGGAGATGCTGATAAGCCTCACCACAGAGATCATGACACTTTTGTGCAGACTGGAGATTATAGAGAGGCAATATGGAGGCCACTTTCTCGTGATGAGAATGGATTAATTAATCTTCATCGTCCATACATAGACAGAGTTATATTAAAAGATGGTAAGGGTGGAGACATGAAAATTATCGGTGATGTTTTTGATTGCTGGTTCGAGTCGGGGTCCATGCCTTATGCTAGCATGCATTATCCCTTTGAAAACGTAGAAACTTTTAACAAAAACTTCCCGGCTAACTTTATAGCTGAGGGTGTAGACCAGACACGTGGCTGGTTCTATTCGCTCATTAATCTTGGTGTCGGTCTTTTTGATAAGGTGCCATTTGAAAATGTAATAGTGAATGGTCACATATTAGCTGCCGGTGGTGAGAAATTATCAAAAAGTCTTAAGAATTACACAGATCCGATGGTGCTAGTAGAAAAGTTCGGAGCAGATGCCATACGCTTTGCACTAGTTAACAGTCCTGCTATGCGTGGTGAAGGTGTAGAGTTTACGGATGCATTACCAGAAGAGGTGTATAAGAAAAATATACAAAGATTAGAAAATGTAATAGACTTTTATAATATGTATTCTGAAAATATGGCAAATATAAAAGCAGATACAAAGTCTAAAAATATTTTAGATCAGTGGATACTCATTAGACTTCAAGAAGTTGTAAATAAAAGTGTAGATGGTTATGAAAATTATAAGCTCGATGTCGCAGTGAGTGAGGTAGATAGGTTCGTAGATGATCTGTCTACTTGGTATTTGCGTCGCAGTCGTGACAGACTGAAGGGTGACGAAGATAAATTAGAAGCATTAGAAACTATGAAATATATTTTTGTAGAATTCGCAAAAGTTATAGCTCCTGTTATGCCGTTCCTCGCTGAGCGTGTATATCAAAATGTAAATAAAATAAATACAGTAACAGCAAATGATAGTGTGCACCTTCAAAAATATCCAGAGAAAAAAGAGTTGGACGGGAATGAAAAAAATATCTTAGAAGAAATGATGCAAGTGAGAGAGATAGTAACCAGTGTGCTTATGATGAGGCAGAAAAATAATACACCAGTGCGTCAACCATTATCAAGGTTAACCCTGAATAAAAATACTCCTAAAAATATTCTAGAAAAATATGAAGCGATAATAAGAGAAGAATTAAATGTAAAAGAGATAATCATCAGTGAGGAAATTGAAGAAAATATTTTAGATTTTACTTTAAGTCCAGAACTAATAAGAGAAGGTAAACAAAGAGAATTAAGTCGAGAGGTAAAAGACAGAAGAAAAGAGCTCGGGCTAGTTTCTTCTGATAATATATTTCTAGTTATTGAGAGCAGTAGAGTAGAGTTAATAGATGATGTATACAAAAAAGAAATGAAGATATTAGAAGTGACTATTGGTGATGTTTTTGCAGTTAAAAAAGCGTAGAAATAATATAACTCTTAAGAGTGTCCTTAAAAATATTTACATTGACAGAGAGAGAGTGATTATGTTATTATTTTAAAGTTAACCATATTTCAATTTTTAAAAGGAGTATTTATGGATACGTTCATTGTAAGAGATTATAAAAACTATCTTAATTTTTGGCAGCGCCTTAGAAATGGCATTGTTAAAAATGAAGAAAAAGTTCTTAAGAATATTCTGGAAGACAATCGTTGTGACATGCGCTATCGCGTAGTTGCGGCAGCACATTTGTTGCCAGCTGATATCTTTCGTCGCTGGTTACGTTGGAGTAATACTGACTTTCAAGGTTTTGAGTTATTCTTAAAAAGAATAACAAGTGACCAGATAGTCACCTTGCTGGCACATGCTAATATGTATTTGCTTGGTAATGATAGAAACATAATGCCTTGCTACAAACAGGGTATGCGTAACAAGTTCTGGAAATGCGTAGAGTTTTTTGTAAAGACTCCAGTTGAAAATAAAAAATCAAAATACGAAGAATCAAAAGCAATAGCCCATGATTTTTTTGGTTTTGGTTTTGGATTTACAACTTACGCAAATGAGGAACATTCTGAACCTGTAAACAAAAGTGTGATGCGTGATCTACTACGTAATGACAAAGAGAAAGGCTTTGAAGTTAATCAGGAAGAGCTAGGTATTTATTTTATTTTTTATCATCTGATGCGTAAAAATGCATTATGGGGAAAAGAAAAAGTAAAATTGTCACCTTACATTTGTCCTGGGTTCTGGATTACTTTGTTTGGCTGGTTTTTCTTTTTGATACTATCACCACTCTTTGCCGTTGCTTCTGTGTTTTCTTATGGCTGGCAAGCTTGGTTATTTTCAGTGCTTGGTGCTGTCACTCCATGTATATTAATTGCTTGGGGTTGGTTACATATGTTCAAGAATACCAGCTACGACGAAGAGTTTTGGAAAAAAATAATTGAGGTTATTGGTGCTTCTTTTCTGGCTGCAGGACTAGTTGGTTTAATTGTTTTGATTATTGGAATCAACTCACTCACTTTATTCCTCTTTACAGTGTGGGGTATTATAACTTACGCGCATGAAAAAAAGAGTCTCTTCAGGTTGCCAGTATTAAGTAAATTATTTTCTGCCTTAACACCAGTTATGATTTATCTTGATGCGACAAGGCATGAAAAGTTTCTGGAGGTGTTAGTTGCTATATATAAAAATGCCCTCTTTCCTATTTTAGGATTAGTTATCGGAGTGTTTATTTTTATCGCTATGCAATTAGTGGTAGACAGTAAAAAAGAAGAGTCTTTAGAAAAGCGTTATGAACTTTTCAAAAAGATGAAGGTATTCATGTATTTCCTTGCTGTGATATTTGTATCTTTATTATGGTTCGTTCCAGTAAAAGGTTTTGATTTGCCTCTTAACTTAGATTTGACTATTGCCTTGTTCTCTTTTGTTTTGTTTTTGGGCATTATCTTTTATTCTGGCAATTGTGACCCATACAAAAAGCAGGTAGAAGAGTATATCGCTGACATGAATAGTGGAGCGACAAAAAGAAAGTTAAACAGATTATTTTCAAGTTCACTTGCTAAGAATCAAAATATTTTTTCAGACAGCAGGAGCTTGATGGGTGTGTTCAGTTATGAGACACATGATCTTTTACGTAGATTTATGGATTATGACTATGAATATGTAAAAGAACTTCAACACTTTTTGTTAAATGCAAAAAATGTAGAAGTGATTAATTCATTGGCTGAAGCGTACGACACTACCGTCGGTAGGATATTATGGCACTCAGGACCTGAGTTTCAGATGATGTATGCTGAAGGAATTGATATTGAATTGATGGCAGAAGTATGGCAAGCCAATGGGTACGGTACGTATATAAAAACTGAGTATGGTAACATTATTTTGGATAGGGTTATAAAACCAGTAAAAATAGATAAAGCAGAAGAAGTGAAAGTATCTAAAGAGAATATATTTTTAGCAAAGCTAGAATATCTTTTAGAAAAAGCTTTAAGATTTTTTGTAATAATTTTTTCCATGATAGGCGGGGCCATTATTTATGTGCCTGTTACAATCTGGAAGCTTTGGAAACTTTTTAACGAAAGATGTCCAAAAATAGAAGAGAAAAAAGTTTTTGGTTGAGATAATAAAATTAAAAGCAATTTATGAAAAATGAGTTGTAATTAAGAGAATATATTGAAATATATATCCCCCGAGCGTAAGCGAGGGGGATTTTTTGTGCATAACTTACCCACTTAATTCATTTATTTAAAGTATAATTAATTCATGAACAAAAAAATAATATTTGGCGTAACTTTGGCCACACTCCTAGTCATCATAATTTCTTCTTTGTTTTACTATAAATATAAAAATGAAAACAAGGGTGAGACTCTGACATACATAAAAGAAAATCTTAGCTATGGTGTAAAGGATAAGGAGGCGTTGAAGAATCTTCTTTGTGAAAAAGACTCTCCATTAGAACCAGCGGAATCAGAAATGTACTGGTATATTAACTGTAACACTAATGTTCGTGCTGTTAACAGCTTCTATACTGCTGTAGGCTGGAAGACTAAGGAATTAAATGGCCCAGTCATGCAGCTTTTTTTCTCAGACTTAATACGTAAGCTTACAGGTGAAAAAGGTGAAAAGAAAATAAAATGTAATGTAGATGCGGAGAATAAGCAAAAGTCAGACTGTGTTATCTCTTTTGTTTCTAGCACAACCAGACTCATGAACTTCTCGGTATTTTATTTCCCTCATGAGCAAGACCCAGACTTGGATAATTTTGCCCTCGTATGTGATTTTGATCCAGAAGGAAAAAAGGAAACAGTAGACAGAAAATTAAATGCTTTAATAAAAGATGTAACAGATGACAGTCTTTTTACAAAAGCTAAGAATTATTTTAATATTTAATCCGTGTTTTCTTTAGTTAAGAAAAGAATAAAAAATATAGATATTACATTTTTTGAAATGCTGTCATTTTTGTTTATAGTCTCTTTTGCTATTAGACTTCTTGGTATATTAATTTCTCCTAATTCTTTTTTCAAAGACACTACTCTTATGGTTAATACCAGAGTCTTTACCTCTACTGATGGAAAGTATAGTAATTTTCTTGGTGGTGAAGTGTATGTCCTCGCTTTTAAAAAAGATGGTACAGTTGAAAATATAAAACCCATAAAGCCAGTATTCAATCATAGCTATAACAAAGTCATAACTAATTTGATATTATCCCAGTTCGAAAATCCCGTAGAAGTTAGAAACCTTAAAACTAGTTCAAAATACTTGGCAGCAAAACAAATATTTTGTGAGGACCCAACAAATGAAAGAGTGGAAGTTAGAAGGAGATTAGTCTCTCAAAATACTAAAAGAAAAGTAAAAGAATATACGAACATAGTATATTGTAAAAATTAATTATGAAAAACAGACAAGATTATCATTATAATATTTTTTGGAGATTGTTACTGGTTATTTACTTGTATGCCTACACCTTTTCAGGATATAAATATTTTGATTTGCTTTATAACAAGGATTTTTCTCAGTTTACAAAAATCTCAGAGAATATAATGTGGTTCATTCCTAATTTTTTAAATTATGTTAGTGGTGACAATGCAAAATATATTTGGGGTTCTATTTTCTTTGTCTCCTTATTCTTACTCTTTAGAAAAACTTCTTTCACGTCTTCTATTATTTTATGGTATATATTTGTTTGTTTTGGACTGATTAGTCCACTGACTACTAATGTTGGTAGTCAGACACTTTTAATGCTTTTGATAATATCTGCTTTTGCCAGTATTCCTTATAAAAAGACTGATGATAGTATCAAGAAAAATAAAAACATTTATACAAAACCTTTTATATTTTTAGCTTTGTGGATTAATTTTGCTGGGTATTATTTTTATAGTGGCTACACTAAGATAATTAGTTATGGTTGGCTGTCGGGAGATGCATTAGTGTTAATAGGTAATCATCAACTTTTTAGAGGTGGTTTTATTCAGGATATATATAATTCTGTACCAGTTTATTTTAAAAAGTTATTAACTTATTTTGTGGCTTTGGATGAGCTCATCGTGCCACTAGCTTTTCTAAGTAAAAACTGGATGGAGAAAATCTGGTATTCTATTTTTGCATTACAGCTCGGACTTCTTTTTTTTATGAATCTCACCGACATACAGTTACTCATGTTAATATACAGCTTAGTTGTTTTTGATCCAGTTTGGATAAGGGGCAAAGAAAATATTAAAAAAATAAATATTTATTATGATGGATATTGTGGCTTGTGCCATAATTTTGTAAAGCATATAATTAATCTGGATCATGAAAATAAAGTTTACTTTAAAAACATACAAGACACTGATTTTATGTCTGATAAAAAATATGTCACAAATAATAAAATCAAAAGTATATTAGTGATGAATGGTGAGGAGGTACTAAGTAAGACCAAGGCAGTGCTTTATATTTATGATGCATGTGGTGGAGTCTTTAAAGTTTTTGCTTTCTTTATAAAATTAATACCATTAAAAATCTCAGACAAAGTGTATGATTTGATAGCTAGCAATAGATATAAAATTTTTGGCAAAAAAGACTTTACTTGTCCAGTAGTGAGTGAGGAACTTGCTTATAAGTTCGAGCTAAATAAAATCTAAGAATCTTAACTATTGACAAAATAGATAATTAAGTATATAATAATTACATACTTAATAAAGATAGAAAACCTTTATTAGTCACATCAATTCGTTCATTTACAGGAGATATACATGAAATTAATTAAGAACTTGTTAGCTTTGACAGCTACTGTGTTGCTTACCTTGCTTACTGGTTGTGCGACTGCCACTAATAACTTTGGCAACAAAGTTACGGGTGAAAAAGCCTACAACCAAATGGTTGAGAAGTTCAACATACAAGGTCTCGATCTCAGTGATCCTGACTTTAAATCATTAAAAGAAAATATGATTTGTTACTTTGATGATACAGCTTCTTATTATCCACGACCTAATCATCCAGTGGTCAGCGTCTGCTACTCGGAGAATGACAAAGTTAGCTTCGTTTTCTTTACGAGAATTAATGACAGATTACTTAAAGATGTTCTTGATTCTGGTGGTTATGTTTCTACAAGTAAAGATAATAGTTATCTCGGAGGGAGTGTATATACAAGTTGCCCTAACATTAAAAGAGATCAGTATGGCTCAATAAGACTTTGTCAAAAAGAAATTACTTCTTCAAAAAAAGTAATTTACAAGTTTCAGTCATACTCTCCTTATGGTGAAGTATATTTGATTAACTTCGGAGAGAAAACACTCAAAGAAGAGAATGACACAACATCATTACTTCCACAGATTCGAGAAGTATTGATCAAGGTAAAATAATCAAAATGATTATCAGTCCACCAAGAATACTTGGTGGATTTTTTTGTGCATAACTTATTTTATTATTCATTTATTTCATATATAATTAATATATGAAAATTAAAACTATCGCTTCATTTTTAATAGGAGTCGCACTATCTACTTCTGTGTTTGTATATGCACAAGAAACATCAGGGGGAGAAACTAGACCTGAAGGAATCTCTGGTAATTTTGTTTATTATCAAGAGGCTCAAGCGTGGGGACCTCCTGGTAATCCTCCAGGAGGGACAACTAGTGCACCCCCAGCTACAACTGCTCCTGTGGTTGGAGGGACACCATCTTGTCCTACGTCAGGGCAGACATGTAACGGTGACTACATATACGACCACTCCATAGCCTGTGGGGTAGGAGGTAACACGACTTACTGTTCTAATGGTTGTGTGAATAATGGAGGCACTGCTACTAATTTTGGTGCGTACTGTAGTGTTGCTCCTTTACCTACCGTTTATCTTTGGTTTACTGCGAATTAGATTTTTAAAATAATAAACCCTTCACTAATTTGAGGGGTTTTATTTATGTTATAATATGACAAGTTAATTTTTATAATCATGTCCATAGAAAAGCAAAGTACAGAAGCGATAATAGTTAGGATATTTGAAAGTGGAGAAAATGATGCAGTGATCAAGATGTATACTCGTGATTTTGGTATGATATATACGAAGTCCATGAGCTTGCGTAAAAGTGTAAAATTACGCGCCCACATCGTAGAGAATAGAATCTCAAATGTAACCTTAGTAAAAGGAAAAGAATATTACAGATTAGCTGGAGCAAAAGAAGAGTATGATAAAATAAATGCCCATAAAAACTTGCCTGTAGTTACGAGTATAGTTGGTAGATACATAACCGGAGAGCAGAAAAATACAAAGCTTTATGACAGGTTAAAAGATTATATATGTTATCCAGAATTAGATCAAAGTATTTTAAAATTATGTCTCACTTCTGAAATCATGATTATGCTTGGATATCTTGATAGTGAGCTGCTTGGTCTTAGCTTAGAAAAATACTTATCTACATCGGTAGAAGATTATATATTACACATACAATTACGTAAAAAAGAAGCTGTGCAAATAGTAACTCATGCTATCACTGCAAGTATGTTATAATTACTATAGATTAATTTAAGTTAAATTATTATGAATATTAATGATGATATTAAAATAGAAAGCGTTCACGCTGCGGACCACCCTAATGTTCTAAAGGTTGAAGTAGTGCCTGTTTTAAACGTGAGAACCCCGACTGACTGGAATCACTTAAAAGTTATGTCCGAACAAAAAGAAGTGGAGAATATTAGAAAAGAAGAAGATCAAAAAGCTTTGAAGTTGTTAGAGTCAGAAGAGAGTAAAAAACATAGACCATTTTTCTTTTGGTTTTTTATCGCTGGACTAACCTTGTTGCTACTGAGTGGAATGTTTTTAGCTTATAAGTATTATTTTGACAAAAGTCAGGTCTCGAGCGAGAGGATAAGCTTAACTAGTGATATACCCTTAGATGTAAAAGCGGGAGAAAGTAATAATTTTAAAATAGAAATAAATAATGGAAACAAAGTAGTTATAAAAGATGTAAAAGTAAAGTTCACTTATCAAAAAGGATTTACTCGTGAAGGTGAGACAGATACATTAACAAAAGATTTTATTTTTGGTGATGTGGTAGCTAATGGATACATGGCGACTAGCACTGATTATCTATTTATCGGTAGTGAGGGAGATATTAGAAAAGTTAAATTAACCCTAACTTACAAAGTAGAAAATTCTAATGCTGAGTTCAGTAAAACTTTAGAAAAAGAAGTTAAGATAATTACGCCATTAGCCTCGGTAAAGATATCAGGTTCGAATGATGTGGTAGAAGATTATGAAAATACTTACACCTTTAAAGTAAAGAATCTCTCGCTTAAAAACTTTATTAGATCAAAGTTGGTAGTAGAGATGCCAAACGGTTTTGTCATAAAGAAAAATGCAGAAGAAGATGCTACTCACTTTTTCATAGAGAATCTACCGCTTGGTGAAGAGAGGGAGTATAGAGTGACTGGATATTTTAAAAATAGTATAGGTCAGACTAAAAATATAAGAAGCTATGTCGCTGAAGTAAAAGAAAATGATGAGACTGGGTCCAGCTATGCGACTGATGTCTTGGAGGTGAATATAAATGCCTCTGTGATAACATACAAAACACAAGTAGAAGTTCAAGGTGAAAAATTAAATTATTTTTTAAGAAGTAGAGACGGAGTGCAAAAGCAGAATAATTTAGAATTAACTATTGGTAATATCGGTAATGATTATATTTCAGATTTAAATGTCATACTTACAAATAAAAATACAAAAGAAGAATATAAATGGGACACTAACACAGAGAAATTATTAGCAAAAATTAACCCAAACAGTTTAGTAATGCTAACAAAGCCAGTTGGTGATTTTGTCATAGGGAATAATAATTATATTTTGGAAGTTTTTGGTAAAAGAAGGGGTGAGTTCAACGCTATATTACTTAAAAAAGCAGAAATAGTAATGGAAGGAAGATAGTTTTAGTCATTTTATCATTCTTGAGTAAAGTTAATTTTTGTGTTATAATATAAGTCTATGAACAAAATTGAAAATGAAACCATAGTAGAAGGCGGAATTGAAAACCGTGTCTATGAGATATCGTACATATTAGTACCGACGATAACTGAGGACGCAGCCGCAGAGAAGATTAATTCTCTTAAACAGTCTATTGCTAGCGAAGGCGCGAGCTTCATTTCTGAGGAGGCACCATATATGCGTGACCTATCTTACGAAATGCTCCGTGTTATTAAAAACGTAAATAACAGATTTGATACTGGTTATTTTGGATGGGTAAAGTTTGAACTTGATCCTTCTAAATTAGCAAAAGTAGAAAAATCTTTTAAGCTTGACGAAGATGTAATAAGATACATAGCCGTAAAAGCTGACAGAGATATTAATATTTATACAAAGAAAATAATTGAAAAAGTTGTTGAAGATAATGTAAATATTGACACTACAACAGAAGTTACTCCAACCGTAAAGTCTGAAGAAGTTATTACAAAAGAAGCAGAAGTTGCTAGCAATTAATCAGAATATATAATATAATTATTATATATTAAATTAATTACACAAATACATGTATCTAAATAAAACTTATATCTTAGGGAATCTAACTCGTGACCCAGAGCTAAAATCATTACCAAATGGCACAAAAGTATGTAACTTTGCCCTTGCAACTAATCGTAGCTACAAAGACGCGAATGGTGCAAAGCAAGAAATGGTAGAGTATCATAACGTAGTAACATTTGGCAGACAGGCAGAAGTGGCTGGTCAGTATCTGAAAAAAGGGCAGTCATGTCTGATTGAAGGAAGAATACAAACCAGAAGCTGGGATGATCCAGCTGGTGGAGGTAAAAAATACCGCACAGAAATCATCGCTGAAAATATGCAAATGGGAGCAAAAGGTGGAGCACCAGCAATGGGGGCATCATCAAGCGCTAATGAGGAAAATGTTTCAGTAAGTAGTAAGCAAGAATTAGATACCATAGATTATGGCGAGGTCATCAATCCTGATGATATACCGTTCTAATCTTTTAATTAAAAAACAAAAATGAAAACTACAGCAGTAATTAAAAATATAGACTACAAAGATGTTGACACTCTTAAAAAGTTCATCAATCCAAATGCTAGAATATTAGGACGTAAAAAAACTAATATGAAAGCAACACAACAGCGTGACTTAGCAGCAGCTATTAAGCGTGCTAGATTTATGGGGTTACTTCCATACATCGCTAGATAATTTTGGAAAAGTAAATAAAAAGAAAAGGCAACACCGAAGGTGTCGCCTTTTCTTTTTATTTACTTTACAGCATATTTGTGTTATTATAAACGTCTCGTTCATTAAAAGGAGATGTCATGGAATTAGCAACAGAAGAAGTGAGACCGGAATGGTATTTTGAAGGGGTTACATTAGTCAGTGACAATGTTGCTACTTTATTCAAAAAGAAAACTACTTTACATGTAATGTCTCATGGCTTAGAGTTTACAACTTTAAGCAAAGCAGAATTTGATTTAAAAGTTTTTTATATGCTTCACGCTTATGAAAAACCAGTTACGCTTGATCAAGTTGTTTTTATTACAAAGAATCAATATGAGCCTGAGCCTGTTCTTTTTGGTATCGGCTACGAATTAGAAAAATCAGGTACGTCTAATCTTTTCCCTATTGCAAATGCAGAAGGTGAATGTCTGGTATTAGAAATAGTACAACGAGAAGACTCACTAAAATGGTGTGCAAAAATCTGGAAGCCAGATGAGCATGGTGCATGGAAAGTGGGTACAAAGCTTTTCTATAACTTCCACTAAAATAAAATCTTTAAAGATAAACCCACCGTAAAAAGTGGGTTTTTTAATTTCTAAAAACATCAATTTTATGCTATAATACAAGAGTTAAAAAATCACTAATAAAAATAATTTTAATAAATAAAATAAAAAATATATGCATCCAAAAAAAGAAAAAACATTTGTAATACTAAAGCCTGACGCAGTACAACGTGGCCTTGTGGGTGAAGTAACTAAAAGATTTGAGCGTATCGGTCTTAAGATAGCGGCTATGAAAATGATAGTGCCAACTGAGACACAATGCTGGGATCATTATCAAAAAGATGATGCTTGGTATCTTAAAAAGGGTACAGGCCTTATCGCTAATCGCGAGAAATTAGGTCTACCAGTAGAGAAGGAAGCAGTAGAGTACGGTAAGGATATTATACGTGCTGTAGTTGGATATATGACTTGTGGTCCAGTTGTTGCCATGGTTATTGAGGGTAATAACTCAGGTGCCGTAGTTAAGAGATTAGTTGGCAGTACTGAGCCAGCAAGTGCTGACACTGGAACTATACGTGGTGATTATGCCATAGACTCTTATTTTCTTTGTGATTCAGATGGGTCACGTGGCATGAGAAATCTGATACACTGCACAGATCCAGAGGACGGCGTGGAGGCGTATGACCGTGAGGTTAATATATGGTTTACAGCAAGTGAAATAGTAAATTACAGATTAGTAAGTGAGGCTATGCTTTACGATGTTAATCTAGATGGTATACTAGAATAGTAGTTAGAATAAAACTTTAAAGTTTAATTCAAAATAATTCTTATTCAAATACATCAGGGTGATTAAGATAATAAGTAATAAGACAGCATAAGCAATATGACGCATGTGCTGTTTTTTTATTTCTACTAATATATCAGTTAGGGTGGCTATGAAAATAATTACAAATAAAATCTGTAACATATTTTGAACATAGTTGGATCCATTATATATTAACCTTTCATAGATATTGGAATAATTTTTATTACTAGTTCCTTCTACTTTTAAAACTTCAGTAGTAGCAGTGGGGGCTAATAGTGTATTGGTAGAATTATTAAGTACAGAAGACGAGCTATTTTCTAGGGTGGGAGTAGTTTTGGTTGCTATTGATTCTATTTTTGATTCTGGATTTTTTGCTAAAACTTTTTTTGTTTCTCTTGCTAAAACTTTTTTTACCGGTTCTTTTGGTGTATTTGTGTTAGTATTTATTTCTTGTGTATCATTCTCTATTTTTACATTTTCTGTAGCTAAGATTGTAGAGTCATAATTTTTTGCAGGTGTGCCGAACATTTGCACTACAAAGATGGTGTTTCTATTTTGATAGTCTCCAGAGTAGGCCGAGATACCTATCTCTTCAAAATTACTATCTAAAATATTTTTCCTATGTAGTGGTGAGTTCATCCAGGCATTATCCGTCTGATTATTATCAATATGATTTATGGCTAGGTTTTCACCAGCATAGGTATATTCATAATTTGCCTGCTCTATGAAGCTCCAAGGCGTTGCACCTGTCGGTGACTCATGAGCAAAATATTGGCGACCTAACATGTCTTTTGCTTTTAGTAGTGCAGCTAAGGTTAACTTATTGTTTTCATTTAGTGGGGTTAGATTATTAGAGATTCTATTTTCATTGGTCAGGTCTATTAAGACTTTACTGATTATCTCACGACCTATTACTGTTCCTTGTATTATGTATGCACTACCAATAGAGAGTCCAAATAAAAATAGAGTAGTGGCGAGCATAACAGACACAGACACTTCTCGGAATATATGTGGTTTAAAATCATTGTGCTCATGTGGAATAAAAAAATGCTTGAGATGATGTCTTATTTTTTTTGGAGATCTGGAGTTTCCTATCATAATAATATTATAACATAAAAAGGCACGACCGTAGGTCGTGCCTTTTTATGCCTGTGTGCATTATTTGTTTATAACACCACGTGTGATTGGTCCAAAATATCCAGATACTGGAGTCACTTTGTTAATCTTTTGATAAGCTTTAACGGCTTTAAATAGATCATTATCAAAGTTTCCATTTGTGCTGGTAGACGCATATAATCCTAGAGCATTTAATGCTTTTTGTAATTCTTTTACGTCATTATTATTCTTCATTCCAAGCTTAAGATTTTTGTTGAATCTAAACTTGCTTGCTCCTAATACTTGTAGTACCTGTAATGATCCATCGCTATTTCTCACCGTAGCATTTCTACTGAGGTTAGTAGAAGCGATAAGGAATCCAGCAAAGTTTTCTACAATAACTGGTGTAAGAATCACAGCCTCTGTGATTGTGAATGTTCCAGCATTAAAAGTAGTTATGTAATTATTGCCAGCACTCAGTGTGCCTTGATTAATAGTATATGTACCTACATTTTCACCTACTGTTCTTACAAGTGTTCCTGTTAGAGTATCTCCAATAATCATGCTAGTAGTTGCTGTTAATATCGGGTCAGCGTCACCAAAAGCTTTTGTTTTGTTTTCAGCCGATATAGTTGCTGATTTTTTAGTGATTTTTACATTCAGAGGAGTCGTAATACTAGTTGACGCTAATGTGTAGTTCATGGCATCAGTGTCACTTATTGTTATACCGATTACTGTTATGCTTTTTGTATCACCAGCATTCTTTGTGTCAAAGAGTGAGGTTGTAGAAGCATAGACTAACACATCTCCAGTTATTCTGTTGTCTGTGATTGAAGCAAATCCGTATCTGCTACCATCGTACTCCTTATCAGTGCCAGATGCACTTAACATATTTAATGTTCTCTTTGTGATATTTGCAGTTGTTGTAGAGATAAGTGGTAAGTTGTAATTGGTATTATCAACCCCAGCACCTATTAGTATATTTGTAGTTACTAATTTATTTACTCCTACATTCTTGTCTATAAAGTTAGATGTAGTAGAAGATATGGCTCCAATTACATCCCCAAGTAAAGAATTAGAAGTTAGAGAATTAACGGTTGTAGTAGTAGTGCCATCATATGCTTTATTAACACCCACAGAAGAGACAATCAGGTCACGAGCTGTGATGTTAGCATTTGTGGTTGCAACAGCATTTAATAAATTATAATTAAGAGTATCAGTTGCAGTTGCAAGAGCTATGCCATTCACTGTTACTAATTTTGCAATACCTACATTCTTGTTTGAGAAGTTAGAGCTTGTAAAAGTGTAATTTACAAAATCACCTATAGCAATGCCTGATGAGTATACAGTAGACGAAGCAAGTGTATTTGCGTCATAGGTTTTAGAAGAAGCAGTGACATTAGTAGTTATATCTTTCTTTGTGATATTTGCAGTTGTTGTTAATGTGGTAGTAGCTAAAACATAATTTACAGCATCAGTGCCTGTCACAGTTAATCCAGTTACAGTTACTAATTTTGTATTAGCAACAGTTTTGCTAGAAAAATTAGCTGTTCCAGTTATAGTTATTAAATCTCCCATTAATCTGTTATCAGAAAAAGTCACAACAGCATTTGTATTTCCATCATATACTTTATTAACAGCTGATACAGTTACAGTTAAAGTTTTCTTTGTAATATTTGCAGTAGTTGTAGGAGTGACAATATTGTAATTAGTTGCAGCTGTTCCACTCGCTGTGTATCCTGTTATGTTAACTAGTTTTGAAGTGCTGGCATTCTTTGTGTCAAAGTTAGCTAGGATAGGATTCCCCCCTAATCTGACATTAAGCAAGTCAGTATTTATAACACCAACAAGAGTAGCTACACCACTCATTATGGCTGTTGTTAGTCCATCATATACTTTATTCGCAACACTAAGACCAGATATTGTTATATTTTTGGCTGTAATATTTGCAGTTAATGTTGGCTGTGTTAGTGAGTAGTTATCAGAACTAGTACCACTAATAGTTAAGCCAGTTACATTTACTGTCTTTCCATTAGCCACTGCAGAATCTAAGAAGCTCATAACTGCAGAACCTCCAAGAGTTACAGTATCAGTAGCCATCACGCCAACAAGAGCAGGAACTCCCGCACCAGTAGTGCTAGTATTTGAATCATACTCTTTGTTAGAAGCTGTTAATCCTGTTACAGTTAGTCCTTTTTTTGTTATAACTCCAACGCTAGCAGTTGCAAAAGTCACAGTATAATTATTTCCATCATTAGAATCTGATACATTTCCTGTTGCTATCATTTCTTTGGCTGTAGCAACGTCTGTAGTTACATAACTTTGAGTAAAAGCACCAGTATCGCCAGTGGCAACAGCAGGGCTAATCACAGGAGAGGTGACAGATGATGTGTTAGTGTCGTAAACCTTTGTAGTTGCCGCAGGAGTTACAGTAATAGTTCTTTTGTTTACTATTTGTGTTTCTGGTAATGGTTGATTTGTAAGATTGTAATTACCTGATTTTGTTCCTTGCAGAGTGTAACCTGTAAAAGTAACATTGTTCACTGCTGTTGTGGTCACATTTCTAGAAGATAGAGTAGCAACTCCGGTAGAAGTGTTCACACTTAACTTTGCCGCGTCTGAATCATCGCCATTGATTACTCCAGAAAAAGTGATAGCTGTTGGATTCAGTATTGTGCTCGCAACAGTTGTCCCGTCATAGATTTTGCTAGGACTGGCAAAATCTCCAGTACTCATAGTAATGTCCTTCTTTGCTATATTAAAAGTAACAGTAGCAAAAGCATTACTATTTTTAGTAGCAGTAACAGTACATGTTCCTGCTCCAGTTATACTTATACTGCGTGTCTCTCCAGCTCCAGTTAGATTACAGCTTCCTGACCAAGTGAATGTTACGTTCCCAACAGCTGGATCAAGTGTTGCCGTTATTGATATTGGTGCAG
Organism: bacterium; assembly: GCA_043718735.1. Lineage (GTDB taxonomy): Bacteria > Patescibacteriota > Minisyncoccia > Phycocordibacterales > UBA5272 > JAUPVO01. The sequence goes on along the minus strand of JAYSVC010000030.1, from coordinate 15,911 downwards.
AACCATAAGTCGTGTCTGCTACTGGCGTTAGGGTAACAGTATTACCCCCAGCAGCTAAGGCAGAGCTAAATGTTGCTGATATTAATAATGTGGCGAGCATACTAGTTAGTAGTGTGCTAGCGAAAATCTTTTTAGTAAAGTTTGTAAAGTCGATTATATTTTTCATAAAGTTTTTATTTTTTTAAGTCTCTCTATTAATGTATAAGCAGGTTTTTTTATAAAGATGTTTATACTTAATTGAATACTATCATAACCACCACAGAAAGTAAACTTTGCCAAGTTGGGGATAACGTGTCATATAAAAAGCAAAATACTCTGCATTCAAAGCATTCTTTTTTTGCTATTTTTTTGAAAATATGTTAAAATATTTTCAAGCCCTTGTAGCTCAGTTGGTAGAGCAACTGCCTTTTAAGCAGATGGTCGCAGGTTCGAATCCTGCCGGGGGCACAAAAAAATAAAAGTTAAACTCTCCAGAACTTGGGGATTTTAATTTGCATTTATGTCAAAAATTTTGTATAATGTATTTCTCGCTTAGCGCTGACTTTCTTCGTATACGAAAAAGTGAGTGTAAATATCTTACGTTCAGTAGGCGCTAAGCGAGACCATTATTCCGTGATAGCTCAGCGGTAGAGCAGTTCCCTGTTAAGGAATTGGTCGTAGGTTCGATCCCTACTCACGGAGCCAGTTAGGGTTACTATGTAGTCCGAGTATCAGATTATACGGAGAACGCATTGTATAGCAAGGCGTTTTTTCATTTAAGGTGGAGTTCTGAAGTAGGTAACTCAAAATCTGTCTTTTTTCATTCACTTCAGAACTATCAAATATTTCTTTAGCTCTTCTTGCCAGAGAAAATACTGTAGATATAACGATTTTATATTCTGTGTCTGCGTTTCCATATTCAGAAAGCTCAATTTCAAGAAGTTGCATTTTGTCATTATACTCTTGCATCTTTTTGTCATAATCTAACTTAGTAATACTCTGGTCCGCATACATATCAAGAATACTATTTTTTCTTGTTTGGTATTTTTTGTATTCAGACTGTATTCTTTCTACTTGCTTTTTATGATATTCAACTTGTGTTTCGTTCAAGTTTCTTAATTCCTTTATAAGTCTTTCTTGAGCTTCTTGTGATATGCCTTCTAAACGCCCTAAAATGCCATATACAGGCTCTAGCAATGTCTTTTCTGATACATACACTCTCTTGCATATTCCTTTACCATTTGTGCAAGAATAGTAGTTATAAATATTACCATTTGGCTTCTTTACTTGTTCAGCTGTTATGTTACAACCACAATTTGAACAAGTTAAAATACCTTTCAAAATGAAGTCTTTTGATTTTTCTTTATTTGGTTTTTTCTTTCTACTTTCTCTTATTTCCTTACACTTATCAAAAGCCGGTCTGTCTATAAGTTTTGGATATATGTGAGCATATGGCCCATATTTTTTAGACATCGCTATACCGCAGTAAAAACTATCTTTTAAAATATTTTCAACACCACTTTTAGACACGCTATTTCCTTTGCGGGTCTTAAGGCCTTTACTAGCCATTTCTTGTCTTATGGTCTCAAGTGAGTAATTACCAGTAGCATATTTATCAAACATCTCTGCGACTAGGTGTCCTCTTTCAGGGTCTATGATTATAGTTTTCCTGGTCCTATTTTCTTCATCAAGTGGGACATTCAAGTAGCCTAGTCTTACAGGACCAGTCCATTCACCATTTCTTCTCTTTTGCTCTAAGGCTCTTTTTGTATTATCACTTATAGCATTAGAATAATATTGAGCCAAAGCGACTGCTATGTTGTAATGAAATAAGTCTGTAGCAGGAGAGTTTACGTGTAAAACTAAATTATCAGAAGGGAAATGTAATTCAATCTTACCAACTCTTCTAAGTCTTTCTAATCCTGGCAATCCTGTTAAGAAATCTCTTGAAAGTCTGTCGACCTTATCACAACAAACTGCTATGTTTTCTTTTTGTAAATCTATGTATTCAAGTATTTTACCAAACTCTTTTCTGTGTTCTTTATAAGCACTTTCATCAAATATAAACTCTTTATCTATTTCAAGCTTAGAGTTATCGGTTTTACTATATGAGCGTTCTATATAGTTAAGAAGTCTTGTTTGTTGAGCTGGCAATGAATTACCCGCTTCTCTTTGCTCTTCTGTTGATACTCTAGCTATGATTAGAGATTTCATATTATTTTATGAACCTGACTTGTAGGTTTAGTTTTATATACATCTTTCCGTCCTCTTGTATTATCTTTCCAATACCGTATCGTGTTGTGCTGGGTGTATCAAGTTTTGTGTTGTCCAAAAGGTAAGTTTGAAAATCCTCTATGTTATAGAGATAATAACAAAGCACATCACCGTCTTTCTTTACTAAAAGCATTCCTCCAAGACTTGTTAGTATTCCATTCCAATCAGTATTAGGCATCATACCAAGAGCCATAATACTCAAAAACTCTTTTATCTTATATATCGGTTGCTTTCCTGCCTCACCAGTAAAACTTTTATTCACTAAGTCGCTCATTGAGTTTGCTCCTCTTGAAAAGAATGAGAGTAAGAACTTAGCAACATACTCAGGAAGTTTACTGTCTATAAGAGTAAGATTTTTATGAAAAGTAGCACTTTCCATTTTAGAGAAAACGACTTGATAGCCACTATCAAGTAATAAAGATATATTATCTTTTACATTCTTAGGGTGTAGGTCAGGTAAAGTCTTTGGTGTCTTACCATTCTTATCTAAGACCTCGTAAATAAAGTTAGTAGCCTTTGACGCGTTGATGAGTGTTGAGGGACTACCTATTTGAGACTTTATACTAAAACCAATCTCAGGTGTTTGTATCTTTGTTTTTATATCAAGTAACACCAAGTCCAAATCTTTCTTGTCTTTACTTGATGCTTTTATAACTTCTTTTTTGAGTAACTTCATCATTTCCTCGCCAGTCTCTAATTTGTATGCTCGCCCTTCGTTCTTTGAGGTAAGTGAAAGCAAAAACTTATTCAGGACCGTTTTTATCTTACTAATTTTTATTGATGAGACCCTTTTATTATCAAAGTAAATAACAACATTTTCATCATTGATGTCATAAGACACTCGTTCTTTGTTTTCTTTACCTTGGAAAATCACTCTTAAAACCTTATAGAATAAATCATCTTTTCTATTTTGTTTACTATCAGCACCGTACACACCACCATTAGCAAGTAAAAATCCAAGTGCGTATAGTTCACTCCATTCTCCCGTATTTCCTGTTGTTGGATTATTATTTTTCATAGTGTTTATTTAAAGTATCAATTATTTGTTGTGCATAGTCTTGGATAGCCCTAATCGCAACACTGTTACCAAGTTGTTTCATTGCTTGATTATCAGTAACAGGGAAAACAAAATCGTCAGGAAATCCTTGCATTCGCTTGCCCTCCTTTGGAGTAATCCGTCTAACTTTTCCGTCAACCATATAACTGTCCCAATTTCTGCGGTCAGTAATGCTTGAACCCTTACCTCCAACACGCAAAGTAAATCCAACTTTTTTCTCTGCCTGACCCTCAAAGACATCTGACATTGTATACATCAATTCTCTTTTTATAGGGGGTGTAAACACAATATCTTTATCTCTGAAACCAACCATAAAAAGTCTTGGTCTATGTTGTGGTAATCCGTGGTCAGATGCTTTTACAATTCCAAAATGAAATGAGTAGCCCAAATCCTCAGTGATTGTATTTTTAATTGTTTCAAAAGTTCTTCCTAAGTCGTGAGTAAGTAACCCTCTAACATTCTCAATGAAAAATGCTTTTGGTCTTTTTATCCTAAGTATTTCTGCAATATCAAAAAATAAAGTTCCTCTTGTATCCTCAAAACCTTTTTTGTGTCCTGCTTGGCTAAACGGCTGACAAGGAAAACCTCCTGTAAGAATATCAAAATCAGGTATTGAGGCTTTATCAACTTTTGTTATGTCTCCAACAAAGTTACCGTCGTCAAAAAGAGCTGGGTCATTTTTATAAAAGTTTTCAATGTATGTTTTTCTTGCGTGTTCGTCCCACTCAGACGCAAAAACACATTCAGCACCAGCGTTACGAAATGCTATATGAAAGCCTCCTATTCCAGCAAATAAATCAATGAAAGTAGTAGTATGGTTAATTTTCTTACTCGTTCCAGCGAATAAAGTTGGTGAGGAATAAGTTATGTTTTTTTTATTACTCATATGTTCTTACACTTTTAAGAAAAGCGTTAAACTCGTCTTTGTCTATTCTGAACTCTTTACCGATTTTATAAGCCTTGAGACGACCAGCTTTTATGTAGCGGTAGATAGTCATAATGTTGACCTCTAATTTTTCGGCAAGCTCTTCAGCTTTGTAAAACTCTTTTGTATTTTTTTCGTTCATAATAAGATTATTTATCCAAGTCTTACTTGGTTGTATTATACTTTACAATTCTTTACATTGCAACAGTATTTTTGTTTATAATGTGTATTACTTTTCTTGTATTATTTTTATAATACAATTAGTAAAAACTTTCATTTGTTTTTCAATTAGTAATTCTATTTCGTTTCTTTTTTGCTTAGGTAATTTCTTCATAATCTTTTATTCTTAATGGTTTATAAGTTAATAATGCGTTATCTATTTGTTTTACCCAGCCTCTGACCAAGTTAGAGGGTAGTGAGCTTGATAATTCTCTTACATCTTTTGCGATACGAAACCAAGTTCTATCATTTGATTTCTTTTCTAATATGGACCGAAGTTCTCGCATCCCGTTACCATCTTTTGCGAGTAATAGTAATCCCGTTAGATATATGGCTCTATTTGGTTTTATATTCGGTATAGCTCTATATATACTTCTAAGCAAGTCTTTATCTGAACTTTGTACAGTGAATAGTCCAAGGTTTCTTTCTGTGATTAAAGTTTCCCAATAATGAGTAACTATTTTTTGACTTATTTCTTTTTTAAATAATTGTTCAAAGTTCATATGTTTAGAATACCCAAGTTTTTCAAGCAGGCTATCCATTTTTACTTTCTTACTAAGTCTTACTTCAAATCTTAAAACTTCGCTCAAGACTTTTTTCTTATCTATTTGATTAAATAGAGTTCTTTGTATCATTGTTTGGTCTTTATCTATTGCACGCTTTTTATCCTTTTTCATATCAGCTAGCTTGTCATAGATTGTAAACTCGTGTGAGGTAGTATGGAGATATAGACTTTGACCATCATTGATAAATCTTGCTTTTGCAAAATCAAAAGTCTTTCGCAGGTCTATCTTATTTAGTTCTGATATTACTTGATTAACAGTGTACCCATCTTGAAGTATTATATTTTTAGAATAGTGCATAGAGCTTACTCCTGCATTTTTGATAGTACTTTCAGTTGCTACAATACCCATTTCTCTTAGTCTATTTCTTAAAGTGTTCACTATTTCGTCAAATTGATTTTCTTCAACTTCGTCTAAGTTGTTATTGTAGATAATCTTTGGAACTGAGAACTCAATTTTTACATTGCGTTCATCATTATATTTTCTTTTGTATCCAGTAAGACGAGGGTAGTAGTAACCACTTTCTTTTTGAAGTTTTGTAGGGTTTTTTACAAACCTATCATACTGTTCTGTATGAGATTGTAAGTTCCAACTAGGACTATTACTTTCATTTAAGAAAATTAATTTATCCTTTGGTATAAGTAGGCAGATGGTATCTATCATATTTTCATGGAGTTTAGTATTTCTTCTTGATATTTTTTATCTATCTCTTTCCATATAGGTTCATTATCATCTAAAGCCATAAGTGAAGCCTCATCCATAGCTTTTATTAAGTGCTTTTTTATATTATCAACACAACAAAGAGCCATATGCACTCTATATAAGTATTTGTTTATAAGCTTATCTTCTAATCTCTTTAAGACTTCTTCTGATGTTATAGGGAAGAGAAGTTTTTCTCCTTCGCCTATTGAGTAATCTGGTATAAATGTGTAGAACTTTTCCATATTTATTTTGTATTATTATTTTTATAAATATGCGGATTAACACGCTTATCAATTTTTAAAAGTAGGTTAAAAAGACCGACCACATTTTCAAAATCTGGTATTTCTTCTTTCTTTTCTATATTTACTTTTATAGAATTGTTGTCGTTAGTAATCTGCATAAAAAATCCCGAAGGACTAACTTCAGGATACTTTATTGCTTACTTAAGTTTACTTAATTTTTGATGACATATTCTGTATTTATTGTTGCTGAATGTTTGTTCAACTCAAATAGATTTTTTATTTCTGGTATCGCTAATTGAACTTTTCTATTTAACTGGTATAGAGCATTGTTAATGGCTCTTTCATTCATATCCACTCCACCAAGCTCTTCGCTTATTTCATATAAACTCCATTCAGAATAAGTATTTTCTGGGGTTTTAAATATAGTCCTAATTACTTCTTTTTGGACTTGTCCTTGTATTATTATTTTATACTTAGCTCCATCTCTGTTTGCTATTTCAAGTATTCCAGTGGTAGGTAAAAAACTTAAGTTAAACTTAATTTTATTTATTTTAGGATTATTATTAGGAGTTTCTATTTTATTTTCATTTTCAAAAAATAGATTTTCATCAATCATATTTTTAGCAAACTTTAATTTCAGACTCTTCTCGTCACTCCACTTTACCTTAACTTGTCCTTGTAACTCTAAGTATTTTATTAGTTTTATGGCTTCAAACTTTTTTTCTTTAAGAACTGAGAAGGGTATATTAACATAACCATTTACGGGATTAAGAGTATTTATATATCTGATGAATAAGTTAATTTGTGTGAATACGTGCTCTCTTGCCTCATTATGATTATTATTAAGGTGGTGGTTATTGTTTATAAACTCATCTAAATATTTTTTTAACTCTTTTTCCAGTTTATCAAAACCTTTTTTATTTTTATCTATAAGTATTGTTACGTCCTCAGGAATAACCCCCATAAGTTCGTGTAATTTATTGAAATATCTATTTTCTTTTGAAATAAAAATATCTTTTCTTCTTAGTTCCTTAAAAAACTCATCAAGATTTTCTTTGGATAGACCCTTCTTAATTTTTCTTTCATTATCTTTTTCTAACATATTTTTCCTTTTATCTGCAAAATAAATAAGATTTGTTATTATATTTTGAAAATAACTAGCTGTATCTCGGTTAAGCTCTTCTTCTTTTATTTCTCTAGCAAAATGTAGTAATATTTTATTTATTGTCTCTTCGTAATCTTCTATACCCACAGCTGTAAAAAATCCTAATCGTGAATACTCATAAAACATCTCTGCCTGACTAAAAGCCCTTTCTTGATAAGTGTAAAAGTCTTCATCTGGTAAGTTGTCGTGAAAGTCTTCATGACTCCAGTCAATATTTTTAGTAAGTTCAGACAATCTTATATGGTCTCTATCGTCTTTGTACGCCTCTAAGAAGGTTAAAAGAAAGAGAAGGTATTTGTCATTTTCAAATAATTCTTGTATGCCACTAAATGGTTCGTAATCGTCTTCCAACTTATATTTCATTAACTGTAATTATACAATAAAATGTAAAGAAAAGTAAGGTGTCATGATATAATTATGAGATGGGAATAAGTAGTAAAAAACTAGAAAAGATAGGAGAACTCTCTTTTCATAACGCTGTTAGATTACATAAAGACTCTATACATTTACATAAGAAAAAATCTTTTGCTAGTGCATACTTTTTATCAATTCTTGCACTAGAAGAAATAGGTAAAGTCCATATGGTTGAAAAAGGTCTCCACTGGGATGATGGTTTAGGCGAACTTGAACAAGATTTTTTAAATATGTTTTATAGTCATTTAGGTAAACAGAGTTATTTTTTCCATAATTCTTATTTTAATAATTGGTCTGAACACGGAGATACTCATAAAAGATTTCTTGAAGGTGTCTCGAAAGGTAAATTAGAGAGCGTTAAACAGAATAGTGTTTATGTTGGTTTACCTAAAAAAGGTAAAAAAGTTAATATAAAAGGAAGACTGTCCAACCCGTTAAAAATTAGTGAAGCTAAAGCATTCAAGCAAATAACTTTGATGAGTGACGAGATATTATCGCTGTCTTTTGGTTATATTTATGAAATATACGGAATAGATAATGAATTAATAATCAGACACTTTACAAGAGCATTTTTTAATAGAGTGCAAAAAATATGGCCATTCAAAAGCTTAAAAGCAAAAAGATATTTTGAGAAAACTGTTAAAAAGTTGAAGAAGACGTATAAACCATTAAATATCTTATAATCAAAAGTTTTGAAGTTCTTTAATTTCAAATAATCCAAAGAGACCACTATACCTTAAATCACTCTCAATTTTACCCCAGTTAACAGTTCTGAACTCGTCCAGTATAGGGAGCAAAATAATAAAAACCAGACCTCGCGTCTGGTTTTTATTATTGTGCACATTAAGTTTTCCTGTTTTGTAAAAAAAGTGTTTTTTAATTTACAAATTTAAAGTAAAAATGTTATAATTATATTATAAATAACCTCATGCTAGATAAAGAAATTGTCGACAAAATTCTTGCCATTCCGGAAGAAACTCAAAAAATAGAATTCAAAAGATTGAAAGGTGATAAGGTTGTGACTAAGATTATTCAGACCATAGTTGCGATGTCTAACATGGAAGGGGGTGTAATTTTTTTTGGAATTGATGACCCAGAAAAAACAAAATTAAAAGGAAGAGATAGAATATTTGGCTTAGAAGAAAATATGGATTTATTTGATGAGATTGGTAGAGAGGTGCAGAAAATTGTTCCTCCAATTGGAAATATTTGGATCCCTATAAAAATTAAAGATGAAATTGTTAATAAAACAATTGTGCACCTAACTATTCAAAAAAGTCCTAATGTATTTCATTCTATAAATAATGAGGTATGGATAAGACAAAATAAAAGTAATAAAAAGCTATCTCCTCAAGAGATTATAAAAATGAGCTATGCTAAAGGTTTTGAAAAAGCAGACATAGAGCTTGTGGATGTAGATTTTGAATTATTGAACACAGAGCACTATGAATCTTGGAAGCAGTTTAGAGAATTGCCTATAAGTTCAATACGAGACACATTATTTAGCACAGGTTTAGCAAGAAAAAATGAGCAAGGGATATTATTGCCAACCAGAGCTTCTGTATTGTTATTTGCACTCCATCCAACCAATATATTAGATACAAAGTGTGCTGTGAGAGTTTTTCAGTATTCTGGCACAATTGAAACTTTTGGTGAAGTTCCGAATCTAAAAGGGATACCAAAAACCTTAGAAGGACCACTTATAAAAATAATAAAAGATACTCAAGATTATGTGTTACTTCTACTGAGAAATGGGATAGAAATACATTCTGGGTTTCTAACTAAATATCAAATACCAGAACGTGCAGTAAAAGAGGCTATAACAAATTCAATTATCCATAGAGATTATTTTATTAAAAGAGATATAGAAATAAGTATATTTGAGGACAGGATTGAAATAATTAATCCAGGATTATTCCCATACAACATAACAACATCAAATATCGGACGCGTTAGAGCAGATGGGTATAGAAATGATTTAATAGTAAAGCATCTGAGAGAATTTCCAGAACAACCTAATCTTGATAGAAATGAAGGTGTTCAGGCCATGAGAAACGAAATGCGAGAGCAAAATCTTTATGATCCAATTTACTTATCTTATCCAATTTACGAAGACTCTATAAAAGTTGTTTTGCTTAATGAGAAGAGGCAAGATGAGTGGGAAAAAGTTAAAGAGTATCTTTTGTCTAATCATTACATAAACAATTCCAAAGCAAGAGAGTTGACCAATATAGCACAACTTCATAAGATGTCAAGATTGTTTACAAAATGGGTTTCACAAGGTTTGCTTGTTAAAATACAGATAGAAAATTCTACTAAAAACACTAAGTATAAACTCTCTAACAGTGAAGACCTTAATCTGAATAAAAGTTAAATTTGCTTGCATGCTTAAATGCAAGCAAAAAGAAAACCTATCCTAGCTAAGCATTTAATCATTGTTTTGCTTGCAATTTATATCTTTTCTCTTTGAATAAGAGTCTACTTGCACAGTACTAAGCATGCTATAATAAAACTATGCAAAAGATGGCTACAAAAGTTTTTATTTATTCTTCTGTCTCCTTTGGTATTGTAGGTATAATATCAGTTTTAGTCGGTGGGCCAGATGGAAACAATCCATCATTATGGAATCAAAGACTTCACCAGCTTTTGCTTATTGACGCTTGTGTAATATTGCCTTCATTTGCCCTTAGTATTGCTGGTAAATATTTAAATGGTGATTTTTAATATTTAACCTACAGTCTATACATTTCTGTAACAAATCTCTACACTGGACTATTTATCAAATTAGGTATATTCTTATAATAGAGAGGTAAATTATAAAATAAATTACAAAACAAAATATGAAAAACACTACACAAAAGAAAATTGTCACAGTTCTGATACTTTTAATAATCTTATTAACAGGAGCATTCTTTTATTTTTACAAAAATAATAGTTATAACTTGATATCTACATTTGAAGAGTGTAGGCGAGCAGGGTATCCGATACTTGAAAGTTATCCTCCGCAGTGCAAAACTCCAGATGGGAAAACATTTATCAATAGTTCAGAGCAGGCTACACCAACCAATCCAGACACAGGAAATGGAGTAAGCACTCCTCTCGGCAATGACGAGATTAAGATTTATGGATTAACATCTGGTCAAGTCATCCAAAGTCCGATTACAATAGAGGGGGAGGCAAAAGGTTGGTATTTTGAAGCATCTTTTCCGGTGCAGCTAGTGGACGCAAACGGCAAGATATTGTTCCAAGGTCCAGCTACAGCCCAATCAGACTGGATGACATCTGCTTTTGTCCCATTTAAGATTACAATAACTTTTGCAAATCCAACCACAGAAACAGGAACTCTTATCTTTAAAAATGATAATCCGAGTGGCCTCCCTGAAAATGAGAGATCTTTTAGGGTTCCTGTTCGTTTTGATGTTAACAAAAATCAGCGCTCTGTAAATCTTTATTATTATAATAGTGTACTCGACAAAGATATAAATGGGAATATTCTATGTTCTGCAAAAGGACTCGTGCCAGTGCAAAGATCTGTCCCTATCACACAGACACCTCTTCAGGACACTCTTCGTCTATTTTTAAAAGGAGAACTCACTCTTGCTGAGAAAAATAGTGGCATAAGCTCGGAGTATCCACTGAGTGGTGTTGAGCTAAAGAGTGCTTTTATCTCAAATGCTGGAGTGTTGACTATCGACCTAGCTGATCCTAACAATAGGACGAGCGGGGGATCATGTAGAGCAAAAGTCTTACAAGCTCAATTAGAAGCAACAGCAAAACAATTTGCTAATGTAAAATCGATAGTATATACAAAACCAGTATTTCAACCTTAACATCAACATGTCTAGAACAAAATTTGTTTTTATTTTCTTTCTTTGTAGTTCTACTTTTATGTTCATCACTACTTCACTACTCGGGTCTACTGGTGTGCGAGGATTCCCCCAGCTACCTGACTCAGTGCTTAGAACTGGTAGCGACTCGCTCATAGGGTGGAAGAGGGTGGTCTCCGATATCATACTACCTATCAAAATGATTTTGATAGGACCATTGATGCCATATTTTGACCTACTACGTCGTGAGCCGGACACACCGCCACCATTTTTTGCTATTGGTATTATCTTCTACTGGACAATACTTGCTTCAGCTATTCATTGTGTATTAACTAAAATAAAATCTTTTTAAAATAAATATAAGATAAAAGTATAGTATTTACGGACTTGACAAGAATAGTTTTATTATGTTATATTTATTTGGTAATTCTAATTCATTTTAACTTTATAAGGAAACTTGCCATGAATCAAGCCATAGAAACAAGAGCAGAGTATCTGCAATGGTGCAAAGAAAGGGCCTTGGCCTTGCTTGGTCAGGGTAGCCAAACTGAGATAAGACAAGCCTGTGCATCAATGATGTCTGATCTTTCTAAAAATGAACTCACTGCAGGTAGTGTTCTCGTAGGCACTATGTTGCTTTTAACAGCTTCAGACAGGGCAGCAGCAGAGCATTTCATTAATGGGTTTAATTAATTTGTAATCATAAGCAAGCATCAAGTCTTAACTAAGACTTGATGCTTTTTAATTTGCTAGAATTATTTATTCTAAACTACTATAAAAAACCAAATGGCTACCTTTAGCATTATCTTGTCATAAAAAGGTATGTGAAAATCAGCTTCTCTTATCCTGGCATAATGATCCTCTAAAACTTTATCAGCCAAGTCATCCCACTTGATACCAAGATGTCTCGCTTCACGAGCGAGGTCAGCAAAAAGTAATACACCATGAAAAAGAACTTTTCTTTGTAACGTTGCTAATTTTCTATTTAATTTCTTACCCCTCACTCCATCATGTTCAGACAATATTCTCTTCAGCTCACTCACTCCAAATTGAACATGAGACACTTCATCATGATTTATCGAGTCACATAATTGCTTGAGGCTGGCATCACCATGCTTTGACATCTCTTGTAATAGAATGATTACTAACCCCTCCGCTATAAAGTTCTGTATTAGTATTGAGCCTGCATAATCTTTTTCTTCTAAAACTTTATCCATGACTTTGTGTACGTCACCCATGTGTCTTGAGATTTTTACATCAGGCCCACTGGGTATGTTCATGTAGTCAGTCAGGGCTTCTAAGTGTCTGTCTTCATCGGCTTGTTGTTTTATCAAAAAGTTTTTTGCATTTTCATTCGGAGCAAAGCTGGCTATGACATTACAATAATTAATAGCCAGCGTCTCACCAAAAATAACTTGTAACAAGTAATGGTATCTAGCTTTTTTATATTCTTCTGATTCGGTATTGGCTATTATTTGTTTGCTCATATTTATCTTTTTATATTATAACATACATTTCTTTTGATTTTTGTTTTCATTTTACATATTTGTATTATGTGTTATGGTAAAATACTAAAAATCTACTTGTCACTCTAGGTCACCCCCTTTTGTTATATAGTATAGGAGAGGTTATATACTTCTTCATCTCAATATAAAACAATTAAAATATGAAATACTTAAATAAAATAATTTTAGGAATACTCTTTGTTACTATGCCTGCTTTTGCTATTGCACAAGTAGTAACTACGTCTATCCCTACCCCAACACATATAAGTCCAGCTGATAATGCCACGCTTAAGACGGTTAACTTTACAAATGTTGATTGGACTGATATATTAGTCGGCACATCAACAGTAGCTTATAATTATGAATCTTCACACAGCACTAGTACAAAAGCTAATGGTAGCTTTTTAACACCAGTTTTTGTATCTAGTAATCTTGCTAGTTCATCAATATCTACATCAGGAACATCTGAAGGTGTATATTACTGGCATGTGCGTGCATTAGACTTGTCTGCTGCTAGCACTAGTCTAGCTACAAGTAGCGCTTGGTCATCAACTTCAAAAATTACAGTAGACAATACAGCACCACAAGCACCAGTAGGAATCGTTCTGACTTCTAATGTTGCACCGGTGTCTACTACAACTACAGGATCTCAAGTGTGGTCATTTGGAACATCATCTGATAATTTGTCAGGAGTAGCAAGATATGAATATAGTGTTAATGGTACTAGTACTTGGTTTAATAATTTACTTAATACTACGTTTACTACTAACTTAGGTATAGGTAGTCATACATTATTAATACGTGCTATAGATAGAGCAGAAAATGTTAGTACTTCATCTGTAACCTTGTTTACAGTAACGTCTAGCACTACTAATGCTACTACTACACCAATAGTAAATGGACCAACAAATAAGAATCAATGTAAAAATAGGTTATGGAAGAATTTTACAAATCCAACTTTTAAAAATCAAGGTAAATGTGTTTCTTTTGTTGAAAAAGTAAAAAAAGATAATAAAAAAGAAGAAAAAAGATTAAAAAAAGAAGCTAAAGAAAATAGAGAAAGAGAGGATAAAAAAGATAAAGAAGAAAGAGAGGACAGGGAAGATAGAGACCATAAAGAAAATAAAAAGGATAAAGGAAGGAACTAATCTAAAAGATAGATCTAACTAAATCAAAAGGCAGACAATGGAAGGTCTGCCTTTTAATTTTACCACAACTACTTAAGTGGATTTTCTCCCCCGATTACTCTTAGTAATATAACGATAACCGCTATTACGAGTAATATATGTATAAGCCCACCCAAAACAGGGAAACCAAGATAACCAATTAACCATAATATAACCAGAATCGTTGCAATTTTTGTTAGCATGATTTTTTTTATTATTTTTAATAAAAGACCTTCCACTAGATTCAGTATACTCTTATGTGGAGTAATAGCAAGGGTTAAAATTATTTATTTTTCACTTCTTTTGTGTTATAATACTACAATATTTAAACACTTTTGAATCACTTGATTGGTTGTCAGGTATAAAAATAAAATTATGTCAGAAAAGATAAGTCACATACTGCAAGTAAAAGAAGAATTACCCAGCATATTTCCTCATGAATTATTTTCATTTGGGCCTTTTACTTTTTCTCCTGCGACGATGATGTCACTGCTTGCTGTGTTTGTTTTTACTTATTTGGCTTTTAAAACTAATAAGTTTAAACTCATTCCTAATTATTTTCAACACGTGATGGAGATGCTAGTGCTTTTTGTACTAGATTTTATAGAGAAGATAGTGGGTGATAAAAAGAAAGCAAGATTGATATTGCCTTATGTCGGGTCAGTATTCCTTTTTATTTTATTTTCTAACTTAGCATCACTTATTCCTGGTCTCACATCTATTACTTTTCATGGACATCACATGTTCTCGGCTTCAACTGCGGACTTTAATACTACATTTTCCCTCGCCCTTGCTGCAGTTGTTATCATACACATCGTAGGTGCGGTTGAGAATGGATTCTTCTCACACTTGTCACACTTTATAAAAATAAAACCAATAATTAGTGGTTTTAGAAAATCATTGGGTGCAGGCTTCCTTGGTATCGTTGAGTTCTTTGTGGGGCTAATAGAAATCATCGGTGAGCTGGCAAAAGTAGTCTCATTGTCACTTCGTCTCTTTGGTAATATGTTCGCACATGAAGTGTTGATGATAATATTACTGGGTTCACTTTCTATTGGTGTGCCAGCTATATGGATGGGCATGGGAATACTCGTGGGTGTAGTGCAGGCGATAGTGTTTATGGCGCTTATCACGGTGTATTATTCATTGCTTGTGATGACGAGTAAGGATAGTCATTAGGTATATATCTTATATTTACTTGACAAATATATATTTATTATGTTATTCTAAAAAAGAATATTTATTTATAAATATTTTTTACGTTCATTAATTTTTAAGGATATAAACATGGATAAATTTTCCAATCTGCGAACTATACCGCAATCAGTATCAGATGATCTTCATTTTGAGCTTGTTTTTAAGGATTCAAAAGATAAGAAAAAAATCAAAGGTTTTAAGCTTTACGGACTGGGTAAATTTGAATCTGAATCTTTTGCTATTACTTTTGCGAGGGCGTCTCAGATTGGCAATGCTGATATATCTTATAAAGATGGTAAGATCGCCTTTAAGCATGGTGGCGTATCTCTTAAAGAGGCTGATAAATCTCACGATGTGTTCGGCGTCAACTCTGGAGGTATTTATAGTGCAGATTTAGAAGAGTCATTTTGGCCAGACATAGAAAAATTGTTATCAGGTAAATATGAAGGAGAACAAGTTTCACTTACTTATCAATTTGGTTTTCATAAAGGTTTTTATTTTGGAATCTAAAAAAATACTCTAAAATCTATAGACACTGAGTTTTGAATTAATTTTCAAGGCTCGGTGTTTTTTTATTTGCATTTAATTTTAAATTATATTAGTATTGTGGGGTACACATTATGATATGTGCTAATTTGAAAAGGAGATATGTATGATACCGAGATTCAGTGAAGGT
>JAYSVC010000029.1:0-14210 GCA_043718735.1 bacterium | reverse complement strand
TACCAAGTATGCGGGGCAGTTTTTAGAAACCCAAACATTTCACAAAGAGTGGTCTCTGCTTTCTCTTCTCCGCCAAGCTCGTCCAAGATAGGCTGGTCAACTGAGTTTTGGCTCAGTTTCTGGACTTTAAGTGACGAGCCTATGAAAGGTTCTTCAGCTTTCTCTAGAAACCAATTTTTGAAACAATCTCCCAAGTAATTGATTTTGAGTTCGGCTCCATTTTTAGTATTCATCACAAACTTTTCTGCTGCGACGAATCTCTCTGTCGTAGTAGGGATGGTTATGAGGTTGCCGATTTGGGTGAGCAAGCCTTGTGATACCTTAGTAACAAAATTTTCAAATGGACTTCTTCCTTCCAAAAAAGCTTGAAACGTTTTTGAATTCACATGTGAATTAGGATTTGAGGCTAGACGCCAAAATTCTAATTGTTGCCCAGCCGATATACTCGTCTGAGAGATGTCAGTTTTAGCTGCCATGATTTTTCCTTAAAATAAAAGAGTTTACTGATGAGTCTAAAATAGATTTCTAGTTGAACTAACAGTGTATATATTACACACTGTTAGCGGTGAGTTGTCAATAAGAAAGAACCGTCTATTTATCTTATCAGCTTCTTTTTATGTGGAGTAGGATCTTTTCTTGACTTTTTTTTCGTATTTGTTATACTTAATTTACAAATGGTCAAACGGCCGACTGAGAAAACCTACGCAAGTGGGTTTTCGATTTTTATAGGCTTAGCAATTTCCTGTAACTGTCTTTTACTGTGCTAAATCTTCCTCTAGAGAGTTTATTTATCTTTCTGATTAGTCTTTTGGAGCTCATCACTTTTGCTTGAGACAACAACACAGAGTATTCAAATGCACTCGTTTTAAAATTAACATAAAACTTTCCTTGCTTTACTTTTGTAGATAATGGTACACCAATAAACAATTTATTGCTAAACTTTTTTAAAACAAGAACTGGTCTTTCATATTTTTCATTTTTACCATCTTCCTCATCTCCAATATTTATTCCTATACTCGTCCACCATATTTCAGTTTCACTGAATTCTATTTTACTCAAATCTACATTTTCTAAATTTGTTTTAATTTTGCTCCACTTATCAAAATCTTTTTGCATATGAATATTATAACATGAGAAAATACTTCAAACATAAAACAAGTAACAATAATTAAAAAACGCGATATACATAACATAATATGTCGAGCTTTTTTTAGAACATTTAAGCAGAGTCACTGTCAATGACAATAACTTACATTTTCTTTTGCAAAAATAAGAAATATATGTTATTATATGCAAATGAAAAATACAATAAATGTAAAAGTAACAAAAAACAATACAGAGCCAGGATTATCACTGCTCCGCAGATTCCAAAAGAAAACTCAAGAATCAGGTATCATGCCTCGTGTTCGTGCCATCAAGTACGCTGTGCGTCCACTGTCTGACCTAAAAGTTAAGAATGGTAAACTTAAAAAGTTAAAAGGTGGTATCGAATACAACAGACTAAAAAGACTTGGAGCATTAGTTGAGAGAAAAAAAGGTTTTAAAAAATAATATCTAAAAATATAATGAGATTAGATTTAAAAAATCTTAGCATAATAGCAGAAAAAGGCAAATTACCAGATTTGCCTTTTTTGAAAATTAAAAATGAATTAATGGGCAAAGATTTCGAATTGACCATCATATATACCAGCAAAGAAAAGAACCTAGAGCTAAATAAAAAATACAGATCAAAGGATTATATACCAAATATATTAACTTTTCCAATATCAGAAAATGAAGGGGAAATATACATATCACGTGGTATCGCTCGCACTCAACATGTTGATTTTTCTATGTCTTATAATAAATATTTAACATTACTTATAGTGCATGGGTGCTTACATTTAAAGGGTTTTAAACATGACACTAAAAAAGATTTGGATTATATGATACAATTAGAAAATGAACTCGCGTCCAAATACTGGAAAAATAAATAAAAACGAAAATACTGTTTTAGGTATTGATATAGGGTCAGCCTATTTGAGAGGTTGTGTTACCTCCGAAAAGAAAGTTTTAGGTGTTTTTGAAGTTACAAGTAATGGTGTGCAGAATGGCCACGTAACTGAACCTTCTGTTTTTGAAGAAGATGTTATGCAATTACTTTTAAAAGTAACTAATGAGCTTAATTTTATGCCAAAGAAAATCGTTATAGGTATTAGCACCCGAATGCAAAACTCTGTCTCAGCTTCAGCCAATATCATAACTGGAAGAAGCGATGGATTGATACTTGAGAATGACATAGATGAGTGTGTAAAAAAGGCTAAAGCAAAAACAGATATAAATAAAAACTGTGACATCATACATACACTAATTATAAAAAAATCAATTGATGACAATATTATATACGGTGAGATTGCTGGTATGAAAGGTTATAAAATAGACTTAAAAGTTTTATTCATTTACGAAGACAAGAAAAATCAAAAAATAATATATGAAGTCTTCGAAAAGCTTGGCATCAGTTTAGATCAGGTTGTCTCTGGACCATTTGCCGAAAGTCTTGTTTCTTTAAATAAAAAAGACATGAGGCTAGGCACATGCAGTATTAATGTTGGCTTGTCTAATACTTCGTTAGTAATATATGAAAATAATTATCCCATGCTCTGCTCGGTGATTTCTGGTGGTGGGGAAAATATTACTAGCGACTTGTCTTTGGGTCTCAGAATGAGTTATGCTGAGGCGGAAGAAATAAAAAAAGGTGTTTTTAAAAGTGATGCAGGAAAAAGAAGGATTGAGGAAATAATAGAGGCGAGAATAAATTATCTAAACAATAAAATAAATGAAGAGCTAAGGAGAGTAAAAAGATCAGAACTACTTCCTGGGGGTGTTGTGCTTAGTGGTGGCACTAGTGAGTTATTAAAAATAGATCAATACATGCGCTATGATTTAAAAATACCAACTAGTTTTGTAAATAAAAAAATAGAAGAAATGAATAACTTAAATCAAAAAAGTTTTTTAACTTCTGAAAATATTAGAAGCTACGGTATTGCTATGCTCTATGACAAAAGTTATGAGTCTAGTATATATTTTGAATATGTTAATAAAATATACAAAGCCATTTACTTTAAAATCAAAAAATACTTGCCATAAAGACAGACAAAGTCAATCTTTTATTTTGTATAGATAATTTGCTATAATGTATGTAGTTAAAAAAATATATAGAAACTTATGGCCAAAATAAATAATCTGTCTGTAGAAACCGCAGCAAATATAAAAGTAATCGGTATCGGTGGTTCTGGAAAGAACGCCCTAAATCATATTATAGAAGCAAAATTAAAAGGTGTTGACTACATCGCTATTAATACTGATACACAAGACCTGCACAATTGTCTTGCTGAGAAAAAAATACATATAGGGAAAAATCTTACACGTGGTCTTGGTGCTGGTATGGATCCAGAAGTAGGAAAACGTTCTGCTGAAGAAACAAGAGAAGAGATCATGGAGGCCATAAAAGGTGCTGACATGGTATTTATAGTAGGAGGTTGTGGTGGCGGAACATTTACTGGTGCTGCTCCTGTTGTTGCTGCTATATGTAAAAATGAAGGCATATTAACGGTTGCTGTTGCTACAAAACCATTCTTCTTTGAAGGGGCACAGAGAATGAAATTAGCAGAAAAAGGCTTAGCTGAATTAGAAGCAGAAGTAGATGCATTAATTACAATACCAAATGACCGCGTGCTTTCTGTTGTAGACAAAAACACTACAGTAACCCAAGCCTTTGCTATGTGTGATGAGATATTAAAGCAAGCAGTAGAAGGAATATCAGAGATAATTCGTTTTTCCGGTAAGATGAATCTAGATTTTAATGATATACGTAGAATCTTAAAAGATTCTGGTACTGCCCTCTTCGGTATGGGTAAGGCTGCTGGTGAAAACCGTGCGATAGACGCGGCCAATGCCGCCATATCTAATCCATTACTCGATGTATCGATTAACAATGCCACAGGATTATTATATGTAATATTCGGTAATGAAGACCTGACACTGCTCGAAACAGCTGATGCCAGTCGTATCATAACAGAATCAGTAAGTGATGAAGCTAAAATAATTTATGGTATATACAATGATGACACTCTTAAAAAAGACGAGATAAAGGTAACAGTGATAGCAACAGGGTTCCCTACTTCATTACGTGCAAATCGTGAGGGGGCAAGTGCCTACGCAAAAGAAGAAACAATAAGAAGAATGGGAGAAAGAGAGGCTGATGTAGAAGAAGAAAAACCCGCAAAACTTTTTAGCTTAAGAAAAACAGAAGAATCAAAAAGAATAGAGCATGAAGTAGAAGAAAGTTCTGTAATAACCACCAACGATAAAGATGAAAAAGTCACTAGTTATGTAGAAGACAAGAAAACAAAAGCAGCGACGGTTGATGAAGACGAAGATGATGACTGGGGATCATTACCACCATTTCTAATGAGAAATAAAAAGAAGTAATATTAAAATAATACACCAAAAATCACTCGTAATCATGAGTGATTTTTGATATAATATACTAAGAAATAAAAAATATGCAAGAAGTCAAAACAAATAATACTTATGATTTAATAATAGTTGGAGGCGGTCCTGCAGGAGCCTCAGCGAGTGTCTACGCTGCCAGAAAAAGATTGAAAACATTACTAATATTAAAAGAATGGGGAGGACAAAGTGTAGTTAGTGATGATATACAAAACTGGATAGGAACGCCACATATTAGCGGTGCTGATTTAGCTAAGAGTTTTAAAGTTCACACGGAAGAATATGCTGGAGAATTTTTAACCATAAAAACTGGCAACAATGTTTCTAATGCTTCAAAAATTATATCAGAAAATGGTGAAGAACTAAATAAAGTCACATTAGAAAATGGTGAGGAGTATAAAAGTAAAGGATTGCTGGTTGTAACTGGATCAATCAGAAGAAAATTGGAAGTTGTTGGTGCTGAAGAATATGACCACAAAGGACTAACATACTGTGCTACTTGTGATGGACCATTCTATACGGATATGGATGTTGTGGTGGTTGGTGGTGGCAATGCTGGGTTCGAGTCGGCCGCTCAGTTACTAGCCTACTGCAAAAGTGTTACGCTACTCTCTCGCACAGAACCCCGTGCCGACCAGATAACAATAGACAAATTAAAATCAAATCCAAAGTTCAAATTGATAACAAATGCAATACCAACGGAAATACATGGTGAAAAATTTCTAAGTGGTATCAGTTACCAAAATGAAGAGAAAGAGATTATAAAATTAGATGTCGGTGGTGTATTCATAGAAATAGGACAAATACCCGCAACAGCGTGGTGTAAAGAAATTGTAACACTGGATGAATATGGGAAAGTTAAAATAAATCCATGGTCACAAAAGTGTGTAGATGTTGAAGGCAAGGACATTGACAGTATCTGGGCCGCTGGTGACTGTACAAATATACTATATCATCAAAACAACATTGCCAGCGGTGATGCTGTGCGTGCTGTAGAGGACATCTATAAGACATTACATACGAAATAGAAAATTATTTTGCGAGACTAGAAAAAAGCGAGAGACTTAACTGACTTGCTGGATATACTTCTGGTATACTTTGTAGATATTTTCTTGAAGCATATATTTCATCACTCACAATAGTTATAACCCCATATCTAGTTATCGATTTCGCCTTTTCTTCTGTCAGGTCTAAACCAAGCGTTATCTGTATCATCACATCTAATTTACTCATAAACCCAGTTTTTATGAATTGTTTATAACGCTCCCTTAATGTTCTTTTTGCACCAATTCCAAATGTTTTTCCATTATACTCAAAAAAGAAATCAAACTCAGTTGAAGAATCTGCTTTATCGTAAGTTTTTTGTATAGTGTTAGACTTTATACCGAGACCAATAAGTATATTGAAAATCCTATCTTCATAGTCCGAGCCAGCATCAGATTTAATTGACTGATTAATGCTTTCAGAAAACATAAGCATAAACATCTGATTAGCCTCCAAGCCTTTTGACTTTAGGTAATTGTAGTCGTTAAATATAGAATTAATATAGTCAACACTGTTTTCGGTTAAAAAATTATTTTCTTGTTGCTCTAACTTTGAAAAGAATAGCAGTGAAATTAAAGCCCCATTCACCCTAGTCAAATATGGTTTACTTTTTGAAAGAGTGTCATACTCTAAAGATAGCTGATTTATGTTTTCTAAAGGAACAAGATCTTCAATATGTGCAAGTTTAGCTTCTTCAAGTAGAAGTGGTTTTATTTGAATTAGTTTTAAAGAGAAGATAAAAATACTTAAATCTAATTGACTGTCTATATGATGAACCAGAGCCTCAAAGTTGGACCGCTTACTATCAGTAAGTTTTTCTGCATAATTAAAAAATAGAGACTTTAATTTATCATATGACAACTTTTTATTTGCATAGTATGTTTCTAATAAATCTATTATCTCTTTTTCAGACATTTTAGGAGTTCCATTTAATTCTTTCAAAAAGAAGTACAGGTTAAAATTAGCATCTAATTTATCTTTTCTGATTTTTATTTTATTTATTTTCATATTTTTTAATTGCCATTAGACAATTTAAGAGATTTAACTATATGTTTTGCCAGTGTTTTTATTACTGGTACAGCAACACTATTTCCAAATTGCTTATACATCTGCATGTCACTGTTTGGTAAAATAAAAGTATCGGGGAAACCTTGTAATCTACAAGCCTCTCTTGGTGTTAACTTTCTAGGATTTTTATCTTTTTGTTCAACTAATATTTCTGAACCATCTTTGTAGTATCTTGCAGAGATTGTACTTGTGTACTCTGAATCCTCATTAAAAAGAGAGTACCCAAAACCATTTCCTTTTTCTTTATGCTCTAGTTTTCTCCTTTGATGCCCAGCCCATAACTTATCTGAAATAGTGTACTTTGGGTCAACATTACTCTCCAAAATATCACCTAATTTTACTTTTGTTTTGGGTGGTTCTGGAAATATGAAATCGACATTATCCTTAAAGGCAAGGATATATATACGAACCCTATTTTGAGGAACTCCAAACTCTTTTGCGTTGTAAAGTCTATATTGAACCTTGTAACCCAAGCCTTCTAAGGTTTGCACTATTACTTTCAAAGTATTACCTTTGTCATGAGAGGCTAAATTCCTTACATTCTCAAGAAAAACTACTTTTGGTTTATGATGTTCTACAATTCTCATTATGTCAAAAAATAAAGTCCCTCTAGTATCCTCAAAACCTTTTTTTAATCCTGCCATGGAGAATGGTTGACAAGGAAATCCAGCAAGAAGCATATCAAAAGGAGGAATCTCTGCTGGTTCTATTTTTGTAATATCTCCATAAGGCATTTCTTTAAAATTTGCTTGGTATGTTTTTTGTGCTGGAACATCCCACTCTGAAGTAAAAACACAATCACCTCCAGCTTCTTCAAAACCCATTCTTATACCTCCTATCCCTGCAAATAGATCTATGAATGTGAAAAGATGTTTTTTGTCAGTTTCTGACCCATAAGCTGAAAATAGATCTAGGTCATACATTTTTGTTTTTGTTTTAATGTCGTTTTCCTTACTCATACCATATTATAGCATTTTCTTTTCCGTTTTTAAACTCTTTCACCCTCAATCCTAACTGCCTCTAAATACTTTTCTTTTTCTTCTTCTGTCCTCTTTCTAAAATTACCAAATAAATTAATACCATTATTCTTCATCCCTACAAACCAAAATAAATTAAAAGAGAATATTCTAGCATATGGATTAAGTGCTAGCCAGTATACAAAAGCTGGTGCATCGCTAGTCATGTATACTCTGGCTGATTTTTCATGTAACATCTTTACTAATTTTCCATCTACATACTTATGAGAAAAGTGTGAAGTAAAGTTCATGTCTATCCAATTTTTCATAATCGCTGGTACTGTCCCCCACCACATAGGTGATACAAAAACTATTTCGGTAGCTAACATAATTTTATCTTGCATTATTTTTCTTGTAGACAACTCCTTGTCACAAATATTTTGATCATCATACTCAAAACAAAAATATCCTTGTTTTAAGTCTGTTTTATACAGATCTAAAACTTCTACTGTGTGACCTTTTTTTTCTGCACCTTGCTTGTAAGCTACTGCTATTTTGTGCGTGAACCCTGTTGGTGAAGGGTGAGCTGTAATTATTAATATATTTTTGTTTGTTTTTTCCATACCGTATATTATAACAAAAAATACTCGCTTTTACGAGTATTTTTACACTGAGTTCTTAAAATATATAAGCATTGCAAGTAAATTATTTCAAAAGGTTTATATAGTCTACATACCCCTCTTCTTCCATGTCTTCTAATTTTATAAACCTCATTGCAGATGAGTTCATACAGTATCTCTTTCCTCCTCTATCTTTTGGACCATCTTCAAAAACGTGTCCAAGGTGTGAATTGGCTATTTTACTTCTAACTTCTACCCTGCTCGTAAACAAACCGTTATCAACATGCATAGTAACCGCTGACTCAGTAATAGGGGAAGTAAAGCTGGGCCATCCTGTGTCACTATCATATTTATCTTTTGATAAAAATAATGGCTCACCTGAAACAATATCTACATAAATACCCACTTCTTTATTTGCTTCGTATTCATTTTGAAAAGGTTTTTCTGTACCTTCTTTTTGAGTAACATCATACTGTATACTAGTTAGGCTTTTTAACTTTTCTTCTTTTGTTTTTGTATCAAAATTAAACCAAGTTTTATTTTCTAATTTATTTTCATTAAAAATAGCTTTTGTAGTAGTACTGCCATCTTGCCAATGTAGCCTGATGTAACTATTTCTTCCTGACCCTTCTCTGTACGCATTATACCTTATCGGGTTTTTGTCTTTGTAATCTTGATGATACTCTTCGGCTGGATAAAAATTATTAAAAGGCAATATGTCTGTTGCAACTTTTATTTTTTTTACTTCTTCTATTTTATCTTTACTTTTTTCAGATGATAATTTTTGATTTTCTGTAGTGTAATATATTGCTGTTGTATATGAATATCCTCTATCCCCAAATTGTCCACCAATATCTGTCGGGTCAACATGTGTCCAATACTTTTCAAGCAACGTCTCAAAAGAGATTTTTGAAGGATCGTAAATAACTTCAACTGCCTCACGAGCTTTTATGCTTTCACTACTAACCTCTTGATAAGTTGGGTTTTCTTTTGCAGAATCAGCATATCCAGACACAGCAGAGACTATGCCATCTACGTGGTTAAACTCACTCTCAGTGCACCAAAAACACCCTCCAGCGAATACTACTTTTTGATATTCTTTATTGTTTAATTTTGTATTTATTTCTTCTTGCATATTTGTTTCTCTTTTGTATTGTGGTGAATTAGCTCTCTTGTATGTATTATACAATATGAAAAACATAAGGGCAATTCCGATTAATAATAGTATATTTTTTATGTTTATTTTTAACATAATAAATTAAATATCTAGAAGATATTTAATTTATATACCAAAAATTAGTTATGCATCATTGTTGTAGACGCTTTCATCATTTTGTCATCCATCTTGTCCATCATCCTCTCTTTTTTCATGTCCATCATTTCGACCTTAACTTCTTTTTTACATCCTAACATAGCTAACTTAGCTTTTGTTTTCTTTCCCATAATACCGACCTGATCCAATCCATTCTCTTTTTGAAACTTCTTAATTTCTGCTTTTGTTGCTTTTTTCTCATCTAGACATTTTACCATCATCTCTTTTTTTATCGTCATCGTGCCTGTCGCTTTTATCATACCGTCTTTCAAATCTTTCATGTCTAATAACATGTCTGAATGCTTCATAACGCTTCCTGTTGCTTTCATGTTATCATGCTTCATCATTGTACCTGTAGCCATCATCTCCATAGCAAATGATGAACCCGTTACTATTCCCGCTAATAATATACTTGCTCCTAATTTGTTTAATTTCATATTGTTTTTACTTATTTAATTTAAAACTTATTTTAATAAAAATATTTTTGTTTTTACAGAGCTTTCACTCATAAATAAAGTATACTCTATAAAAAAACAAATGTAAAGCATACTTTACATTTTTTCTGTGTATAGCTTTTTAACTATTGCTCCATCAACTTAATATCTTCTATCGCCTCCTAAGGCTATAACATTGGCACCTGTATTATTAATAATCTAGATTCAGAACTATCTGTCTCAAAAGTTACATAATTTTTAACATCATTAAAATCTTGTATTTCTAGCCAGTCTTTTTCTTGTAATAAAAATTCTCGACCATCTGCTTTTACACTAACTTCTCCAGACAAACAAGTCACAAACAAGCCAGAATTTATATTTTTATCAAATTTAAAATCTGAAAATAAAGTATACTTTATTTCTGAATATTTTTGTAATATAATTTTAGATATAAAAGCATCCTGATTTATAGTCAGTGAATCTTCTCTGCCATCAGGTGACACTAAAAGGTTTATCTTGTTTATTCTTATCTTATCAGAGAAGTCTTTCTGGTTATAAGTTGGAATCAGGTTCTGTAATGCTGGGTATATCCATATCTGAAATGTGTTAGCCGACACATCTTGATTATTATATTCACTGTGTATGATGCCTGTGCCTGCGGTCATGACCTGAACCTCTCCCTCGCTAATCTCACCTTCGCCACCAGTAGAATCTTTGTGACTCAGGACTCCACTCATTGGTATTGTAATTATCTCCATGTCTCTGTGAGAATGATCTCCAAATCCTCTATTAGAGGAAATAATATCATCATTCACAACAAGTAATACCCCAAACCTAATTCTCTTTGAATCATATTGATTTGCAAAAGAAAAATAAAAATTAGCATCGAGCCAGTCTATTTTTGAACTTAATCTGTTTTCTTTTTTAAAGGATTCTATTTTCATGTTGTTTTTTTTATTTTTAATTAAAAGCAATTCTTTACTTCCACACATTTAAAAATACACCCAAGTAATGCACCGCTACATACAAAAAAAACATATACCCTAAAATACCTGCGATAAGTGTCAGGGCTAATTTGTTCAATATTTCATTTCTTCTCTTCTTTACATCGTCCAGCGTGCATACACCAGAACGTCTCATATAAAATACAAAAACAGTAATAAGAGCCCCTAATCCCACAGCACGAAATACCCACTTATAAGTGCCATAAAAAACATCAGCCAGCTCACTGGCCGCACTAAGCGTAACTAAGCCAAGTGATAATAATATTATTGGCGATAAACAACAAAGAGAGGCGATAAAAACTGGAATACTGGAAACTTTTAATAAATCTTTAAAATTGATCTTTGCTGGCTCTGTATATGTAATATTATATTTTGGCTTCACTGTAATATTCTCCACAGATCCTTCTTTTTGATTTTGAGTTTTATTTTCTTGCATATTTTCTTTGATTATTTTTTAATAAACACATATTAATTTCTTTCTTTTACTAATTTTGATAGAAATATTTTAGATAAAGCTAAAATTGTTAAGATAATGATCTCACTCATGTAGCTCTCGTGTATAAAAGTTTTATATATTATGTCTATTAAAAATAGAATCATGGTTATAATATAAAGCATTCTATCTACTTTACTTCTAATATACTCATCACGTTCGTCACTAACTTTTTCAGACCAGATCATGCTAATGTAAAACATAACAACTACAGCTAAGATACCACTCATCATCATTCCATCTTTTAACAAATCAAAATAGTAGGTTATAAAAGTTACTAATATTAAAAATCCAAGTATGCACTCTTTTACTTTGCTATTAATTTTATCACTTATTTTATTTATTTTTTGCATATTTTTTATTAATTTAAATTATATATATTAAAACCTTGTTCTTATTTTTATTTTTTATTTATATTAAAAACCTGTTCTACTTCTTTTTTTAAAACCCTGCACAGTAAAATAGCCAATGTAACACTTGGTGCATACACTCCTTTTTCTATTGAGATAATAGTCTGCCTAGTTACTCCTGCTTTTACAGCTAAATCCTCCTGAGTTAAACCTAATTCATTCCTGAGGTCTTTTACTTTGTTTTTTAGCTCTACTTGCATAAATAGATTATACTACACGATTTTTAAAAAGTAAAGTTTACTTTACATAGATGGACAAATAAGTAAAAAATCTACTTATCTTTAAAATCCCACCAATTTAATTTAAAATTCTTTCTTTCTGCTTCACTCTTATTCGCATAGTCTATTGCACACCTGAATGTGTAAAGCATACACCTGTCTTGTATCTGCCCTCTAAACTTATTATGCAACTCATAAAGTCTCTCTGCCCTCATCCTCTTAAGATCATCGATGCTATGTATTTTTAAATTATAAAGATCGTGACACACGACTTTACCAACACCAGGAATAGTACGTAACTCACTTAATATTTTGTACTTTACTTTATACTGCCCTAAATTACTAATTACTTTTTTCATAAGCTCAGTATAACATAAATATTAAAGGTAACTAATTACGCCAAATAAAAACAGTACCTAAGGTACTGTTTTTATTTTTATTTTTATTACTGATTAGGCTTTTTTATTTATACTTAGTTTCAAGCCAAGTTTTCATCATCTTAATCTCTCCTTCTTGGGCAGTTATAATATCCTCTGCAAACTTTTTCATTTCTGCTGAAATAGTTTTATCTTGAAGTAATCTTTTTGACATTTCTACTGCACCCTGATGATGCGGTATCATACCTGTTATAAATTCTTTTTCTAATGCCTTCCCTGTTTTACCTTCCATCATTTTAAGCATGTCACTCATGGTCATATCCATCATGTTTCCATCCATTTTCATGTCACCAACATTCATTGACTCGTCAGACATCATCTTGCCGTCTGGCATCATGTGCCCGTTACTCATATTCATGCCTCCCATTTTCATTCCACTTTTATCGCCATAAAAAATATCTTGAAAGTTTACTGCATAAGTTATGATTAGGGCTCCGGCTAATATTAGACTGACTATCTTGTAATCTATTTTCATATTTTGTTTTTTGATTTATATATCTTTTGTGATTTATAATATTTTTATGATCCTCACATCAAGAGCATAAAAAGCACCATTGCAAACATCGTTCCATTTTCTATCAAAGTTACTTTTGTCATAGGCAAATTAAAGAAAGTGCCAAGACAGACACATTGCACCTCTTCTTTCTTTTTGATTACTGCATATGCGCTGTATATTCCAAGCGAGGTGATTATAAGAGCTGTTATATTTTGCCACAAAAACATAAATCCAGCCAAATACATCGCGCCAAGAGTTATCTCTATAAATGGAAAAGCATACGCAAAAGCCGTAAATCTTTTGGCAATAATGTCGTAAGTTTTAAAACCTTGTACAAATCCTTTTAGGTCATAAAGCTTGAGTAGTCCAAAAGTAATAAAAAATATTCCCATAAAATCCATCATCCACAAGCCAAGGCTTATTCCACTCGTAAACTGTCTTACAAGAGATAGTAATGATATTGAAAGTAAAACAAAAAATAATGGTAGCAAACTTTTATTTTTAATTTCTTTTTTTACTATATCTTTCATGCTGTGATGTTCACAAAAATAATGAGTTACATTTTTTTCGTCTGTTACATTGTGAGTACTTAACATATTACAGAGTTCACATTTTTGATTTGTATTTTGCATATATTTTAATGGCCGTGTACTGGCGTTTCTAACCCTTCAAGACTAGAATGTATATTAGAAGCTAAGTCTTTTATAACAAAATTTGAAACTAGAATCAAGTTGATAGAGAAAACAAAAACAATAATAACACTTTTAGTATCTAATTTAATTTTATCTTTTAAGAAAAAAGTAATGTAGGATACAAAAAGTCCAATAGCTAATAAGTAACCAGCATATACTGGATTATCAAGGTAATGCTGTATACCGCCAGACATAAAACCAGTAGCAACAGATAGTCCTGTTAAAATAAGTAGATAATTAGCATCTATCTTATTACCCTCTTGCTTTGCTTCGGATACATTACCTATCATCATCAAAATAAGCCCAACAACGCCAAGTAACGAATATCTAACAGCGCCACTATCGAGCGTTCCTACATGAACTACTGATCCAGCAATAAGAGCTACTCCCAAGTATTTACATACATGTATTAAATATTTTTTATTTTCAAAGGTTATTTTCATGTTTTAATTATACCACTTTTTGTATAAGAAAACACGGCGCCGAAGGCGCCGTGTTTTCTTATGTTTATAATAATAATTTGTGTTTTAAAAAG
>JAYSVC010000028.1:0-2683 GCA_043718735.1 bacterium | reverse complement strand
GCGCTACTAGCACATCTACTTTTGGTAATGCACGTAGGAGAGAGTAGTGAGTGTGATTTCTGAGGTGTATTGGGTTCATATTCTTGATTGTATTATATCATTTTTTTTATATATATTTCTTCTTTACTTTATTAGAATATTAGTGTATTATGTATTTTGTAATTCAGTACTCGAATCATTTGTCTTTTAATTACTTATATAAGGAGTTTACATAATATGGTTAAAAATCTGTTCCTATTCTTTATGGCAAAGTTTATGTATAAAGAATTAA
Organism: bacterium; assembly: GCA_043718735.1. Lineage (GTDB taxonomy): Bacteria > Patescibacteriota > Minisyncoccia > Phycocordibacterales > UBA5272 > JAUPVO01. The sequence continues at coordinate 2,412 of JAYSVC010000028.1, read as the reverse complement.
ATATTAAAAGTCTAGGTTATCACGGCAGGACAGTGGCTTATGAGGTCATGTCTATCACTGATTGTAATGATTTGTGTAATGTGTATCTGTACAAAATTAAAGAGCTTGGCACACAAGAAATTAAAACTTTCGTCAGTGCATCAGATGCTCACTTTATTAGTCTTGGAAAAGAGACGGTAAAGATTTCTCCTGGACTTATGTTTTGTGCGAAAAAGACAAAAAGAAAACAAGGTAGAGAATCTGTTTTCAGTAAGTATGTTCTGGCATGATATACAGTAACTGTTTTAAAAAACCTTCGTTAAATTATTTTTAACGAAGGTTTTTCTTATGTTCTTTTATTACAAGTTGCTCAAGTCAAAAGACTCTAAGTAGTCTTCTAAGTAAGTATTTACTTTTGTCTTATCTGTGAGACCTTCTCCTTTGACATTTATTGTTAGGATATATTCATTTTTATATGTAGTTACATAACTGACATCATTATAATCGGAGGTATTTTTTATGATAACATTAGTATTTTCAAATCTTTTCAAATTATTCATTTCTGAGCCTATTGTCTCTATAACTTCTTCTACGTCATGACCAGCAGTTCCTACATTTTGAATGAACTTATTTTTACTAGAATCTTTATTTAAAATAGTTCGCATATCATACTTGCTGTGCGTTAGATTATTATATATTATTATCACACCAGTATCTGCACAAGTAACACTTTTAAGATTGTACTCCTTGTAGGTAGTGAGGTGGGGCACAGTATCAAAGATGTTTTTTATTTTCTTACAATTCTCATTATCAATAGAAAAGTCGCTATTAGTATTCGTTAAGCCTTTTTTAATAATTGCGTCATCTATGGTGTTTTTATTTTTATTAATTATATAATTAGTAATTAGCCCAGTTAATATAATTACCATAATTAATATTATAATATTTGTTTTTTTCATACACTTATTATAACATCAACATACTTATTATTAGAGGAGTTTATTCTTTTTTTATTCAAGTTTTTTTTGCTTGCTATATATTTATGTGTATGATATTATTAATATACACTTGCCGTAATGCAGAACATTCTCCATCTATGTAAATTTTTAATTTACTTATAATGTTCAATTATTTTGACAGAAATAATTTCTTGATCAGTTATATCTGTAAAACACAACGAAATTAGCTTTTTACAATATACTATCCTTAATTAGTGAGAAGAGTAATCTTCATTTAATTCACTAGGTTCTTTGTCAGTTAAAATAAAAATAAAAATATGAAAAACTTTAAAAAAGGTTCGTTTTTGGCTTTTACTTTAGGTCTCGCTACATTATCTAGCGCTTATGCTTACACACCTTTGACTTCTCAGCTTGACCCAGGTGCAAGAGGTTATAATGTTACAAATTTACAAACATTCTTTGCTGATAATAATTCCATTTACCCAGAAGGTCTTGTTACTGGATACTTTGGCTTCCTTACAAAAACAGCCGTGCAAAGATTTCAGGCTAATAATGGATTACAACAAGTTGGGCGTGTTGGCCCTCAGACACTTGTTAGAATCAATGGCTTGATTAATTCTGGAGGTTGGGGAGGAAATCCTGGAACTAATCCATCAGCATCAGGAGTATCTGCCACTTTTTCTTCTGTAAAAATGAGTGTTACTGCTAACTCAGCTGTATTCTCATGGACAACAGATGAAGATGTAACAGCAAGAGTTGTATATAATACATCTCCTATAACTGTGAATGAGGGTGACATAAATTCTTTTGGCTTTACAGCTACTAATGGGTTTACAGTGACTAGTGCCAATACAAATGGATTGTCACAACAGGTTAGTATTATTAACTTACAACCAAACACAACATATTATTACATGTTAGTGTCTACTGATAAGTCAGGTAATGTAAGTGTATTTGGTACCAACAATACATTTCGCACTAATTCTAATTAATTTTACTACTTAGTCAAATCGTTTTAGAGAAAATACCCAGCAATAAGATTGTTGGGTATTTTCTTTGTTTATCTTTTATGTATTAAGTTAAATATCAAATGCTTCTAATGGATTAACATTTATAATATTCTGAGCTTCAACATAATCTTGACTGTAATCAAAATTCCAACGTGGAGGGAGAGCAAAGACATATTTATTGTTTCTTCCGAGCTCAGTTGCTTTAATGGGGGCAGCTGATACAGAAAAGTTTTCTTTTATATATGAATCCCACTGTGCTAAGCTAAAAATCAGTACTGGTATATCTTGATAGTGTAGTGTCTCAGTCCATTTTGGATTTCTAATTAAAAGCTTTGGTCCAGTTTCTTTTTTAGTTTTAGTGTTTATGAGATTACCTTCCCACACATTCTCAACTATTGTATATCCTTTCCAGGTGCTAGGCAAAACAAAAGCAAAACCATATTTTTTGTTACTGTATATTGTCG
>JAYSVC010000027.1:0-5942 GCA_043718735.1 bacterium | reverse complement strand
AATCATGATTACTGGCTACGAATTTCACTTCGTCATTTTTCTTTATACTACCATCGAGTATACGAGTGTATATTATTACACCTTGATGATTAGAATACTCAAAATCAAATATCATACCTCTGTAACTGGACCCCAAGTTAGCATTCATTATTATACCTTCACTCTCTTTTGGAGCGGGAACTTTTTGGGCTATAACTTTTAAAAGCTCGAGGACACCCTCACCTGTTTTACCAGAAACTTTTAATATATCTTCTCTATTACATTTTAATAATTTTATAACCTCATCTTCTACTTCACGAATGTTAGCAAGTGGTGAATCTATTTTATTTAATACTGGTATTATTGTTAGCTTTGCCTCGCGTGCCATATCAAGGACAGTCATGGTCTGAGCCTGCACACCCTGAGTCGCATCGACGAGTAACACAGCACCCTCTACAGCACGTAATGAACGAGACACTTCATATGAAAAGTCTATGTGTCCTGGGGTATCTATCAGGTTGAATATGTAATCTACGCTTTTCCCACCATCGTCTTTAATGGCGTATTCTAGGCGCACTGGTGTCATCTTAATAGTTATACCTCTTTCTCTCTCTAGCTCCATACTGTCTAGTATCTGATCTTGCATTTTTCTTTTTTCTACAGTATTAGTAAGCTCGATAAAACGATCAGAAAGAGTCGACTTTCCATGGTCTATGTGGGCTATGATTGAAAAGTTTCTAATTTTATCCATGTGAATAAGTATTTATTTAAAACAGATTGTTTTGGTTTTAAATATTAATATTGACATTATAACATATATTGTTCTATTTTTCTATTCTATTTCAATAGCTTTTTTAGAGATCTTTGTCCAAATATATAAAGAAAAGTTATCTGCATCAATACAGAAAATAAATAAGCATAAGCGATGAAAGTGTATTCATAATTATTTTTATAAGAAAAATATAAAGTTAGAATTAAAAAAACAAAAGATAATACATGCACAGCAGAGAGGGTTTTGACTTTATGCATTGCCATCATAGCACGTGCATAATATGCTTCAAGATTCAAAAAAGGTATTGCAAATATTAAAATGTAAAATAATTCTAAGACTTTTGCATCAGCATTATAGACAATACCGACTATCCACCTAGCAACAAGAAACATAAACATGGCAAAAATTACAGAATATAGGAATATTTCTCTTACATTTCTTTTGATTGTTTTTTCAAGCTTTACCATTTCCTTTTTTTCATAATATTCTGAAAGAACTGGGAAAGAGGCGATAGCAAAGCTCGTGGCAAAAAACTGCACACACATATTGACTAAGTTAAGTGCAAATGTCCAAACTGTAATTATTCCAGTCCCGAGAAGGCCTGAGACTATGGCTATTGAGAACTGTTTTAATGTAATCATAATAAATGCAATAGAACGCCATGCCACTATTGGGAATATTTCTTTTATAAACTTAAAATCAAAATATTTTAAATTAATATCCACCTTATGTCTTATCAAATAAATAAAACCTACAGAAAAATGTAAAAAGGCACCAAGTATAACACCAGCAACAAGTCCATATACACCATAATTCTTATAGAAAAATAATATACCAATAATCACTCCAATATTATAAAAAAGTGGAGAAATGGCATAGTAAGAAAATATTTTATTCGACTGAGCCACACAAGTAATAAGGTTAGAGGAACCAAGCAATATAGGTTGTATGAGCATTAACTTTGTAACATGTGAGAGAATTAGAAGGTCTGGCGCAGAAAATCCTGGGAATAGTTTATGCAAAAAAAGATCTAAAGTAAAGATAATTAAAATAGAAGCTAATATGAGAGATGTGTTAAAAAAATAAAAAATAGTAGAAACTTTTCTCTCCATCTCTAACTTATTATTTTTGATAAGAGAAGAAGTTAAAAATGGGACCATGACAGTAATGCCAACAAAAGACAAGAATATAGAGTTGATAAAATCTGGAATCTTAAAACCTGCATTATAAATATCCAAAGTTATACCAATACCAACAACGGAAACTAACAACTTATCACGTAACACGCCAAGCATTTGTGATAATATAGTAAACCCCGAAATGATAGCCGTATTTTTAAGTATCTGCATTTGTTTTTAGATTTTTATTCTTATAATTATAACATAAAAGACCGCGCTACGCGCGGTCTTTTGTGCTTATTTTAATTCCTGATGCCTTATCAATTCTTGATAGTATTCTGATTTTTCTAATAGCTCTGTATGAGTTCCACTCGCTACTACTTTGCCCAGATTCATAACAAAGATAATATCACTATCTATTACAGTGCTAAGTCTGTGAGCAATTATAATAGTAGTTCTACCCTTGCTCACATTATCTATGGCTTCTTTTATGTATTTCTCATTCACTGTATCGAGAGCGCTGGTCGCTTCGTCAAATATTAATATAGAAGGATTCTTGATTATGGCACGAGCGATGCCTATACGCTGCCTCTCTCCACCACTTAATTTTATACCACGCTCACCTATGTGAGTCTCGAACTTTTGCTCACCGAGCCTGTGGTAGAACTCGTCTATTCTGGCGAGCTTAGCAACTTCTTCTAATCTTTCTTCTAATTTGTTTTCGTATTTTATCTCTACTCCGTCAGAATTAATGTAATTTTTTTCTGATTTTTCTTTTTCCCACTCATGTAATACTTTTTCATCAACTCCAAACAATATATTATTTTGAATAGTGTCGTCAAAGAGGTCTACGTGTTGTTCTACATAACCTATACCCCGACGCAAACTGTGAGCATCTATTTCTTTTAACTCTACGCCATTTATTTTAATACTGCCAGCTAATTTGTTTTCATTTTTATCTTGTATATTATTATAATTATAAGCTCTTAATAATAATCTAGTAATAGTAGTTTTACCTGATCCGCTAGCTCCCACAAAGGCAACTTTTTTACCATGAGGTATAGTGATATTAATATCCTCTAAAACATTACTCGAATTATTATCTTTGCCTTTTGGATATTTAAAGGAAAGATTTTCAAAAACAATATCTCCGTCAACAAACTTAGTGTCACTCTCTTCCACAAAATCTGGCTCTTTGTCTATGATTTCTAAATATTTTTCAATGTCTATATAATAAACAATTAAATCTCTTGAAGACTTTAAAAAATCAGCTAAACTCCAAAAAACATGTGAAGATAAAGAAAATGCTGTATAGATATAACCTAATTCAATACGACCTTTATAGAATAAATAGATCACAATGAAAAGATTAAACATTTCAAAAACTCCAATAAAAAAATTTCTTTTATTTCTAAAAGTTAGAGATATAAGATTTACTTTATTGTAAAATAAAACACTGCCTAATCTTTCTTTTACATACTTAGAGATAAAAATTTTCTCTATAGATAAAAATTTTATCAAAGTCATGTGAGTAAAAGATTCTTGTCTTATCTTTCTCTGAGCTCTCCAATTTGCTATATTTTCTTTTTCTAAAGGTATATATTTTTTATTAAAATGAGTAGACCACATTACAAAAAATATTAAACTAACAACAAAAAGGACGCAAAGGACTGGTGCAATAATATACATTGAGACTAGTGTTGCTAGCATTAAAAAAATTAGTGGCAACAACTGAAACAATATAACTCTTATAAAATTTATCAGACTACCTTCACCTTTTTGAATTATGTCTTGTTTTATAGCAGAGTGATTATCTGTATGTTCAGATATTGTTAAAGATAATACTTTTTTTAAAGATTCTGCTTGCACATACTGCTCTAATATTACATGATCAGTTTTTAATGCTTTATGCTTTTCTTGAAAATAAGTAACTATCCAATAAATACACAAGGTCATAAAATATATAAATAATATTCTCACTGTACCATCTATATTCTTAACAGATACATTAGTAAATACATTACCTACAATAAAAGCAAAAATAGAATCTAATGCTTTTGTGGATGCAATTAGAGCTATCTGTATATAAAAATCTTTATGGAATGGTTTTAGAAGTTTCCAAAGGCGCCATGTAGTGTGTATGTATTTTTGCATAAGATTTTTTATTTGATATTTTATTATTTAAATTAGTAATTTATTTTTCTTGACTTTTATTTTTACTTAGTATATAATTTATACATATCTAAGAAAAAGGCCTTTATGAAGTTTCGTCTTCATCGAGGGCTTTTTCATTTCTATCTTTTTTAATAATTTCTAAAACTTGTTTTATGTAAGTTACAGAATTGTTATCTTTTTTAAGCAAGTAAGAACACCTATCTGGATTTGCTGGAGAAATTATTTTAACTTTTACATTTCTCTCTTTCCAAAATTTGACCAAGCTCGCAAAGTCACCATCACTAGTTATTAAAATAGATTCTAGGAGCTGATTTTCAATAGTGTCTAGTGTTCCATGTATAGAAATATCTACGTCACAATTTGCTTTTATTTTAGACTCTTCTTTGTTAAAAACTGCTTCCTTAAAAATATATTCATAGCCAATTTCTTTATTTTCTTCATATAAATTATTATACTTTTCTAAAAATCCTGTAAAAATTAAAATACTCTCTGTTTTATATTTTTCTTTTAGCCAAACATAAAGTTTACGAAAATCTATTTCTTCATTTTTCTTTTTTGTTTCTATAGTTAGATTAGCTAAGTCTATGTACACTTTTTTCATCTGTACATTATACCACAAAACAAAAGAGGTCGCGCGAAGCGCGACCTCTTTTGTTTTCATAATTTCATCTCGTATATATTCGGAGTTCCGAATCTTTCATAATTCCAATCTTTTGGTGCGAATTTATTGTCCCATTTTAAAATACTAACCTTAGAAAAACCAAACTCAGAATATAAATTAAGGAGATGGTCTCCCATGCAGCTTAGATACTTCGCACCACTTTTCTTCGCTTCGGCAACAAGTGTCTTACCTCTTGTTTTTTCTAATGCAAAAACAGAAATTAATTCCCCGTCAGGATTTATGCCAAAGCCAGATTGGCTATCAGAAGACAGGAATAAGCTTGTGTTATTTTCTGTATAGTAGTCTTCATTATGTGGTGATAAAAAAGCAAATAGATCTTTTTCTAATTTATTTCTATTCTCTATAAAAATTTCAGGTGAGCACGAATTAAAAATTAACTTTTCTTGATTTGGAAATGTTGGAGGGTTCATATTATTTTATATATTCATTTAAACTTTTTATAATAGATCTAGATATTTTATTTGAGACAACATTAAAATCTTCTGACTTTAAAAAAGTTTCTTCATCCATATAAAGCTTTCTGTTTACTTCTACCATTACTGACTCTACATTTTTATTTAAATTAAAATATTCTAATGGGACTATACTTCCAGCAAATGGAGAATTGATTTCCACTACATAACCAATTTCTTCAAAATTATTTTTTAAGATTTTGACAAGCTCTTCTGACGTATGAAAAACATCACTACCTATACATATGTCTGGCCTATTTTCATTTTTATCTGACTCATAGACTCTTACTTTCGAAGAAAAAGAATGGCAGTCTACTATAAAAGCTTTTTCAAAACTCTCCAAAGAATCATCTACCAATTTCTTCAAATCTGCATGATAATTTTTATATATATATTCAAGTTTTATTTTATTATCATTTGAAATATTACGAAGATCTAAACCTTTGCTTGTTTTTGTATAAAAAGCAGACATTCCAACTTTTGACATTGGTTCATCTTTTTCATTTTCAAATCTTTCTACGTCAACGACAACCCTACTAATATTAGATTTTATATAACTAGACATTTCTAATAAATCTTTATATAAAATATCTGTATGATTATCGGCCATATAATTTACTTCAAAATCTAATTCTTCTTTACTTATTTTAAAATCAGATAGAAATTCTTCTGGAATAATTACTCCAGAGTGCGGTAAATTACAAATAATTGGACTGTTTTTATTTTTATTTATTTCAAAATAATTCATAAATACATTATACCAC
>JAYSVC010000026.1:0-5951 GCA_043718735.1 bacterium | reverse complement strand
TTAAACTTTCTAGTATATTAGGTAATATATAATTTAATTTATTTTTGTCTATTACTTTTAAAAAACTAACAAGACCATTTTTGCTTTCATTTATTTCTATTAGTAATCTTGCTAATTTTAAACTATTCATAATTTGTAATTATTTTATCAAAGCCTGAACTAGCTGATCATTAGTTTTTTCATCTAAGTTTTTAGACAAAGTCTCTCTGAACATCTTTACTAACAAGGCAGGAGCAATTTTTGAAAAGTTTTCGTGAACGTCATTCTCAGCACTTTGTATTTTATTAGTTAAAGTGTTTTTCAGGTTCTCTACTTGATCTTTTGAGTGATTTACTATACTAAGTGCTTCAGCATTCGCATGGTCTATTTTATTTTTTATATCTAACTCTGCTTTTACTTTTGCTTCTGTTATAATATTTTCACCCAACTCATTTGCTTTTTTAAGATTGGTCTCAGCTAGGCTCGCGTCTTCTAATCCTCTTTTTATTATACCGTCCCTGTTATCTATAGTTTTGATTATTTTCTTAAAAACGAATTTGTTTAAAATAAAAAGTATAATTAAGAAATTGACAAAATTAGCAAGTGCAACATGCCAATTAAAACCTATAGAGTGTAATACTGATAAGATAAAATCCATAAAATTATATTTTTACAGATTAACCAAGTAAGAAGAATGCTACGAATGCAAAAATAGCAGTCGTCTCAGTCATGGCTACACCTACAATCATCTTAGAGAAGATTGAGGCCTCTATCTCTGGATTACGGCCAATAGCCTCGAACGCTTTACCAATAAGGTATCCTTGACCTAGTGCCGTTGCTAACATTCCTAGTATTGTAATTGATTTTGCTATGTATAATGCTCCTTCTGTTGTCATATATTTGTTGTTTATTGTTTAATTAAAAAGATAATTTAATGTAAATATTATAGCACAAAAGTAAGTTTTTTCAAAGCGTGGTGGTAGCTTCTGGTAAAATAAAAAGGCGATTCTTACGAATCGCCTTCAGGCACATTGACCCTTATTTAATATCTTTGCCCAACCTTTCAAAGTCACCCTCGGCCCACTGAGATAATCCTAAGTGAATTATCCTGGCAACTCGATGCATGTTATTTTGCTCATCTTCATAGTCAAAGTTAGGATTCTGTAGTTGAAATGCGTTGTAAGAAGATCTTAAAACTAATTCAGCGCTACCTCTAGAAGTAAAAGCACTACGCATTAAAACCTTATCTTTTGTTACACCAGAAGTTACTGCCAGCCTGTCTTCTTCGTTAGAATAACCATTAGGATTTTGCGACATATTAAAACGGAAAAACACATCTACATCATACATTGTAAATAATTTGAATCCATCATTTTCATGTGAGGTAAATGATTTTAATATTGTTTTAGATTCTAAACCAAAACTTATATTATCTTTTACATTCGGCATATATTTTAATATATCAGTTGCTATTTTCTGTGGTGAGTAACCATATAGATTATCTGCTTCATTAGTAAATTGTATACACTTTACACCAATTACAATTTCTTTTGTGAATTGTGACCATATACTATTTACTTCTTTCAGTAATTTTTGTACAGAATTATGTACAGTGTGATCTTTCTTTGATGAAGCTGAAAATATAAAGTTTTTACCTGTATCTGTTACATCTATTACTATTCCAAACATTTCTGAATTAAATGTGTAGACATCACCTAGATCTTCACATGAAAATAAATTAAGATAAGCATGATTCTGTTCATCGAGACTTATCACACTTCTAGACATGCAACGTTTTAACAGATCTGGGTTCTCTAAAAAGTCATTTAAGAGTAATTTCGACATAAACTCTATCACCATGTTTATATGACGTTTTCTGTTGAGATTAGTTGTGCCATGTGTAGATCTGGTTATAAAGTTACCAGGATTTTCTTTTGTAAACCTAACCTTTGGAGTTCCATATATACCAACATCATGCTCCACATGATCCAAAACTAAAATTTTAGCTTCACTCATAATAATATCTCCAAATAAAAAAGGACAAGGTGAAAGCAGTTGCCTGCTAGCCCACTGATCGCTCAGTAGGACATAATAGAACGATCTATTGTGTCAAAATAAATACTACTACATATTCCCAAATATAGCAAGAAGGGCCGAGAACTTATCTTGTGAGTTTTTGTATGTATTTTCTTTTTCTAAAAAGTATAATAAATTTTTAAAAGTATAGAATCCAGACTCGCCACCCTCTTCTATTATTTTATTTCTTATAATTTCTAAAAAAGTATTATATGAAAAATCTTTATAATTTTTATTAACGAATTTTATTATATCAGCTATTTTTTTATTATCTGCATTATTAGAAAGAAGGTCTATAATTTCTAAGTAATTTTCTTGATTAGTTTTTCCGAATAGCTTTTCTACATTAGTTAAAGTAATATCATCTTCAAAAGTGTGTATCACTTTTTCAAGATTAGTGATACTGTCCCTGTATGATGAATTACTATTCTTAGCAATGAGTCCTAAAATATTTTTACTTTCTTCTTTGTCATCACCTATAGTAACTTTTTCTTTTTTAATTATTTCCTCTAGTCTACTTATTATCTCTTCATTTGTTGGAGAGATTAATTTTATTATATTACATCTTGACCTTACTGTATTTAATATTTTTTCAGGGTCTGTAGTGCAGAGTATAAATATTACATGCGCTGGTGGCTCTTCTAAAGTCTTTAAAAAAGCATTACTACTATGCGGTGTTAACATGTGCGCTTCATCTAAGATATATACTTTATATTTTGATAGTATAGGCAATGTGTGTATTGTTTCTAATAGGTCACGCATGTCATCTATTTTCTTACTGGTGCTGGCTGCATCTAATTCGTAAATGTCTGCTTCATTTGTTCTTAAGTCACGAGCAAATATTCTAGCTAATGTAGTTTTTCCTATACCATGACCACCTGAGAATATGTATGCATGAGGTATTTTTTCTCCCGCAACACTGCTTTTTATGATGTTCTCCAGCATAGTAATATTATCACTATGCCCTGATACGTTACTAAAAGTTTGTGGTCTGTATTTTTGGTATAAGCTCATATAGTTTTTAATTTTATATAATTTTTCTTATCTAAATTATAACATAAAAGTTTTAAATTATACCTTTATGTATTTGAAAATATGTGTTATTATGAATAAATGTTAAACTTCTTTAATAAAAAAAGAAATAAAAAAGTCTATGTGGGACTGTCTGGCGGAGTCGATAGTGCTGTATCTGCACACTTACTCAAAAAAGACGGATATGATGTGACTGGAGTATTTATCAAGACTTGGCAACCAGATTATATAGAATGCACCTGGAAAAATGACAGATTAGATGCTATGCGTATATCTGCCCAGCTAGATATTCCATTTGCCACTCTTGACCTAGAAAAAGAATACAAAGAGAATGTTATAGATTATATGCTCAATGAATATGCAAAAAATAATACTCCTAATCCTGATATTATGTGTAATAAATATATAAAATTCGATGGGTTTTTAGAATTTGCAAAAGAGAATAATGCCATTATTGCTACTGGCCATTATTCTAAGATTAAAAATAATTTTCTATATATACCAAAAGACCTAAATAAAGATCAGACTTATTTTCTTTATCAAATCAAAAAAGAAAATCTCAAAGATATAATATTCCCTCTTGCTGATTTAGAAAAATCAGAAGTAAAAAAAATTGCCAGAAAGAACAACCTTCATGTTGTTGATAAAAAAGAAAGTATGGGTATATGCATGCTGGGCGACATTAGCATGAAAGATTTTTTAATAAAAGAATTAAAACCAAAATCTGGTGATGTGTGTAATGAAATAGGAGAAATAATAGGGGCTCATGACGGAGTTATATTATACACCGTAGGTGAAAGACACGGTTTTACTATAACGAAAAAGAATAATGCAGATTCTGGCTTTAGTAATTTTTTAAAAAATAAAAAAGAAAGCAAACAGGCTTCTCTACCTTATTTTGTATATGAAAAAGATTTAGAGAGAAATATATTATATGTAACTCAGAATCAGAATAAGATATTAGAGAAAAATAATATGAATAATAAAGATGGTTTTGTTTTAAAAGAAGTAAATATTTTTGTAGATTTAAATGTTTTAGATGAAAGCAAAGTATATGACTGTATGACAAGGTATAGAGGAGAAAAATATAAAGTAAAATTAAGCAAGGTAGAATTGGTTAATAAAAAAGATAAATCAAATAATAAAAGTATACAAATAAAAATCACCCCTATCAAAAATAACTTCTTTGCAGTATCTGGGCAAAGTTCTGTTGTTTATGATGAGGGTGAGGTTCTTTTAGGCGGGATTATTTAATCAGAAGACAAGATGTAATTTTTCCATTTTCCAGATTTGTTATTCTCATGTGAAAACCATAAATTAAGAAAGCTTTTGTCTAAACAAATATCTAAAAACCTAGGATCTTCTCTTAGAATCTCTAAATTAATGTCTCCAGAAATAAAAGAATCAGAATGCAAGTCTAAGCCATTGTATTTAGATCTTAAATAAAAGTTAATAGCATCAAATCTTCTAAAACAAATACCGTCTACTTTGCAGTGTTCTCTAAGATCTGTTAATGTTGAAAGTTTTTTATTTGGCTCATTTTTATAAGCCAAGTATTTATAAGTTAGCCAAATGAGTGGATTTTGAAATTTCATTTCTTCACCAATTTTTACTAATTCTTTTTTAGCATTAGCCAATGGGTCCAGGTTCTGCATTTTTCCTATATTTTTAAAAAAAGAAAAACTAGGTTTAGATTTATTTTCAACTTGACCTAGATCTATTTGTTTAGAAAGTTCTTTATATTCGGAATAAGATAAAAGCAAAGAATTAACTTCTGTTTCTGTGTAACTTAATAATCTTTCTAATTCTACATTTTTCATATTTTACTTTCTAATTTTTAATTTATCGAAGGAGCATATTTTTTATCTTACAACTTTTTTATTTTTTTTGCAAGATAAAAAAAGAGTTGATTATGGAGTTGTATGGCCTGACTTCTAATAAGGGTTTTAGTTTTTTGAATATATTTTTATCAATAGGGTTATAGATTATCTTTCTACTTCCGTGAGATGATCTACATAAGAGTAAGCTGTTTTTAGAGATTACTTTGTGTATGTAATTAATCATTTTATTTTTAGTTTTTTCATTTTCCCCAACCAGAGCCGCTAAGTAAATCAAATCATACTCATTGTAAGCGTTATAATTTTCTGCTTTTATATTTATAATTTTTATCTGTTTATCTAATTTTAATTTTGATATTAACTCAGAAGATTTTACAAAACTTGATTCATCTTTTTCCAGCACAACAGGGTCTTTATTATATTTTGTAGCTAATACTATTGCTGTTAGTGGTAATGGACCACCACCTACAAATAAAACTTTCTTTACTTTTTTATTTATACTTATTATATTTATATATTCTAAAGTTACAAGATCTTCATAATTTTTATAATACCAAAACTTTTTAAGTTCAGCGTTTGGGTTTTTAGATTTTATTATTTTATCTGCCCAGTGTAATTCCATCTCATACTCTGCTGCTGAAGAGATCTTCCTGAGTTCTACTATTTGCATCTTATTTAGGTTAACCTTATTAAAGCTATTTTCAGAATATTTTACTAATTCTGAAAAAGCCTCATTCGTTTCTTTTGAAGGTTTTAAGGATTTTAAGTTTAATATTTTGTTGAATATCTTTAAATCTTTCATTTTTTATAGAGTAACATAATTATTGTCTAGTTGCAAGTTATTTGCATTTGTGGTATATTTTATATAAATATACAATAAATTCATGAAAAACTTTTTTATAAATTATCAAAAAGAAATACAAACTTTTACACTAATACTGGGGTCTATGTTTATTGGTTTTGGACTTTATGATTCATTACTTGAGCATTCAAATGATTTTAATAAAATAAGTTTTATTATTGTCT
>JAYSVC010000025.1:0-2742 GCA_043718735.1 bacterium | reverse complement strand
AGAATGACAACTGGAACTCTGACAACCGGATCTTTCGTAACTCTTTAATTTCTCTCTAGGTTTTTACCTAGAGAGTTTTGTTTCTCTACCTGCCCCAGCCAGCCTCCAAGCATCTTACCTATTTCATCGAGTTGTATACTAAGCATTTCATATTTTTTATTATCTATTGATTTACTTTCCCACAACACCATTAATAAGATTTTGAGAGTATCTAATTTTCTAATTGCAGTTTTTAAATATATTACTTTATCTAATTTTTGTACAAATGAAGCCGAAGCGCACATCTCTATTAACTCTACAAATAAATTATCTATTTTTAGAGCCAGGGTATATCTATGTGTTTTAGGAATGGTTCCATATACGCCATACCAAAAAGCATAAGTATTTTTAATCTTAATTAAAATGGGCACAAGCCTTGCTTGCAAATTGTTCGGGGGGGGGGGTAGTATTGTTAGTATGCATAAAAAGTATTTTGATATATCCTACAATAATATCATATCTGTAGAAAATCTGCTGGAAGCATGGAAAGAATTTAAAAGAGGAAAAAGTAACAAGGTGGATGTACAGGAGTTTGAGTTTAACTTGATGAGTAATATTTTAAGTCTTCACGATGAATTAAAAAAGAAAATATATAAACACGGTAACTATGAACATTTTAAAGTTAATGACCCAAAACCAAGAGATATACATAAAGCGAGAGTGAGGGACAGGTTATTGCATCACGCAATATACAAAATATTGTACCCACTATATGATACAAAGTTTATCTCTGATTCATACAGTTGTAGAAATAATAAAGGCACGCACAAAGCCATAAATAGATTTAAATATTTTACTAGAAAAATAAGTAATAATTACACAACGCAGTGTTATATATTAAAATGCGATATCAAAAAGTTTTTTGCGAGCATTGATCATAATATTTTGATTAGCATTTTAGAAAAAAGAATAGAGGATAGAGATATTTTAGATTTACTAATTAATATTATTGCCAGTTTTGATCCAGGGTTACCGCTTGGCAACTTAACATCACAGCTACTAGTTAATATATATATGAATGAATTTGATCAATATGTAAAACATAGTCTAAAAGAAAAATATTATATACGATATGCTGATGATTTTGTTTTTGTTTCGAAAGATGGAAAACATTTAGAATTAGTGCGTCAAAAATGCGAAGCATTTTTGACGCTGAATCTAAAACTTACTTTACATCCAAATAAATGCTTTATTAAAAGTATATATTCTGGATTAGATTTTTTGGGATGGGTTCACTTTCCAAAATACAGAGTGCTTAGAAATACAACAAAGAGGGGGATATTTAGAAAAGTAAGTGAAGAAAACCTAGCTAGTTATTTGGGGTTATTAAAACACGGCAATGCACACAACATAAGTGAAGAGATTTTAGAAAAGGCAACTTGTAAAAAAGCTTAGAATATGTTAGTATAGTAACACTTATGTTAAAAATTAGATTACAAAGAATCGGAAGAAAAAATGACCCACATTTTAGAATGGTGGTTACTCCTCATTATTTAAAACCAAAGACTACACAGTACACTGAGATACTCGGCACTTACAATGTAAAAGCTGGTATTTTTGAATGTAAAGGTGATCGCGTAAAACACTGGATATCAGTAGGTGCACAAGTTTCTCCTACGGTACACAATTTACTAATCAGTAAAGGTGTATTAGAAGGTAAAAAGATAAACGTCTTACCAAAGAAAACTCCAGTTAAGAAAGAAGAAAAGAAATAATCAAATTCAAAATACTAATTTAAATAATTAGTATTTTGTTTATAAATTATAAGTATAAAGGTGTGTAAAAGTAAGTATGTATTTATTATTTATGATATAATAAATATATAATAGTTAAAATAAAATAAAAACCAAAAGAATATATGAACAAAGATCAAGAATTTATAGAGTATGTAGTAAAGTCAATTGTTGACGATGTGGATGCAGTAAAAATAGAAAGAAAGGTAGACGAAATGGGAGTTCTTATCACACTTGAAGTGTCACCAGCTGACATGCCAAAAGTAATAGGTAAAATGGGTAATAATGCAAAAGCCATACGCACACTGTTACGTGTTGTGGGTATGAAGAATAACGCTCGCGTTAATCTTAAAATCAATGAGCCAGGTGGAGCAGAACGTGCTCCTCGTGAGGACATGACTTATATGAATGATGTTCATTAAAAATAAAAGCGGCGCCTAAGGCGCCGCTTTTATTTTTATAACATATATGATATAATGTCAAGTAATAAATACACTGTATAATATATATCTATGAATTATCACATTATCACTATTTTCCCAGATATGCTCACCTCTTACTTTGCTGAGAGTATAATTAGTAGTGCTATAAAGAATAAAATAATATCTGTTAATACATACGCCCTCCGTGAATATACAACAGATAAACACAGAAGAGTAGACGGTAAGCCTTTTGCTGGAGGTCCTGGTATGGTTATGTGGGTAGATCCCATAGTTAACTGCATAGAGAAAATAAAAAGTAAAATAGAAAAGAGGGATATAAAAAAAGTAAAGAAGTCAAAAATACTTTTTGTGCATTTTGTGCCTAGTGCTGAAAAGTTCACTACAAATATTGCAAAAGATGTATCAAAAAAATATACTGATATTATCTTTATCTGTGGACGCTATGAAGGAGTGGATAGTAGAGTAAATGAAATATATAAAGGGCTAGAGATAAGTATAGGTGATTATGTATTAACTGGTGGCGAACT
>JAYSVC010000024.1:0-6263 GCA_043718735.1 bacterium | reverse complement strand
AGTCTTACTGTCCACAATCTTCTCATGTCAGTTTTTCTATCTTTTCTGTGCCCAAATGCATACGCTCCTGCTTTTTTAAGCGCAACCTTTGCCATCACTTCTGTTTTTGATCTTTGAAATCTAAATCCTTTTGCTGCTTTGAGGACGTTGCGGCGTCTCTTCATTGCGATACTACTTCTTTTTACTCTTGACATATACTTCTTATTTTTTTATTGCTAATTTTTATTTTTAATATTTTTTCTTATGAAAATGCTATTTATATAATTCTAATTTTACTTAGTCTTATAATGCACCAGGTAAGAATCTTGCTTTCTCTTTTCCTGTCATTTTAAACTCTTGCATTCTGCGTCCTTGTAATGTTCTATTACCTGATGCTCTTGCGTTAAAGTGATTTTGACCGGCTTTTCTTGCTAGTATCTTACCATTCTTTGTTACTTTTAATCTCTTAGTATAGGATTTGTTGGTTTTCATGGTCACAGCATTATAACATAGTTATTTAGCTTTTTCAAGTACTATGGCGAACCCTTTTGGAAACTTCTTTAATGGCTCAGCCACCTTATAATCTACAGGCATAATGGCTAGCACCCTATTTAACCTCTCTTTTAAAAAGTTTTCCTCCATGAATTTCCCACGCCCCTTTAATTGTAATTCAAATTTTACTCTATGTCCTTCTTTTATCCATACTACAGCTTGATCTACTTTTGTTTGTATGTCATGGTCACTGATACCCACACTTAATTGTATGTTTTTTGTTTCGGTAATATTAGATTTTGCTTTTACTTCTTTGAACTTCTTACTCATCTCGTATTGATACTTCCCATAATCAGCTATGCGTCCAACAGCAACCTCACCATTATTAGAGACTTCTATAAGGTCGAGGCCTGCACCGCGCGCTTTATATATTGCATCTTCTCTTGTCATCACTCCTAGATTTTCACCATTTTGATCTATAATTCTTAACTCTCTTGCCCGTATGGCGTTGTTAATTAATGTCTTTTGTTGTATCACAGTTTTATTTATTTAAATATTTATATTTAATATTATAATAACATAGATAATATTTTTAAGCAATAAAAAGTTAACAGCACACAACTTAGTCAAAAATCTTCGTCTTATATTCGTCTATTTTGTTTTGATCTATGTCGTAAAAGTTAAGATTATTGTCACGCATATAAGTTGCAAGTTCAACACCAACATAGCGCCAATGCCAAGGCTCATACATATAGTACTTATTTTCTTTATTGTAAGAAAGTATAAATCCATATTTGTGAGCATTATTTTTTAGCCATTCAAAAGTTTTAGTTTTATCAAAACTAGTTACTAGCCCGCTTTTTCCATCAGTGATGTCTACGGTCGTCCCTAATTGATGTTCACTGTAACCTTGGTCTGCTGAGAATTGATTAGCTTTACTTATACCATAGGTTTTTGTATAAGCACTTTTTAGTCCCCTTTGCTCAGCAAAAGATCTATAACCAGAATGTATTATTATATTTATATTGTTTAGACTATTAGTGTTAGTAGAGCCTTGATTATAGTTTTGAGCAGCGAGTATTAGATTTTCTAATTTTGGTTTTACTTCACTCAGTATCTTAATATCTTTATTGTTAAGGGTATAAACAGGGGAGATTATTTCTGTAGATGAGGGTGCATAATTTTCATTTAGAAAATAGTATTTTGAATATTTTTTTAATAATTCATCATCGTAATAAACGGCTTTGCTAAGTGTGTCTACTTCTTTTAATTTTGCATCATAATTCTGCATTAGGCCATTGTATTCACTTTTTACACCATTTAAACTGTTGAACAAATATATTTTATCTTTCTCAGCTATTTCTATTTTACTGACTATGTCTATGTATTTTTGATTTATCTCATCTAGATTTATTTTTAGATTTTTTGCTTCCTCTTCTATTTTTATGTTTTGCTTCTTATAATCTGAATTAATTTTGTATAAATAAGCACAAGTAGAGAGTAGTGCAGTGATTAAGATAAGGTAAAGCACTGTTTTTTTATTATGCTTTACTTTTAAAAAAATATTATTCAGACTATTAGTTTTCATAGTTACATTTTAACATGAAAAAAGAAAAAGTTTTTATATTTGACACATGCCATATTTCTGTGTTAGTATGAAATTAGTGTTCAAGTTTATCTAACACTTAGTGTCTATTAGTTCTTTTAAATAAGCTTACAAGGAGAATTTCAATGAATCAAAGCAAAATTAATGATCCTCGATTCTGGAGGCGCTGGGCCAACTCTGGTGCAGTTAAATACTTTAGAATGGAGTTAAAAGTTTACGCTGGAGACAGTATTGGTAAAGCTATCAAAGAATCTATTAATCTTGCAGAGTCTTGTGACGCAACTTTATATGAGATTGCCATGGTTCAGATGGTTAAGCTTTCCTCTAACAAGAAAGTCCCACCGTATTTAGTTTCATTTAATTTTAATGGGGTTAATATTAGTGTCTGTCAGGATTCCGATCCTGATTTGATTTGTCGCGACTGGCACAGAAATATATCGGACTATATTACATGTAAAGTTGGACCATATCCAAAAGCAACTCTTTCAAGTAAAGAATTAGCTAAAGATGCTAAAATTAAAAAAGAAAAAGATGCGCTATGGGAAAAAGAAAATGCTGAATATCAAGTCATTCAAAATAAAAAAGAAGCTGTCTTTTTTTCTGAGATCAATACTTGTCCAGCAATGGATCGTAATGAAGAAAAGTGGCAACAAGGTATAAAAGCTCAAAATGGAGATGGGTATGGCTTAGCTGTTTTTACTTATGCTGAGTATTGGGCTAGATTAATGCAGAAGAAAATGGGTGAAGGTTACAAACTTCAGCTATTGCTAATGAGTGCAGTAGCAAAGCAGATATTCCTGTTGGCATTACAGGCTTTATGTATGGATGCGCTGTATCTATTCTTGCTAATTGTTGGAAACATGGAGAAGAGCTTCGTCTTTGGCACAATATTGATATTCAATTAAGTGATGAGGGTGAAAAAGCAAATGTTAATGGTGGGGTTATTAACCCAGCATTACTTCGTATCTCTTAATTAGTTCTTAACCTGCTTATTTTTAAGCAGGTTTTTATTTTATTAAAAACATTTAGTGTAAAACAATCTTTTTTGATTTAATTATTTCTGCTATAATATATAAATGATAGATAAGTATTTTTTTAGAATATTTAAGAACTTAAACAACACAATCAAATCTGTTGTAAGTTTATTTTTAGTGTTTATTTTTATTTTTACAATACCAGCAAATGCCTTTAGTGTTAAAAGATCTTGTAGCAAAGTAACCACTTTTAAAATCGGTAAAGTAGACCCCGAGTTTAACTTAACAAAAGAAGAGGTGTTAAAATATTTAACCGAAGCCGCGAACATCTGGAATAATGGTCTAGGAGAAAAAGTTTTAGAATACAATGAAAATGGAAAAGTTGTGATTGATTTTAAATATGACGAAAGACAGAGACAGACAATAGAAAAAAACATTTTAGCTGAAAAAAGAAAAGAAAAAGCACTTATTTTGGAAAATAAATTGAAAGATTTGAATACAGAAAAAGAGAAACTTAAAAATGTGCAAAGCAACTTTGAAAAAGACTGGGATATCTTTAAGAGTAAATTAGAGAATTATAATAATGAAGTTACTAGGACGAATAAAGAAGGTGGGGCAAATGATTATGATTATCAGAAATTAAATCAAGATAAAGACAAATTAGAAAGCAGTAAGTTTGAATTAGAGACCAGAAATAAAAGCATAGAAAATTATGTAGTTACCCTTAACACAAGCGTGAAGAGTTATAATGACTTGGTGGCTGAAGCTAATGCATTAGTAAAAGAGTTAAATAAAAATGTAGGTAAAAACTTTGAACAGGGAGTGTATACAAATAACAAGATTACTTTGTATGAATACAAAGACATTGTAAACCTTAAAAGATTGATGGCTCATGAGTTAGGTCACGCATTAAAAATGAAGCATACTAAAAACTCAGCGTCTATAATGCATTACCTTAATTCTGATGAGAAGTTTGTTTTAACAAAAGAAGATATCGTAGAGTATTATAGAGTATGTAGTTCGAGGTAATTGAATCATTTAAGAAAACCATCAAAGATTGATGGTTTTCTTTTTTATTGTGGAGATGGGGGGAGTTGAACCCCCGTGTCAGAGTAAAATCATACAGAGTCTACAATACTTAGCAAAGTTTTTTGTAATATATTTTTAGGAAACTTTACAAAATAGAAATATATTTATAATTTTTTATTTCAAATATTTTTTAAATTATTAAATAAAATATTCTACTCACATTCTTTATAACACTAATAATAATCCGATGTGTGAAAATTATAATAGCGCCTGCTGGCTAGATGCGATTAAGCACGAGCGAAAGCTGGAGAGAACATCCAAAAATCAGATGCTACTCTTGATGCAGTTTTGTTTGCATTCTTTTTGTAAATGTTTGAACCACATCTACAAGGTTGTATTGCACTGTATAATAATTACAAAGATCAAAGCCTGGCACCCCCATAGTTCTCTTTTACAATAGCAAAAGAGAACTATATACATTGTAGCAGAAAATCAATGATTGTCAAGTTTTATTTTACTATTACAATAGCACCAACAGGAGTCCAGCGATACAACTTTTCAGAATCTTTTAATGGTAAGTTGATACATCCGTGTGAGTGTTGACTGCCAAAATTATTATGCCAATAAGCACCATGTATCGCTTTCCCATCCTCGTCAAAATACATAGTGAAGGGGACACCTGGCAAATCATAGTATTCTTTGTAATTTATTTTATTTTTAGTAGAGGTAGAGTAAGACCTTGTGCTGGTTGATATTTTGCTTTCTCCGCTAGCTAAGGTCTCTGTCTTCGTATGAGTGTAGAAGATTTTAGTCGTAGTCGCATCATCTTGCATGTATCTACTTGGTGTCTTGTAATGTATAAAATATTCACCACTTTCTGTCGGGCTATCTTTTAACCCAGTAGATATTTTTGTTCTCATAAAAAGTGTCTCACCTTCATAAGCTTCTAAGATTTGTTTTTTTAGATTTATGTATATCTTTTTATTTTCAATTTCTTTATTTTCAAGGTAATTACCTTCATCATACACTTCTGGTTTTACATCTTCTAATACTTTGGTATATTTTGCATTCACATACCAGTCTTTTTTAAGTCTTTCTGACTTATTTATTTTTTCATTTTTAAAATCTATTTTATACCAGATATCACTTTTATTTCCTACTTTTTCTGAAACTTTTAAAACTATACCATTACGCAGTCTGTGCTCTTTTGAAAAGTTTGTGCCGGGTCCACCACGTGCAGCCACGCACGCACCACTGTGATTCCATGTGCAGCTATCTATTATTTGTATATATGTATTTGCGGGCAAGATTATTTTTGTGCTAGTACTAATCGATAAAGTCGTGATATTTGTATTGTTAGGGGTTAAAATATTTTGCGCATTAGAAAAGCTAAATATACTTATAAAGTAAAAATTAATTATAAAAAATAAATAAATCTTTTTCATATACTTCCTATTTATATTATATCATAAAGTGACGGTCCTTACCCAGCCTGATGAAAATCACGCTCTTTTATTTTTTCTCTCTTGTCATGCTTGTTCAATTTTTTACACAACGCTATGTCTATTTTTATTATTCCATGCGTATCAAAAACAGAGTAGGCGGCGAGGTGCAGTCCCTTGTTCTCCATTATCTTATACAGCTTTGATATTTCTTTTTTATTCATCAAAAGTTTTCTGGTTCTTAATTTGTCATACTTTAATACAGAACCTTTCAGGTTTTTGTTTACGACAGTGTTATTTTCTTGATAGGGGTGTATGTCGGCACCTACCATAAACACTTCACCTCCAGTTAATATTACTTTTGCTCCAGTAATATTTATCATACCTTTTCTTATGCTTTTCACTTCGTGGCCGAGCAGCTCCACACCACAAGAATATTTTTCCAGCACTTCGTAATCATGATGTAATTTTTTGTTGATAATGGTATTCATATTTTTGTATGAGGTATTTTCTTTTTGTATTATAGCACAAAGCTAAGATGTGTGATATAATCCACTGCATAGATGATTATTTTTATAGAAAAGAGGTGAGTAAATGCTCGTTAAAAATCTTGTAGATAATTTTTTGCATCAAAATGATTTGTTAGAAGATGACAGTAATGTTAACGATTACTGGTACAGAGCAAATGGAGATTGTGTTTGTGATTTTTGTCAAAGATTTTATAAAGACCACCAATATTAT